>DASRSO010000014.1:0-45624 GCA_035656375.1 Cyclobacteriaceae bacterium | reverse complement strand
ACCGGGACGGATCTCTTTTAGCAGAGTGGTGAGCCGTGCGGCAGCTTCGGGTTCGTCTTCGATGATGAGAACGTTCATAGTACAGGCAACTTTACCGTAAACAGTTCACCGGTATCGATTACCTCGACGGGTGTCTTACCGAGAAAACTATACCTGCGACGAATGTTCTCCAAACCAATACCTTTCGAATCTTCGGGAAGCACGTTCTTCTTCTGGATGTTATTCTCAACGATGATACTGTCCTTCTCTCCCGATATTTTTATCATCAATGGTTGATCGGTAGAAATAATGTTGTGTTTGATCGCGTTCTCCACGAGCATCTGTAATACAAGCGGGGCGACCTGCACATTCATAGAATCGATCTGCAGTTCGACCTTCAACTTGTCGCCGAAGCGGATCTGTTGAAGAAACAAATAAGACTTCAGAAATTTTACTTCTTCGTCGAGCGACACTACTTCTTTACCCTGCGTGTCGAGAACATACCTGTACACTTCTGACAGTTGTTTTACAAACCTCGCTGCCTTGTCCTGGTCTTCATAGATAAGATTGGTAAGGGCATTGAGGCTATTGAATAAAAAGTGCGGGTTCACCTGGCTCTTCAGGCTGTCGTACTGTGCCTTCATGCTTTCTTTCTGAAGCTCAACGGCGTTCAATTCGGCAGTCTTCCAGTGACCAAGGAAAGAACGTCCGTGCATGAACAATGAGATGACAAACGTAATACTGAGGGTTGTCCAGATCAGTTGGGTTACGTCGCCATAGAATCTCATACCCAAAGCGAATTCATAAAAGAACACGATCGCGAAGAGAGCCGTAAGGGTATAAGCGATCATTACAACCATGCCGACAAGGAAGCGTTTTACAGGCTCTTCCATCCACGACAGTCGCCTGGAAACGAGGTTGCCAGTGTACGCGTTTCCTAACCACATGGTGTTCCAGAGCAGTGATGTAAAAGATCCGACCTTAAGGTAAGAGATAAGGGGCCGCTCCCACGGCGGCACCCACAGCACGGTCATTGCGAAGCCGGCGAGTGTAAGCCAGATAAATGTTTTCCAGTTTTCGAGGCAGAACTTGCGCACGGCTTTAAAAATAGTTTAAAAAAAATTATTGGCAGTTTTTAACCAATTCTTCTGTCATTCCGCGTCCCCACATTGGAGCAACCGGGCTCTCCGGCCTCGAAGAGTCAAATAATGCAACCGCTTTCTTCGCAGTCTCACATGCTTCTGTCGGAGCCTGGTTAAAGAACCGGGCAGTACCGAGCTGCAACTGTGCAAGCAGCGCATGGGCACGCGGGTTCTGTGGATTGAGCCCGATCGCTTTTCCATAAGCCTGTCCGGCCAGTGATGAATACTTCTGTCCGCGCGAAGCAGGATCTACCGACACGCGGATCATGTAAATAAATCCCTCGAGTGCGACGATCTCCGACTCATCTGGCTTAACTGCTGCAGCTTTGTCGAGTGCTCCTTTCGCCAGGTCGAGATAACCGTCCTTCTTCGCTGCATCCTTTTCACGGTTAGCTATCATGATGTAACCAAAAGAAGCGTAATAGAAAGGCTCCCACTTTGACTTCTCCGCTCCGCCAATTCTTTCAAAGCTGTTTACTGCGTTCTGAAGCTCTTCGATAGTCGCGGCCTTGTAAACTGCGTCGATGTTCTTCGTCATCTGGTCGGTGTACTTGTCGGCGAATACGTTCGTCAGGACGAATGTTGCGATAAGGATGATTGTTGTTTTCATAATTAGAGATTTGGTAATTGGTTAACAGATTTATTTTTTGAGATGGTAATAAACACGCCAAGGAATAAGAATCTATTCGCAGCCTGCCTTAATGCACGGCTCGCATACAGGCCGTTCGCATCGGGGGTTGCTGCATATTCGTACCCGAAAATGTTGTTGCGTCCGAGGAGGTTTGTGCACGAAGCGTAAACGATGAGCCAGTTCCGCGGGAGATAGCTGACGTTGGCACTCACGTCCTGGTAAAACGGGGTAAGTGACCCGTTGAACTTCTCCGAATTCGGGTCGAAGTAAGGACGACCGCTGCTGAAGGAATAGGTAAGACCAAGTTGCGACTTCAGTGACGTGAAGAAATGTTTGTAAACGAAACTGAAGTTGTGCTTCGAAGCAAACGATGGTGTTGCACTGTATGGAAACGCCAGGTAGTCGCGCTCGGTGTCGAGAAACGAATAGGAGATCCAGTAGTCTACATTTTTGAAAGTCTTACTGTCTCTCCAAAAAAATTCCACGCCGCGGGCAAAGCCGTTGCCATTACTCATCGGGCGGTTCACATCGCCGTTGAAGAATTTCACCAGGTCGTTATACTTTTTATAGTATGCCTCGACCCTTAATGTCCTGTTATCGTTCACCACCTGGTAGTTGACAATGAAGTGTTCTGCGCGTTCCGATCCCAGGTTGTTGTTTACACGCACGTACTGGTTGGCTGCGCTTTGGCGGAAACGCCCGTACGCAAATGAGAACTGGCCGCCTTCGCCTGGCTTGTAAGCAACCGATACACGTGGATCGACGCCAGCCTGTTGATTGAGCGAATTATATTCAACCCGACCGCCACCCTTTACCACAAGATGCTTATTGGCGTACGCCTGCACTTCGGCAAAGCTGGCATAAACTGTTTCATAAAATTTTTGAGCGAGCGTGTCGCGATAAGCATCATAGCTTCTCGATATTGCTTCAGTCCCGATCCTTACCTCCACATTATCGCTTACTGAATTCTCCAATACAACTTTCCCGTGAACTCCTTTCTCTGCCTCTCCCAACGGCGAACCATCGAGCTTCACGTCATTTGCATTGTAGGTGTACGACAAACCTCCACGAACATTCCATTTGTCATTCAGTGATTGCTGGTACGATCCGTTGCCATAACCGTAAGTGTTTGTGAGATCATAAAGTTGTTTGATCTCCGGCTGTGCAATGTCATGATTGTACATGGCAAGGTTCGACCGGTTGAAGTTTCCGAAGAACTTAAGCATACCGTCCTTACCATCTTTGCCAACCTGACGGCGATACGCCGTACTGCTTTCGACCGACACCGGGGCAGAAAACCAATCCACACGCTGACGAATAAGATTGAAGTACGGAGTGATGTTCGTGTACTGGATTTTCCCCGTCCACGAAGAACGTTCGCCGGCGATGGTCTGCGCAACGTCGGCTCCTACCGACAGCAAGCCTATGTCGGTCTGGTTCATATCGGCTTTGTCTTTCGAATTCAACACGAGCGCCGACGACAATGCCTGGCCATATTCTGCCGAATAGCCACCGGTGCTGAAGCTTGTTCCTTTGAACATGAATGGGAGAAACCTTCCTCTCGAAGGAGTATTCGGTGCCGAAGGTCCGTATGCATCGAGCACCGCCATGCCGTCGATGAACGTGCGTGCCTCGCGACCATCGCCACCGCGAACAAAGAGCCTTCCGCTTTCGCCGACTTTTTGCGTACCGGGAAGTGTATTGAGTGCCCCGGCAATGTCGGCGGTGGCACCTGCCGTGGTTGCAATGTCTACTGCTTTAAGAATGGTGCGTCGTTTTTCTTCGCCAGCTGTGAACGAGCCCGCAGAGATCACCACTGCATCAAGCTGGTTGATGTCTTCCTTAAGGATCACCTGCAGGTCGATAGATGCCCCTTTGACGTCGACCTGTTGCTGGAACGATTTGAATCCCACGAAGGTGACATCGATAAAATGAGTTCCCTTCTCTTCGGTTGTAAACCTGAATGTGCCGTCGAAGGCAGTGCTCGTGCCATCGTAGGTGTCGCGGATTACAACATTGGCGCCCGGGATAGCTTCGCCTTTTTCATCGGTCACTTTTCCCGCGATCTGCGTCTGTGCGGCGGCGCTGATCGTGAACAGTAAGAGGATAAATGTGTGCTTCATGAGGCAAAAGAGGCCTCCGCACTTCATTCTTGAAAAAAAGGGTCACTGAACTGTCGCCTGCTACAGATGGACTGTTGGAATCCGGCGACCACGTTAGGTACATTCTTCCCCACAACGGAAGCTGAAAGTGAACCAGAGGTAGGCAATCAGCACTGGCAAAAATTTTGCGACGCGCCTTGCGGAGGGCACGAGAAGGTGAAGAAGAGGTTTTTAGGGATCGCTATATTTTTAAGTATTGTCTCCCACAGCATAATTACAATCGCCCAGCCGGGCGTAACAACTCAACACAACAACCACGACAGGTCAGGTTGGTATCCCAACGAAAAGATCCTTAACACTAACAACGTAAAGTTGGGCTCGTTCGGCAAGCTTTTCAGCCTCGCCGTCGACGACCAGACCTACTCGCAGCCGTTGGTTGCCTTACGTGTTCCCATGGCCGCCGGCCCGAGGAACGTGGTGTACGTCGCTACGGTCAACAACTCGGTATACGCGTTCGATGCCGACTCTGCCAGCGGAGCATACTGGCACGTGAACCTTACCCAGCCCGATTCAAGACCAGTAAAGAACACCGATATGTCGGGCGCATGCGATGGGTTCTACCGCGATTATTCGGGCAACATTGGTATCGTTGGAACACCGGTGATCGATACTCTGACCAACACGATCTATCTCGTTGCACGCAGTCGCAACAATACCTCGGGAACTTACCAGCAATTCCTTCACGCTTTGGATATCACGACAGGCCAGGAAAAGGCAGGCAGCCCCAAACTTATCGCCGCTCAAGTGAATGGCAACGGCGAAGGAAGCCAGGGTGGTAAACTGAACTTCGACCCTTTCAAACAAAACCAGCGATCGGGTTTGTTGCTATTGAATGGTATTGTTTACATCACATGGGCTTCACATTGCACGTGGGGTCCGTATCACGGATGGATGCTGGGGTACGACAAAGAAAGTCTTGAGCAGAAGATCGTTTATTGCACCACACCCGAAGGTAAAGAAGGCGGCATCTGGATGGCTGGCGGTGGACCTGCTGCCGATGCAGATGGTAACATTTATCTCGCAGTAGGAAACGGTACTCCGGGGTTGGGCAGTAACATCTCCGATCCGATAAACCGTGGCGAGAGCACACTGAAGCTTACGCCTTCGAATGGAACACTCACCGTGAGCTCATTCTTCTCGCCAAAAGATGTGGAACGTCTTGTAGCTGCCGACCTGGACCTCGGTGTTACGGGCATGTTGCTGATACCAAATACGACCCGGGCAATGACGGGTTCGAAAGACGGAAAGATCTACGTGGTAGACCGAAATAATATGGGTGGATTCAACCCGACGACCGATGCAAGTCTGCAGGTGATCGACCTCGGCTCGACGGCGCACCTGCGTTCATCATTTGCATACTACAAAGGACTTGAGCAGGAATATGTGTACTCCTGGTCGGAGAACGGGTTGTTGCGTGCATTCCGGTACGATCGTGGTACCAACCTGATCGACATGAATGGCTCGCTCAGCAGTGGAGTGCAGGGACCTATCGGTAACACGGGCGCGTTTCTCTCGGTGTCGTCGAATGGTTCCGACGATGGTTCGGCGATCCTTTGGGCAAGTCATGCTGCGAATGGAGACGCAAACCAGTCGGTTCGTCCCGGGATACTGCATGCTTTCTCGGCGAGCGATGTGACGAAGGAGATCTGGAACTCGTCGAAGTCTGCCGCTGACTCTCCGGGCAACTTCGCGAAGTTTTCCTGTCCGACCATCGCAAACGGTAAAGTATATCTCGCGAGCTTTTCAAATATGCTTAATGTTTATGGTCTGACCGGAAAGACCCTGGCAACAACATGTACGGGCGAGAATATCGCAAGTAAGAAAACTGCAGTAGCGACAACCCAGGAAGCTGAACAGTTTCCCATAACAAATGCTTTTGATGGCGATACAACAACGAGATGGAGCAGTAGTAAGTCAGACAATGAATACATGTATGTCGATCTTGGTGGTCGTTTTGATTTGTGTGGGGTACGCATAAAGTGGGAAGACGCGTATGGCAAAGATTTTCTTATCCAGGTATCCGAAGATGCGGAGAGCTGGACTACGCTGGTGAACATTAAAGAGAATACCAGCCTGGAGAACGAGCTTCTTCTCAACGGCACAGGCCGTTACGTGAAGATGCAGGGTGTGAAACGAGGAACGATATACGGCTATTCTATTTTTGAATTTGAAGTTTATGGCAGCCCGACAACGAGTGCGTGCGCAACACCATCGGGGCTTAACGTAACAAACATCTATGGTACATCGGCAACGTTGAACTGGAATGCGAACGGTCTCACAGAATTCAACGTGCAGTTTAAGACTGTGTCGGCGGAGGCGTGGAACACCGTAAAAGTGTCGGCGCCAACATTAGAACTCACCACACTTGCATGTTCGAGCGATTACCTTTTCGCGGTACAGGGTGTTTGTAATGCGACTACTACGAGCGATTTCTCGGCGACTACATCATTTTCAACACTACTTTGTGATGCAAATTGTGCCCCGCTGCCGACGCGATGGAACACGCAAGACATTGGCGACATCAACTTTGCGGGATCGGCATGCTATAGCGATGGTGTGTTCACACTCTCCGCATCGGGCAACGACATCTGGGATTATTCCGATGGGTTTAGATACACATACCGCACGATCACCGGCGATGGTGAAGTGCTGGCGCGCGTGGTTGAAATGGATTCAGCCAATGCCTGGAACAAGTGCGGTGTAATGATCCGTGAGAGCCTTGCTCCAGGATCGCGTCACGCGATGGTGATCATATCGAGCCAGAACGGTGCAGCTTTCCAATACCGGGCGTCAACAGATGGGCTCACGGGTGAAGAGAAAGTTCAGGGTGGAATATCGGAGCCTTACTGGGTTAAGCTCGTCAAAGCGGGATCGACTTTCACGGGGTTTATATCGCCGGATGGCATTGAATGGACGCAGCTGGGCAACCCTGTTGATGTTGGCTTCGGAACGAATACACCTGTATATGCGGGCATTGCCCTTACGAGTCACAATATCAATATGCTCACGCATGCGAAGGTCGACAGCTACCTGTTCTCGGGCCTGCTCGATGTGGAACTGCAGCATTTCACTGCGACGGTGAACCTGGAGAATACGGTAGACCTGGCGTGGACAACGACACTTGAAAACGAAATCCAATCTTTTACGGTAGAACGGAGTGCTGATAATCTGCACTATAATGATATCGATACGGTGGCTGCGAAGAACGATGGGAACATTACTCTTGCGTACACATCGAAGGATGCGAAGCCCCCGGAAGGTTTTATTTATTATCGACTGAGGATCACTGCAACTGATGGTCGCGTAAGTTATTCGGCACCGGTAGCGCTGTCGTTCATGGTGGGTGTGGGAGATACGAAGGAGGGGCTTCCTGTGGTGTATCCGAATCCGTCGAAGGCGAGGTTGTATGTGAAGAGGGGCGAGGAAGAGATTAAGATGATAACGATGTATGATCCGGCAGGGAAGATGGTGACACATTTGGAGGGGGACCTGGAGGAGACGACAGAGATACCGGTGTGGATGATGGCGAATGGGATATATGTGGTGGAGGTGAGGACGAGGGAGAGGGTTTATAGGGATAAGGTGGTGATAAGGAATTGAAGGGTGGGAGTGAAAATGCGGGTGTGGTTTAATGCGGGGTGGGGTTTAATGCGGGGTGTCGCGGTGGCGCGCGGAGGACGCGCGGAGGTGCGCTAAGGGAATGTTTGTTTTACACTACTCTTTATAATGATAATGTTTGTGCTAACTCTTTATAATGTTTGTGCTAACTGTTTATAATGTTTGGCTAACTGTTTATAATGTTGTGTTAATTCATGATAATGCTTGTTTACACAAACTCTTGATATGCACACTAACTCTTATATAAGCTGAACCTCCTCCTACAAGTTGTTTACCACCCTACGAATGCCATCGCGGAGATGAGATGTTCTGAAATTCAGGAGTAAACCTAACCGGTAACCCCCAACTTTAAGATAAGTTAACACCTGTGCCACGTGCACATCCATAACAGCATCGACCGACTTTACTTCAACCACCACCCGGTCATTCACCAGGAGGTCCATGCGATAGCCATGATTTAACTTCACTTCCTCATACACCAACGGTAAAGATTTTTCAGAATCTACCTTGTACCCCGCCCTTCTTAATTCATAAGCAAGGCACTCGCGGTAAGCTGACTCGAGCAGGCCCGGTCCAAATTTCGTGTGCACCTTCATAGCAAAACCAATGATCGCGGGTGCAATCTTGTTTTCGATTTTCGTGTCGTCCCATTCCATAATTTTTTTTTGAGCAAGTAGCTATGATTTATGAAGCAATGCTGTGGAGGTTAGCATTAGTGTCAGGAAAACCATAAAGTCTCTCGGCGAAAACATTAAGTTTCCGGGAAACATTAAGTCTCCAGGGGAACATTACGTCTCAGGAGAACATTAAGTCTCAGGGAACATTAAGTCTCAGGAGAACATAAGCCTGTGGGGGGATTAACTGTCCCGAAAACCTTAAAACCTTTGCGTACCTCCGCGTGCCCTCCGCGCACCCCCGCGACACCCCGCATTTACCTCCGTCCCTCCATTACCCTCCCACCCTCTTTTTTCTTAAATTCGCGGTTCATCTATACAATCCATGTCCGAGTACAGCAAAGACGAGATACGCCGCATCGAAGAAAAATGGCGTCAACACTGGCAAAACACCCAGGTTTACAAGGTTTCTAACGACACCTCCAAACCGAAGTACTATGTCCTCGACATGTTCCCCTATCCTTCCGGGGTCGGCCTCCACGTCGGCCACCCGCTGGGCTACATCGCCTCCGACATCGTCGCCCGTTTCAAACGCCTTCAGGGCTTCAACGTCCTGCACCCCATGGGTTTCGACGCCTTCGGCCTGCCTGCCGAACAGTATGCTCTCGAACATGGCATCGACCCTGCCGTGTCCACACAACAAAACATTTCAAACTTCAAGAAACAGATGGCCAAAATCGGCTTCTGCTTCGACTGGAGCCGCGAAGTACAAACCTGTGATCCCAAATATTATAAGTGGACCCAGTGGATCTTCCTGCAGATCTTCGACAGCTGGTTCAACCGCAAAGCCGAAAAAGGCGAACGCATCCAGTCGTTGATATCAATCTTTGAAAAAGAAGGAAACGTCAATCATCCTTTCCCCAACACTAAGTTTAAGATCAACAACTCCGAAACATTCTCTGCTTCAGACTGGAAATCGTTCGATGAAGAAACGAAACAGAAAGTGCTGATGGAGTATCGCCTCGCCTACCTGGCATACACCGACGTAAACTGGTGTGAGGCGTTGGGTACCGTGTTGGCCAACGATGAGGTCATCAACGGCGTAAGCTATCGCGGCGGATTCCCCGTGGTGAAAAGACAAATGCGCCAGTGGAGCCTGCGCATTACAGAATATGCCGACAGGTTACTGAAAGGCCTCGAAGAGATCGACTTCAGTGAGTCGATGAAAGAAATTCAGCGCAACTGGATCGGCAAGAGCACGGGAGCAAGGATCAACTTTAAAGTGAAAAGTGAGAGGGCAACCTCAAAGGAGCTTGCCGTTTTTACTACACGTCCCGACACAATTTTCGGAGTTGATTTTATGGTCGTGGCCCCTGAACACGAACTGGTTAAAGAGATAACCTCGCAAGCCCAGCAAGCGGACGTCGATCAATATTTGAAATATGTCGAAAGTCGTTCGGAAGTCGACCGTATGGCCGAGGTGAAGAAGATCACAGGTGCATTTACCGGCGCATTCGCCATCAATCCACTGAGTGGTCGCGAGGTTCCTATCTGGATAAGTGAATACGTGTTGGCCGGATACGGCACCGGTGCAATCATGGGTGTACCTTGTGGCGACGAGCGTGACTTCAAATTCGCAAAGCACTTCAAGTTACCCATCACCAATATTATTGGGTCGCATTTCAACGGCAACGAAGCAAACCCCACCTACGATGCCACGCTGGAAAATTCAGGCTTCCTCAATGGCATGAAGATGAAAGACGCCATGCAGGCCGTTGTGAATAAAGTTGAAGAACTGGGCGTCGGCAAACGCCAGGTGAACTACAAGATGCGTGATGCGGGTTGGAGTCGCCAACGTTACTGGGGCGAGCCATTCCCCGTTATCTATCGCAACGACATACCATATGCGATGGCAGAGAAAGACCTTCCGTTGTTGTTGCCACCCACCACCAACTTCAAACCGTCGGGTACCGGCGAAGGTCCTTTGGCAAACCTGAAGGATTGGATCAACATTAATGGCAACGAGAAGAGAGACTCGAACACAATGCCAACACACGCCGGGGCCGCATGGTACTTCCTGCGTTACATGGATCCGCAAAACGATAAGGCTTTCGCCGATAAAAAGGCGTTGGATTATTGGGGACAGGTGGATGTGTATATCGGGGGTTCAGAGCACGCTGTAGCGCACCTGTTATACGCACGCTTGTGGACGAAGGTGTTGAATGATTTAGGTTATTTGAATTTCGACGAGCCGTTTAAGAAGTTGATAAACCAGGGGAAGATCACAGGGGATTCGAGGTTTGTGTATAGGATAAGGGATACAAATAAGTTTGTATCATTTAATTTGAAAGATCAGTATAAGGCAGACCCATTGCATGTGAGCATCAGTATTGTGAATGGCCTGGAGTTAGATACTGAAGCATTCAAAAAGTGGAAGCCTGATTTCGCCGACGCTGAATTCATTCTTGAAGATGGCAAATACATTTGTGGATCCGCCATCGAAAAAATGAGCAAGGCCTATTACAACGTCGTCAATCCCGATGACATTGTAGACTCTTATGGCGCCGACACACTCCGCATGTACGAAATGTTCCTCGGGCCTCTCGAAGCATCCAAACCATGGAATACCAACGGCATCGATGGGGTCTATAAGTTCTTGAGAAAATTCTGGAACCTGATCCACGACAACCAGGGCAACCTGAAGATCAGCGACGCAGAACCGACAAAAGACGAGTTAAAGTGGCTGCACAAGACCATCAAGAAAGTAGAGCAAGACGTTGTCAACTATTCTTTCAACACATCCGTGAGTGAGTTCATGATCTGTGTGAACGAACTGACATCACTGAAGTGTAACAAACGAAAGATCGTTGAACCGTTGGTGATCGCATTATCGCCGTTCGCTCCGCACATCTGCGAAGAACTATGGTCGTTGCTCGGTCATAAGACCACTGTTCTGAACGAACGCTTCCCTGCATACGACGAACAATATCTCGCCGTAAGCTCATTCAATTACCCGATATCGATCAACGGTAAGGTGCGCACAGAGATAAACTTTGCGCTCGACATGCCGAAGGAAGATATCGAGAAACAAGTGCTCGCTTCAGAAATAGTTCAGAAATGGACCGATGGAAAAACACCGAAGAAGGTGATCGTTGTACAGGGCCGAATTGTCAACGTAGTTTTGTAAACGCAAACTTTGGTTTGAACTCAAAGATCAGGTTGGCATTCGGAGGAGGCAGCAATAAGAAAAACGGAACCTTTTGCGTCACCTGCCCGGTGTATATAGCAGGCATGTAGATCTTTTCAGCAATCTCAGTGTAAGTGTACGAGGTCTTCTGTCCACGGAGAGCTCGTACATCAATTACTAAAGTCCTCCCACCTCTTCCATTGAATAACTGATTCCAGTTGGGAAATCTTCCGAGGTTGACTGTGATATGAGTAATCCCGACGTTCTCGATCCTTCGTTCTCTCCCGCCAATTATAAAATCATTCCTGAATATGACTTGAGCGGTCAGATCAAGAGTAAAGAACACTCCCAGAACTATTAGTATTAGGGTCTTCACAAACCTAAAATAAGAAAAAAACACACATTTTTTATCATAACTTGTGCTGTTCGGAGCACTTCACTAAACGAAAAAACATGCCTTACTCGAGGATTGTCGGCTTAGGTCATCACGTTCCTGAAACGGTCATCACCAATCAATACCTGTCACAGATCATCGATACCTCGAACGAGTGGATCGTGGAGCGGACGGGTATCGAAGAGCGGCGCTGGATGAACCCGGAACACGACACGGTGGCAAACATGGCTGCGAAAGCCACACGGATGGCCCTGAAACGCGCCAACCTCACCGAAAAAGACATAGAGTTCATCGTCTTCGCAACGATTACGCCCGACTACTTTTTCCCCGGCTCCGGGGTACTACTCCAACGCGAGCTGGGTCTCGACACCATCCCCGCGCTCGACATCCGCAACGCCTGCTCGGGCTTCATTTATGCCCTTTCGATAGCCGACCAGTTCATCAAGACCGGCATGTATAAAAACGTTCTGGTGGTGGGCGCCGAGATCCAGTCGACCGCACTCGACATTACCACCCGCGGTCGCAACACCGCAGTGATCTTTGGCGACGGCGCGGGCGCCGCCATCCTGCAGGCTTCAGACAAGCAGGGCATCCTGTCGACACATCTCCACTCCGACGGACGCTTTGCCGAGGAGCTTTATCTCAAAGATCCCGGCAGCAGCCGCCCGCATGCGCAACGTCAGCCCGACCAGATACTGGATACCACCTCGTACAAACTGGTGATGAACGGGAACAATGTGTTCAAGCATGCCGTGGTTCGTTTCATGGAAGTGATCAACGAAGCATTGCAGGCGAATGGACTCACGAAAAATGATATCAGTCTGTTGGTTCCTCACCAGGCTAACCTTCGCATCAGCCAGTATGTTAAAGACAAGATGCAGTTGAGCGATAGCCAGGTGTATAACAACATCATGAGGTATGGGAACACGACCGCTGCCTCTATACCCATCGCGCTAAGCGAAGCATGGGCAGAAGGAAGAGTCAAAGAAAATGATTTAATTTGTTTAGCGGCATTTGGAAGCGGCTTCACCTGGGCCTCCGCTTTGATCAGGTGGTAAGCGTAAATTCTATTAATGAAAACTGCAGCCTACAATCCTAGCTCACTCGAAGTTGACTTTGCCAACGCGCTGATCATTCTTCAAAAGGATATTCAGAAACACGTTCAGGGTAACCAGATCGTCAACATCGAAAGCAATATCAATCGCGACAACCCAATGGTGAAATTCAGCCTGGTGGATAAAGACGGGGACCCGCACGAGATCGTTATACGCATCATCCAGATCCCCGACAAGTTCTAATAGTGTCGATATTCATCGTCATTCTTTGCATTGCACTCCTGATCGTGTTGATCACATGGTTTAAGATCAATGCATTCCTGGCATTCCTCATAACATCGATCACAGCCGCTCTGCTGTTGGAAGTAGAGCCTTCCAAAATCGGCAAGACACTCGAGACCGGCGTTGGCTCCATGCTCGGCGGACTGGTCATCGTGATCATTGTGGGTGCTATGCTTGGCAAGCTCGTTGCCGAAACCGGGGCAGCACAACAAATCGCTTCGGGATTGATGAAGGCATTCGGAGAAAAGTATCTCCAGGTTGCCATGATGATCACCGGGTTTGTGATCGGCATCCCCTTGTTCTACAACGTTGCGTTCGTACTGGTGTTCCCACTGATCGCATCCATCGTTTATCGTTATAAACTTCCCGCCGTTTATGTTGGCCTCCCAATGATGGCCGCGTTGTCGGTAACACACGGATTTCTTCCTCCTCATCCCTCGCCAGTCGGGCTCGTCGCCCAATTGAAGGCAAACATGGGACAAACACTGATGTACGGGATCGTTATCGCGATACCGACCGTTATTATTTCAGGCCTCCTGTTTTCGAAAACACTAAAACATCTCAACCCGACCCTGCCAAAAACATTCCAGTCGGAAGGACTTCCCGAAGACAAACTTCCCAGCATGGGCAATAGTTTGTTCTCCGCGCTATTGCCCGTGATCCTGCTTGCGATCACTACGATCTTCGTTATGGCTATCGGAGAGAATGAGGTCAAAGCTGCTGCTGCCGAAGGCGATCGCATTTCACAAGCCATCCTGTTCTTCAGCGATTCGAATATTGTAATGCTCCTGTCGATCGCGATCGCGACATACACATTGGGGCTTCGGCGCGGCATGAAGATGACAGCTATCATGGATATTTATGGAGGCGCTGTTAAAGATGTTGCTTTGATGGTACTGATCATGGGAGGTGCAGGAGCATTGAAAGAAGTTTTGACTGTGACAGGCGTAAGCAAAGAGATTGCGAGCTTGCTGAACGGAATGAACGCGCATCCCTTGTTCCTTGGGTGGCTGATTGCTTGCATCATTCGGGTTTGTGTTGGCTCCGCAACGGTAGCAGGTCTCACTGCCGCTGGTATCGTAGCACCTTTACTTGCCGAACATCCCGAAGTAGACGCAAACCTGATGGTACTGGCAGTTGGTGCCGGCAGCCTGATGTTCTCGCACGTGAACGACGCCGGGTTCTGGCTGTTCAAAGAATATTATAACCTTTCTATAAAACAAACCATCCGATCGTGGTCGTTGATGGAAACAATTGTGGCCATCTGCGGACTGATAGGAGTGATGGCGCTTAACGCATTTATTTAACATTTAATTTTATGAGCGATTCAACACCTGAAGGCCGTTTCAGCAAGTTGGGACTGTCCCTTCCCCCGGCCCCAAAGCCCCTCGGCGTTTACAAACCGTTTCTCATCGTCGGCAACTTCGTATATGTTTCCGGCCACGGCACTGTAAAAGACGACGGCTCGCTGATCATCGGCAAAGTTGGCGTCGACATGGACAAAGACGGCGCGAAGCTCGCAGCACAGCAGGTCGGCCTCGCGATACTCGCTACGCTGAAGAAAAATCTCGGCAGCCTCGATAAGATCAAACGCGTTATCAAAGTACTGGGAATGGTCAACGCCACACCCGACTTCGAACGTCACCCCTACGTGATCAATGGCTGCAGCGAACTGTTTGCGAAGGTGTGGGGCGAAGACAATGGCGTAGGTGTGCGCAGCGCCGTTGGAATGGGATCCCTCCCGGATAATATTCCTGTAGAGATCGAAGCAATGTTCGAACTTGCGTGATATGGATAACTGGTTTCTTGTAGAAAATATCGACCAGGTCGACTCTCCCGGCCTGCTGATCTATCCCGACCGTGTTAAAGAGAACATACGTATCCTCAAGTCTTTCGTCGACAATGTATCGAGACTGAGGCCGCATGTAAAAACTAATAAGTCGCCCGACATCACCCGGATGCTTGTGAGCGCAGGCATCAACAAATTCAAGTGTGCAACCATTGCCGAAGCTGAGATGCTTGCGATGAACGGTGCCGCCGATGTGCTCCTGGCTCACCAGCCGGTTGGGCCGAAGGTTGAACGATTTAAGGAGTTAATTAAAAAGTACCCGAAGGTGCACTTCTCCTGCCTCATCGATGACGCAGAGAATGCAAAAGCATTAAAAGATGTCGACGTTTATATCGATCTGAATGTCGGTATGAATCGCACAGGAATAGAACCTGAGAAAGCCATCGCACTCTATTCAAAAAACGTAATTGGCTTGCATGCCTACGATGGCCATCTCAGGGAACCCGATCTTGCGATCCGCACAAAGCAATGCGATGAAGGTTTTGCCCGCGTACTCAAACTCCAATCCGGGATCGAAAAATCGTTCGGCAAAAAGTTGCCTATTGTTGCAGGCGGCACTCCTTCATTCCCTATTCATGCAAAACGAAAAGATATTGAATGCAGTCCCGGTACGTTTATCTATTGGGACATGGGATATCACACATTATTAAAAGAGCAGCCATTCCTTTTTGCAGCGTTGGTCGTTACACGTGTGATCTCAATCCCAACCAGCGACACCATTTGTGTCGACCTGGGGCATAAAGGCATCGCAGCAGAAAATCCTTTGGATAAAAGAGTTTATTTTTTGAATGCGGAAGGACTTATTCCTGTTGGACAAAGCGAGGAACATCTGGTTTTGAAAGTCGAAGGCACGAACAACTTTAAAGTTGGTGATGTGCTCTATGGTGTGCCACATCATATCTGCCCCACCGTAAATCTTTATGATGCTCCGAACATTATCGAGAATGGCAGGTATGTCGGTAACTGGGAGACAGTTTCAAGAAAGCGAAAGATCATAGTATAAAATTATCATTTAGAGTTTAGTGTTTTACATTTTAAATTCCTTACACCGGAACTCAAAATGTAAAATGTAAAACACTAAACTCTAAAGTTCGCCCTCCGTATTAATTTTAGACCAAATAACAATATCCTCCAATGCTATCTGTCGATGCACACTTAGATCTCTCCATGAACGCAACCGAATGGAACCGCGATCTTCGCATGCCCATCTCTGAAATCCGCGAGCGCGAAAAAGATCTTAACGACAAGCCCGACCGCGGCAAAAACACCGTGACATTCGATGAGCTCCGCAAAGGAAACTTCGGCCTTGTTGTCGCCACACAGATCGCCCGGTATGTAGAGCGCGGAAGCTCGCTGCCCGGATGGAATTCCCCCGAGCAAGCATGGGCCCACACGCAAGCGCAGATCGCATGGTACAAGTCGATGGAAGAATGCGGCGAAATGAAGCAGATCACCGACCTGGCCGCCCTTGAAAAACATATCACCGACTGGGAGAAAGATAAAAGCGCTATCGGCTATATCCTCAGTCTCGAAGGTGCCGACTCCATCGTTACACTCAAGCATTTAGAAAGAGCCTACCAGTACGGACTTCGCGCCCTCGGTCCTGCACACTATGGCCCCGGTCGTTATGCTTTCGGCACCGACTCCAACGGACCGATGGGTCCCAAAGGCAAAGCGCTCCTTAAAGAGATGGAACGCCTCAACATCATTCTCGATGCAACACATCTCTGCGACGAAAGTTTTCGTGAAGCGATGGATACATTCAACGGACCTGTTTGGGCCAGCCATCACAACTGCCGCGCGCTGGTAAATCACAACCGACAGTTCAGCGACGATCAACTGAAAGAACTGATTAGTCGCGGGGCTGTGATCGGCGCACCGATGGACGCATGGATGATCGTTCCTGGCTGGGTTCGCGGCAAGTCAACACCCCAGGGCATGGGCGTGAATCTCGAACGGGTTGTTGATCATATGGACCATATTTGCCAGCTGGCGGGCAACGCGAACCACATCGGCATTGGGTCCGACCTCGATGGCGCATTCGGTAAAGAGCAATGCCCGTATGATATCGATACGATAGCGGATCTCCAGAAACTGGGAGGAATTCTGGCAAAAAGAGGCTACAAGGCTGGGGAAATAGAGAATGTGATGAGCGGGAATTGGTTAAGATTTCTTAAAAAGGCCTGGAAAGCCTGACGAAAGGCGAAAATTACCCCACTTAGAGTACCCCAAGCACAAGATTTGCCGTTAACTTGTCATACCTGAAGGGATCCCATAGCGCCTTTCCGTAGGCAGGTTTCATTCCCTTTGTGTCCATTGCATGAACCATTCTGAGTATGAAAGTGAAGAAGAGATATATTTTTAGCCTGATCATCGTTGCTTCGATGGTCGGCATGTCGTTTACGCCTCCCGCTGAACGCTACTTTGAGATCGCCAAGAACCTCGACATTTTCGCGTCGCTTTTTAAAGAGGTCAATGCCCTCTACGTGGATGAAGTAAATCCCAACAAGCTGATGCGCACAGGCATCGATGCGATGCTCAATTCGCTCGATCCGTACACAAACTACATTCCTGAAGACGAAGTAGAAGATTTTCGCACACTGAATACCGGCCAGTATGGTGGTATCGGCGCCATCACCCGCCAGATCGGCAAGCGCACCGTGGTCACTATGATCTACGAAGGCTATCCCGCCGCACGAAATGGCCTCAAGGTCGGCGACGAGATCATCAAGATGAACGACATCGACCTGTCGAAGCTTAGCATGGAAGAAGCCAACCACCTGATGCGCGGACAGATCGGCACCAATGTGAAACTTACCGTGAAACGTCCCGGCACAGCCGCTCCCGTTTCTCTTGAATTCAAACGCGAACGCGTTAAGGTCAGCAACGTTCCTTACTTCGGAATGGTATCGAACGAGGTAGGCTTCGTTCAGCTTTCCGACTTCACTCCCGATGCAGCCAAAGAAGTAAAGAATGCAGTGGTTGCATTGAAAGAAAAAGGTGCAAAGGCGATCATCCTCGACCTGCGTGGCAATCCCGGTGGTCTCCTCCTCGAAGCCGTAAATATTTGCGGCATCTTCCTGCCTAAAGGCAATCTCGTTGTAAGCACGAAAGGAAAAGTTGAGGATGCAAACTTCGTTTACGAAACAACAACCCCTCCCGTCGATACCGAGATCCCTCTCGCCGTATTGATCAATCGCGGAAGCGCATCTGCATCGGAGATCGTTGCCGGCACGCTTCAAGACTATGACCGCGCAATCATCGTAGGTGAAAAGTCGTATGGCAAAGGACTCGTACAGCTCCCCCGCCCTCTTTCATATAACTCGCAGGTGAAGATCACCACCGCCAAATACTACACCGCCGCCGGCCGTTGCATCCAGGTGCTCGACTACACACACCGCCGTTCTGATGGCAGCGTTGGCGCAGTACCCGATTCACTCAAACAACAATTTAAGACCACGCACGGACGCACCGTTTACGACGGTGGTGGAATCGACCCCGACGTGAAAACAAACAGTGCCGAAGCCTCTGCCCTCACACAAACATTGTACAGCGAAGGATTTCTCTTCGACTACGCAACAGAATACTATGTGAAACATCCGACTATTGCATCTGCTAAAGATTTCACCATGACCGATGCCGAATACAACGACTTCGTAGCGTGGATGAAAACCAGGAAGTACACCTACCAGTCGCCCATCGAAATACATCTCAACATGCTGACCGAGGAAGCGAAGAAAGAAAGGGCGATGACCGAGCTTAAACCGCAGATCGACAAGCTAAAAACCATGGTCTCTGAACACCGTAAGAACGATCTGAATAATTTCAAAGACCAGATCCGCGGATTACTCGAAGAAGACATCGTTGCTCATTATTATCTCGAGCGAGGAGCTACCGAGGTTTCTTTCAAGTCAGACCAGGACATCCGGAAATCAATCGAGACAATGGCGGATGCGGCAGCTTACAAGAAGATCCTTAATCTTCAGTAACTTTAGTCCATGCGCTGGAAACGTTTCGCAGCCCGGACAACCATAATCACAATACTCTGCTTCGCAGGACTCATGATCTTCATGGATTCCTGCATGCAGTTTCGCAGCACTCAAAAAGAGATCGACCAATACTTCGAGGGTAAAAAATATCCCGGGGTGGTAAGGTCGTATTTCGTTGGCCGTCAGAAGATCAATTATCTCACCGCAGGCAGCGACTCATTGCCATTGGTGATCTTCGTGCACGGATCGCCCGGGTCTCTCGATGCATTCATTCACTTCCTCGTCGACACGGCATTGCTGGCAAAGACGCAAATGATCTCTGTCGATCGCCCCGGCTTCGGCGAGTCGAACTTCGGCTACGCAGAGCCTTCGCTCGAAAAACAGGTGCAGGAACTCAAACCAATACTCGAGCGACATAAGAACGGCAGGCCAGTCTATCTCGTAGGTCACTCATTGGGTGGGCCGATCATCGCACGCATGGCAATGGATTATCCTGAATTGATAGACGGACTTGTCTTCGTGGCTGCTTCAATCGACCCGGAACTCGAACCCGACGAATGGTTTCGCGCTCCTTTGGCAACTCCATTTTTGAAGTGGCTCTTACCTCGCTCTATTCGTGCCTCGAACGACGAAATATATCAATTGGAACCACAATTGAATCAAATGCTCCCGATGTGGTCGAAGATCACATGTCCCAGTATTTTTATCCAGGGTAAGCAAGACGATCTTGTCGCTCCCGGCAATGCCGACTTCGCAAAGAAGATGCTGGTAAATGCGCCGCTGAAACTTGTGGTTGTCGACAGTATGAATCATTTCGTGCCGTGGACACGACCATATCTCATCCGCGATGCAATCCTGCAACTCGCCTCACGCGACAGTGTCCTGTCGAGAACTGATTAGTTCTTAACTACTTTGATTGTCCTGGTTGCCGTATTGTCGGTGATCTGCAGCAGGTATACGCCGGCAGGCTGTGCGGAAATATCGATCTTCGTTTCATCGCCCTCGGTCAACCCAAACGGAACAACTTGCCCAATGGAATTGAGAACTCTAATTTGTTCCGGAAGCAGCTTGTTCATGTTGACCGAGTACTGTCCGGGTGAAGGATTAGGCCAGGCCACAAGATCAAATGTGCCCTCGTAGTTTACGGAGATCACCTTCGATAAGGTCGACATTCCATCGAAGTCTGTTTGCTTCAGGCGATAATACGCCAAGCCCTTTAGCGGTTGCACGTCGAATGCCTGGTATGACCTGAGTTGATTTGAATTTCCAGCGCCTTTGACCTGCAAAAGATCCTTCCATTTCTCTCCGTCCGAAGAACGAAGAACTGTGAAGTAGTCGTTGTTGATCTCGTTGGCGGTAGTCCACTCCAGTTCAACGACATTATTTTCTGCATGGCCTTTAAATGACAATAGTTCGATCGGCAGAGGATGCGTATTGTCGGTATTACCAAGCGTAAAGAAGTCGCCATTGGTAAAATTCACGCCTGAAAAAACAATGATGTTGTTTGAGAAGAAACCGCTGATTGGTGTAACATCATTGTCGCCGAAGCCATCGTGGTCGCGGTCGATCAACAAGCGTAAGTTGTTACCGAGGGCTGTGCTGCTTGTAAGTGCACTGATATCAAAAGATACAGTAACATTGCCTACCTCGCCGGTCTCTGCAGCTACCCACACACGTCTTAAGCGTTCTTTGATCACAGTTCCATCCACACCGGAAAGACCGACGGTTGTTGTGCTGGAGTTCAGCGTCTGGTTATCGTGTCCCCACAACAAAAACTCGCTTGTACCAAGATCTGTCGGGCTCCACATCCGCACGATGCCTGTACCACGCGAATCGAGGTGATAGGATCCATCGGCAGCGCGACCGATCCCGGCAACGTCGTAATCATACACACTTGCGTCGAATGAATAAACATCGTTGGCGATGGCAATGTTGTATTTCGCCGACAGGTAGTTGTCTATAATAATGCGTTCTGCATCGTTCACCTTTTCATTGTAGATGACAATCTCGGTCATGTCGCCGGCAAACGCACCGGCTCCCGACACAGCGCCGCCCAATCCAAATTGATGCGTCGTAGCCTGGGAGAAGGTTGATGTACCAGCCCTGTTTTGCAATGAGGTTCCATTCCTGTACAATGTTTTTCCTGCCGCGGCATTGGCCGTGTACGACCAGATCGAATAAGATGTAAGGCCTGTAAGCCCCGAGACATCCAAACGCGCATCCGTCGCGCAGCAAGTACCGATGTCGAAATAAACAGTACCTGCCCATGGAATGTGATTTGCAAAACGATTTGCATCCAGCGGCACCGTGCTATACACGTTGCTCTGTTGTGTTGTATTGTCTGCACGCACCACGGAGAATGAACTAGCCTTGTCGGTGACGAAGTTCGTAGCCACAAGGTTAGCAGCAGTCAACAATCGATCGTCGGTTCCATCGAAACTAACTTCACTGAATCCGTTAACTGCATTTGCCACAAGTGTTGGACGAGCCGAACCGGTTTCCTGAACGTTGTTGGCTGCGATGCCAGCAGAGTTTGCCCAGGTTCCAACAAGCGAGCCGGCTGTCGTAACGCCGTTATCAACGCGATACCACATTTTCAATTGCGATGTACCCGTGTTGTTACCCACGCCACCAGGTCCTGTGTTACCAACTACTACCGCTGTTGTTCCCGAAGTCGGGAAAGTTCCGGGGCAGCCGGATCCTGAACAGGTAACTGTAAATGTGGTACACACCTGTGCGATCGTTCCACCGTTAGCGAATGTGATCTCGCTACCTAAACCATTCTGAAGTTGGGTAACGCCGGTACCGCACAATGTCGCGTTGGTATGATCGATGATCAGGTCGTCGGATGAGGTTGAGTTGGTGTTGATGATCGTTATACTGTTTCCTGTCAATATCAGGTCGTCGAAGGTGCTGAGTGTCGATGCGGGCTCTGCTTCCAGGTAGCCGGTGTTCACCAGTGTCGAACCGGTCGTGAACGATCCGGTGATCTTGGTATATCCTCCAAGCATTGTCTTTACGCCACCTGTAACGGTTAGGGCGCCCGTAACCAGTATGTTCCCGGTGTGATAGAACATAGCAATGTTCGACGATTCGAAACTGTTGCCGATGTTTGCCTGGCCCAGGTCGTCGGGTTTCACACCCGCATAATAGTTGTCAGCCACATTGTTTACCGTGATCGTGTGACCACTCCGTATCACTACGTTGTCGACGCGGCTTGGATACTCGCCCGCAGGCAGTGGACCCGTCGAGCCATCCGAAGAAAGGCTCCATGAATTGGGATTTTCCCAATCGCCGGTCGCGCGTGAATAATAGGTGCGCACTTCATTCTCGAACGTAACGATCTGCCATGTAGTAGAACCAGCAGAGTTACCTCCGTTCGATGCGGTTGCCCTTTGCAGCAATGCTTCCTTCGGCTTGGTGATCTCGGCGGTGTACCATACGTGCCCTACGTTGTCGCTCGCGGAAAAGTCGGTCGTTCCCTGGCGTGCCTGGTTTCCCGGGATAATTATACCTGACCCGGTAAGTGAGGCATTGATCGCAGGAGTGGTCGACGTTATCGTCGATGCAAAACTGGTACTTCCATGCGCCACTGTCGTTTGGTCTGTGAACTCGATCACATAGGCTACGAAACCCATAGTTTGGCCGGTTCCCGCACGGTTGAACGTTAGCGTCGTTCCGTTGGTAAGTTCGGTCCGGGGCAGGTCGCGTGAAGTTATGTCGCCACTGGTAGTGTGGTTACTGATGACCATCGTCTTGTTGACGTTTACTGCCACGGGTATCGTCGCCGTTACGAACGCCGAGCCTGCATTAAGGGTTTGTGATATCTTTTGAACAGTTGCATCATCGTACTGCACCACCTGCCAGTAGATGCTTGTTACACTGCCGCCTGGCGACGACAGCCTGAGGTTAGTCGTTGTTGTGAGGTTTGCAGAAAAACTATCGTCGTTACCAAACTGGGCGCCGTCGTTTCGTTCTGTAGCGATGACGAACGACTTAGAAAGGTTAACCGCGCTTGTAAGCGTTACGTCGGTTGCGTTGCCAACATTGCCCGTCGAGCCGTGTTGAACTGATACTCCGCTCACGAATTCAAATACCTGCCATTTGATGGTGGCCGAAGTAGTGCCGCCGTCGCGTGTGAACGTCAGCGTGGTAGCATTTGTGATCTCGCCTCCGATCAACGCATTGGTTGGGTTGGCATCGTCGACCGACGTGGAGAAGACCATGAAAGATTTACTCATGTCAACCGTTTGGATGGTGACAGTTGTAGTTGCGGTAGTTAAGACTACTGTTCCGGATTGTTTTCTGAAGATCTTCGCTGCAAAGGAACTTGTAGCGAAGCACACGAATACCAACACCAAAATTGAACGTGTCAATTTAGCCCCCTGGGGGCGCGCGGCCTGTTTCATATTTTTCTCGATTGTTTGCCTTGGCCGTACGTCATTGGCCATCAGGAACAACAATGTGTCTCATTAGTGGTTTGCAGCAAGGTACGAGATTTTTCAGTGCACCGGGCGATTCTGGCGAATGGAATATTCCAAAAGTGTAAGTGCAAGCTTGCGATTGTGAACAGGCAGTTCGTCTGAGTCGGGAGTGGTGAAGTTTTCAATAAAATTAAAACCAAAGCCCTTGTAATACTCTACAATTCGGGGGTTTGCGGCCCACGTGTCCATGCGTATGCAGTTGAAACCATTTTGTTTACAGTGGTCTATCGCCCAATCGAGGATCACTCCGAAAAGGCGCTGTCCTTTAAAATCAGTATTTCCCACGATGCGATGCAGGTAGATTGAGTCTCCTTTATCGAAATGCCTCCAAATAATCTTATCGGTGTAACACACACTGAAAACGATCGCAACCTTACCGTCGATCAGGATCTTGTACTGATGACCGTCATCTATGTCTTTCACAATGGCGTTGCGGTCGTAATTCCTCCACGACGGGTAGCCATGCTTCTCCTGGTAAACGGCCGACTGATCGAACAGGTCGTAGATCAGGGGAAGGTCGTTTTTAGTTGTATTTACAATGATCACGGTTGGTGGGACTAAAATAGGAAACCCCGCAGCAATGCCGCGGGGTCTCACAGGTTTAGGTTTAGGTACTAACTAGTTAGTGCTAGCGAAGGAACAACAATTCGCGGTATTTTACCAGCGGCCAATCCTGATTGTCAACCAACAGTTCAAGTTTATCGACAGAATCACGGATTACTTCGAAATATTTTTCCTTTATATCGTCACAGTAGGCGATGGCGCGTTTGTGGGCGTCACCGATCTTGTTGATACGTTTTCTTTCCTCGATCATCGCGCGAACGTTGGTCTTCACAATGTCGACGTGGTTGGAGATCTCTTTGATAGTCTGCACCACTGCCTTGTTGTCAACCTTCAGACCTTTCAGTCCATTTGCGTTCTCGATAAGCTTGGTCTGGTATGCGATAGCAGTCGGGATGATGTGGTTCATCGCGATGTCGCCCATAACACGAGCTTCGATCTGTACACGTTTGATGTATGATTCCCAACGGATCTCGTTACGGGCTTCAACTTCTTTATGCGAGCAAACTCCATACTTCTCGAACACTTCGAGTGACTTCTTGCTGAGATAAGCTTCGATAGCACGAGGCATGTTCTTGATGTTGCTCAAGCCACGCTTCGCTGCTTCCTTCACCCACTCTTCCGAATATCCATCTCCTTCGAAGCGCACTGCTTTCGAATCTTTGATGTATTTGCGGAGCACGTTGATGATCGCAATTCTCTTTTCAGTTCCTTTCTCGATGTCGGCGTTTACAACTTCGAAGAACTTCGTGAGCTGGTCTGCCATGATAAGGTTCAGTGCAGTCATCGCAGTAGCACAGTTGTCGCTTCCGCCAACGGCGCGGAATTCGAACTTGTTACCAGTGAAAGCAAAAGGAGAAGTACGGTTACGATCGGTAGCATCGAGGATGATCTCGGGGATCTGATCGATACCGAGCTTCATGTACATGTTATCACCCTTCTCGATCTTGATGTTCCCTTTCTTCTCGAGTTCATCGAGCACGGCTGTCATCTGCGAGCCGATGAACACCGACATGATTGCAGGAGGAGCTTCGTTTGCGCCAAGACGGAAGTCGTTGGCAGGCGTGGCGATACTCGCTCTCAACAGGTCGTTGTGTTCGTGTACGGCTTTGATCGTCGTAACGAAGAATGTAAGGAAGAGTAAGTTGTCGCGGGCGCTGCTTGTTGGTGCGTAAAGGTTCACGCCGGTGTCGGTGATCAGCGACCAGTTGTTGTGCTTACCGTTCCCGTTAACGCCGGCGAATGGTTTCTCGTGGAAGAGAACCTTCAGGCCATGCTTTTCAGCAACGCGACCCATCACATCCATCATAAGCTGGTTGTGGTCGTTTGCTACGTTCACTTCTTCGAACAACGGAGCAACTTCGAACTGGCTCGGAGCAACTTCATTGTGACGGGTGCGAACGGGAATACCGAGTTTCCATGCTTCGATCTCGAATTCCTTCATGAAATCATAAACACGTGAAGGGATAGAACCGAAGTAGTGATCTTCGAGCTGCTGTCCACGTGCGGGGGCGTGTCCAAACACGCTGCGGCCGGCCATAACGAGGTCGGGACGTGCATTGAACAATGCTTCGTCTACTACAAAATATTCCTGTTCGGGGCCGAGGGATGCCACGACTTTCTGAACGTCTTTATCGAAGAGCTGGCAAACTTTAGTTGCAGCCTGGTCAACTGCCTTCAACGCTTTCAACAGTGGCGATTTCTGATCGAGTGTTTCGCCGGTGTATGAAACGAAGATGGTAGGGATACTCAATGTTTTTCCATAGAGGAACATGGGTGAGGTAGGATCCCATGCTGTATAGCCACGTGCTTCGAAAGTGCTGCGGATACCACCACTTGGAAACGACGAAGCATCGGGCTCTTGCTGAACGAGCTCGCTTCCCTTAAACTTCTCGATGCCTGAAATTGCATCGAAGAACGAATCGTGTTTCTCGGCAGTACCGCCGGTCATTGGCTGGAACCAGTGTGTGAAGTGTGTTGCGCCTTTGTTCATTGCCCAGGCTTTCACTGCCTGCGCTACTGCATCGGCGGTCTCTTCATCGACCTTTTCATGGTTCTTAATTGCGTTGCTAACTTTCTTGAAGACCGCGGGCGAGAGCGTTGCTTTCATTTGCTCCATACCGAACACGTTCTCTCCAAAGAAGTCAGACACTTTCGCAGTGGGGAGTTCAACCGCCACTCGTTTCCGATCGCTAAGTTTCTTAAGCGCTTCGAAGCGTAATGTTGACATAATCTGGTAGGTATTTTTGGTTGCTGGTGTCGGCAAAAATAGACGAATATTTTAACCAAGGGTCATTTTTGACCCTATATTTTTACAATTCGGTAACACGTGAAAAAAAGTGGTTCAAAAATCACCCTCGTTATTTTAAATTCGTTCACCGTAATCGATTGAGATGACACAATTCATTTTTCTGCTCTCTGCAATTTTTTTCGGAGCAGCCGACCCCGGAACCGAAGAAAAAGCAATTCGCGACCTGCTGCACAACCAGGAGGTCGCATGGAACAAGGGCAACATAGATGCTTTTATGGAAGGCTACTGGAAATCGGATTCCCTGAAATTCATCGGCACCGCGATCACCACAGGATGGAACGCAACACTTCAGCGATACAAAACAACCTATCCCGACCGGCAGGCGATGGGCGAGCTGAAGTTTACATTTTATGAATTCAGGTTTATTGGCAGCGATGCATGTATGGTTACAGGCAGGTATCGATTAAAAAGAAAAGCAGATGAGCCTACCGGGATGTTTACATTACTATTGAGAAAGATGGAAGGAAAATGGCTCATCGTTTATGACCACACGTCATAAATGATCCCTTAAGATGTTTACGCCTGCAACCAGGATAAGCGCTGCAGTGATCCTTCTTATATAGAGTTGATTAAACTTCCTCGCACCCAATCTCGACCCGATCTGTCCTCCTGCAAGCACCGCGATCAATAAAGGAACAATAAATCGCCATTCGATCTTTGCCCCGCTCGAAAACTGGCCGGCAAGTCCACCGATAGAATTAGCGAGAATAAAAATACTTGCCACCGCAGAGATCTTCCTGGCCGTGTCCCATTTGGTTAAATGAAGTATCGGCGACAAAAATATGCCACCGCCAATACTCACCACGCCGGAAAGAAATCCCACAACAGAGCTCACAACCATGTTTACCGGCGGATTGTTTGGAAGTGTTTTCGTACCCGTACTTGGCTGCAACCACAATGCAAGTGAAGCCAGCACAAGTGTCGATCCGAGCAAAAGGAAAAAAACATGATCGCTCAGCTTCAATATACCCCCGAGGTATGCGAAGGGCACACTGGCAACAATGAAGGGCCAACTCTTGCGAATATCGAGATGTCCTTCTTTGCCGAAGATATAACTCCCCCCTATTACAACAACGATGTTACAAAGCAACGCCGATGGACGCATTGTTTCCTGCGACACGCCGACCACGGCCATCAATGCGAGGTAGCTCGATCCTCCGCCAAAACCAACCGATGAGTAAACAAGAGCGATGATAAAAAAACTGATCGCGAGTATGATGACCGTCTCCATGATCAGCCGCCGATCGTAGACATAGATTCTGTTACGATCTTCTTTCTCTTCTGTTCCGCTTCGAAGCCATCCTTTGCTCGCGACATAAATGCGCTCATCAACAAACGCTCGGGTTCGTCGGAGCGAAGAACGTCTTTGATATTAAGTACACCGTCGTCATACAGGCAAGTCTTGAGGATCCCCTGCGCAGTAATGCGTACGCGATTACATGTTCCGCAAAAAGTTCTGCTGAACGCCGCGATGATACCGAGTGTTCCTTTATAGCCGGGGACCTGGTAGTTATAAGAAGTTGAATTCGCCGGGTCCTGCAATTTGACCAAATCGGGAAACTCTTCTTTTATGTACGACAGTATCCTGTTATGAGTCCAGTTGAGCTTCGGATAATGATTGCCTTCGCCATTGAACGGCATCTCTTCGATAAATCGTACCGACACGTTGCGATCTTTTGTGAGCCTGACCATCGGCAGAATGTCGTCGATGTTCTTACCCTCCATAACCACCGCGTTGATCTTTACGGGAATGCTGGCATCAACCAGTTGCTGAAACGTTTGCCACGTGCGTGCAAATTCGTCGCGACGTGTGATCGACCTGAAACGTTCGGCATCGAGGGTATCGAGACTGAGGTTAACGGAACGGATCCCGAGATCCTTCAGTTCTTCGATATGAGGCCCGGTAAGTATACCGTTGGTTGTAATATGAAGCTCGTTGATACCTTTCACCTTTACGATCTTTCGGATGAGATCCATGAGGTCGTTACGCACGAAAGGCTCGCCGCCGGTAAGGCGAATTTTCGAAACTCCCATGCCGGCCATTATCGTCACGATCTTAATGATCTCTTCGAAGGTGAGAAGTTCTTTCTTAGGGAGGTATTTGATCCCCTCTTCCGGCATGCAATAGAAACAACGGAGGTTACAGCGGTCTGTAACTGCCAGCCGCATGTAGTTGATAGGCCGTCCGTGGTTGTCTGTAAGCATCTTTATCGTGGAAAGATAGAAAAACCGTAGTTTGCAGTACGTGAAATACAAAGTTAAATCATTCGGCATCGCAGTCGACATTATCGGCGAGCGTTCTACGACCATAGAAACCGACGCAGTGACGGTTGGAGAGCTCCGTTCGTGGTTGGTAAAAAAGTACCCCGAATTGCTCGAACTCCGATCATTGTTTATTGCCGTTAATCAAAATTATGCCGACGATAATTCGGATCTCCGGGAGTCCGATGAGATCGTCCTCATTCCGCCGGTGAGTGGCGGGTGACCGGTATGTAAGCGCGGAAATATCGCCTGTCCAGCCTTGAATCGCAGAAAAATTTTTGTTAATTTTTTATATGATAAAAATAACCGACAAATCGATCGACGTTAATAAAGTCATTGAAACGGCCACAAGCCTCGGCGCCGGGGCCATCAATGTTTTTATTGGAACTGTTCGCGATACTGCTCTTAACAAGAGAGTGGTTTGGCTCGAGTACGAAGCGTACGAAAGCATGGCTGTTGCCGAAACTCGCAAGATTGTTGACGAAGCCGCAGGTCGCTGGGAGCTGATGGGTTGGGCGGTGAGTCACCGGATCGGGACGCTAAAGCCCGGCGAAGTGGCTGTCGTGGTGGCGGTATCTACTAAACATCGGAAAGCTTCGTTCGAAGCATGCCAGTATATTATAGACAAACTGAAAGAAAAGGTGCCCATCTTCAAAAAAGAAGTGTTCGACGATGGCGCCGAGTGGATTTCAGCAAAGCCGGCTCAATCGCCCGCGCTAAACTGACCGACTTAGTGAAACACGAATGACGCTACCCCAACGATCGACGCTGCAACCAGGAAGCCGGTCGTTAAGATCAGCAACAAGTCTCGTTGAATAGGATCAATGTGAATGTCGGGAAAGATGTTTTTTCCGAATGCTTTCATAGTGGGAGAACTACGACATAAAAGTAAAGTTGAAAGCAGGAGAAAGTTTGTCTTTCTGGGCTGAAAGCGACGTGGTGTAATATTTTCCTGAACGCAATGCATGGCGTTCTTCATGAGGAGCTTTAAAATTCTATTGTAATCAATTAAAAATCAGGACATAAGAGCGATTTCGCTTTAAGAAAACCTTACAAAACCTTCAGTAAGTTTCACGCCTTAAAATCGCTCTTCCCTCCTCTTTTCTCCAGCAGCCTCACTCCCTCTATCACAATCCCGTGCGACATCGCCTTGCACATGTCGTACACGGTAAGCGCCGCTATCGAAGCTGCCGTGAGCGCTTCCATTTCAACACCTGTTTTACCAACCGTGGTTGCCGATGTTTCGATCACCACCTTCCCTCCCTTCACCTCGATGTTCACCTGGCAGTCGTCGAGACCAATCGGGTGACAAAGCGGTATAAGATCCGACGTACGCTTGGCGCCCATTACCCCTGCTATAATGGCCGTCTGGAATACCGGCCCTTTCTTCGACATGATCTCGTTACTGGATAGCATCGCAAGTATTTCCTTCCCAACATTTACAGTCGCCTCGGCCCGTGCAATCCGGAGCGTCGATCCCTTAGCGGAAACATTAACCATGGCTGGAAGGCCTGCCGCTGTAACGTGAGAAAGTTTCTTTTTCATTGCTACTTTTATTGACCTGAAGCACAGTATGTTGCTTCAAGGTACAAAGCAAAGAATTTGATCACAGTACAACAAGCATCTTCCATCATAGGCGAGGTGCCCTTCAGGGCAGCTACAGAAAAAATACTCCTGGAGCACGCAACAGGGCATGTGCTGGCCGAAAAAGTGATCGCCGACCGCGACCTTCCTCCTTTTCACAGGGCCACTATGGATGGCATCGCGATCGCATTTGATGAGTACTCCGTCGGAAGACGCGAGTTTAATGTTGAAGGTGTATTGGCGGCAGGGCAACCCCAGTCAACATTGACATCGAAGAGCGGGTGTTTTGAAATAATGACAGGAGCAACACTGCCGGCAGGAACAGACACTGTTGTGCGCTATGAAGATGTGACGATCAGCAATGGTAAAGCGACGATCACTGCGAACGTTGAAAAAAATCAAAGTGTACACTTCAAGGGAATCGATGCGATTGCAGATCAGGTATTGCTGTACCCTGGCACGGTGATCTTGCCCGCAGAGGTTGCAGTGTTAGCGTCGGTGGGTAAGAGTGAAGTTCTTGTATACAAAGTTAAACCGATCGCTATTGTTTCTACGGGAGATGAGCTTGTTCCGGTAAACGCAACACCAGAACCGTGGCAGATACGGAGGTCGAATGGTATCGCGCTCTCATCGGCATTGAAAACGTTGAAGATCGAATCAAACATTTTTCATTTACCGGATGAGCCTGCAACTCTTGAAAGAGAATTGAGATCGATCGTTAACGACCACGACGTCGTGATCCTCTCTGGTGGCGTTTCAAAGGGAAAGTTCGATTACGTGCCCGGCATACTTGAAAAACTCGGCATCCGAAAAGCATTCCACCAGGTAAAGCAACGTCCAGGCAAGCCCTTGTGGTTTGGACGAAGCGACTCGAAGACTGTGTTCGCACTTCCCGGCAACCCCGTTTCGACGTTCCTTTGCTTTCACAGATACATCAAGCCGTGGATCGAAGCAGGCCTTGCAATAAAACCAGGCAACGAAAACGTGGTCCTTGCAACCGACTTTACATTCAAACCCGACCTCACGTATTTCTTGCAGGTGAAGATCGATACAACGAACGGGCAACTATCGGCAACACCCGACCCCGGAGAAGGCTCGGGTGATTTTGCGAACCTGAGGAACGTCGATGGGTTTATTGAGCTGCCGTCGGACCGCTCGGAGTTCAAAAAAGGAGGAGTGTTCCCTTTTATAGGGTTTCGCAGAGGTTAATGTCATGAACATTCTTATCTGCCCCGATAAATTCAAAGGCTCACTTACCGCACCGGAGGTCTGCGATGCAGTTGCCGAGGGTTTACTGAAAAAATATCCCGGCGCAACAATCATCAAGCTTCCCCTCGCCGATGGTGGCGAGGGAACTGCCACTATCCTAACTCATTATTTCAACGGAAAAATCCTGAAAGCGAAAGTTCACGGACCGCTGTTCGAACCTATAGAAGCAGAGTATGGGACCGACAATGGCACCACTGCATTCATCGAGATGGCGAGTGCATCAGGGTTTCAACTGATCAACAAAGACAAAAGAGATCCGCTGCACACAACAACCTTCGGTACGGGTGAGCTCATTCGTCACGCGATAGACAACGGCGCCACGAAGATCATTCTCGGAATTGGCGGCAGCAGCACCAACGACGCAGGCATTGGTATGGCCGAAGCTCTCGGGTATAAGTTCTTCGACAGCGACCGCAATCAACTTAAGCCCACAGGTGAAAATCTCGTTCACATACATCATATAGAGGTTCCCGAAGGAATTCGAGACCTGGAAGTAACCGCCCTGTGTGACGTCAATAACCCGCTGTATGGACCAAACGGCGCGGCTCATGTGTACGGTCCGCAGAAGGGCGCGACACCCGGGGCAGTGGAACTGCTCGACCGGGGCCTGGTGAATTTCGAGCGCGTTGCAAAAAAGACTTTCGGGAAGTCGGCCGATTTTGCGGGTGCGGGTGCAGGAGGGGGAATTGCCGGCGGGGCGAGTGTTTTCTTCAACCTGACGGTCCGGTCGGGGATTCAGTATGTCATGGAAACCTTACAGGTACTGGAAAAGATTCGGGCTGCCGACCTGGTCATCACGGGCGAGGGAAAGATCGACCGGCAGACGCTGGCCGGCAAGGTCGTCGCCTCCGTCGCCCGGCAGGCCGTCCAGTTCAACAAAAAGCTGGTCGCCATCTGCGGGGTCTGCGAACTCCGCAAAAATGAGCTGGAGAAGATCGGCGTAAGTGAAATTATTTCGCTCACCGACCCGTTTACGTCAGGGGACGAAGCGATGAAAAATGCGCGGGACCTGATCGTTCAGAAAGTCGCCCTAATTCAATAATTTTGCCCTCTATTTTTATCAAAATACCATGTTCGATAATCTTTCATTAAAGCTCGATAAAGCCTTTCAAACCCTGAAAGGCCAGGGAAGGATCACCGAGATCAACGTTGCGAGCACGATCAAAGAGATCAGGAAAGCCCTCATCGACGCCGACGTAAACTATAAAGTCGCCAAAGAAGTCACCGACGAGATCAAGGAGAAAGCAATGGGGCAAAACGTGCTCACCGCCATCTCTCCCGGTCAGTTACTCGTCAAGATCACCAACGACGAGCTCACAAGCCTCATGGGCGGCGAGAGCGTCGACATCAATATCTCCGGTAGTCCCGCAATCATCCTTATGTCGGGTCTTCAAGGTTCCGGTAAAACAACCTTCTCCGGCAAGCTTGCGAATTATCTAAAAAAACAGGGGCGACAGGTAATGCTCGCCGCATGCGACATCTATCGCCCCGCTGCGATCCAGCAGTTACAGGTACTCGGTGAACAGATAGGTGTCGAGGTATATGCCGAACCTGAGAACAAAGACGCCGTGAAGATCGCCAAAGCTGCGATCGACCACGCGAAGAAAATTGGTGCAAACATTATCATCGTCGATACCGCGGGTCGTCTCGCAGTCGACGAGGAGATGATGGATGAGATCGCACGGCTCAAAGCTGCCCTCAATCCTTCAGAAACATTGTTCGTCGTCGACTCGATGACTGGCCAGGATGCCGTGAACACCGCGAAGGCATTCAATGACCGTTTGAATTTCGATGGCGTCGTATTGACAAAGCTCGACGGCGATACACGTGGTGGTGCTGCATTGTCGGTGCGCCGTGTGGTGGAGAAACCCATCAAGTTCATCAGCTCGGGTGAAAAGATGGAAGCGATCGATCGTTTCTATCCCGATCGTATGGCCAGTCGTATCCTCGGCATGGGCGACGTTGTTACACTCGTTGAAAAAGCCCAGGAGACATTCGATAAAGAAGAAGCGCTCCGACTCAACAAAAAGATCCGCAAGAACCAGTTCGACTTCAATGACTTCTTGTCGCAACTCGAGCAGATCAAGAAGATGGGTAACATGAAAGATCTTCTCGGCATGATACCCGGCGTTGGCAAAGCCATGAAGGGCATCGACATCGACGATAATTCATTCAAGCCTGTCGAATCGATCATTCGTTCCATGACATTCCAGGAGCGCGAAAATCCGGAGATCATTAATGCAAGCCGCAAGACCAGGATCGCGAAAGGAAGCGGCACCACGATCCAGCAGGTGAATCAGTTGCTAAAGCAATTCGAAGAGATGCGGAAGATGATGAAGACCATGAACAAAATGGGCGGTGGGAAGAGGGCGCTGTCGGCGATGAATCCTTTTGGGCGCTGACGTCTCGGGAACTTTGCTATTTTTGTTCAAACCTCATGAAACAAATATGAAAAAATTCAACTTGCTCCTCGTGGCTTTCTTTGCCCTGGTAGCCATCGTCGACCTGAATGCACAAAAGTTACCTCCACTCGATGCGAGCCCTGCCGACATTGCATGGCTTCCTTCGAACCGGAAAGACGCCGTTTGTAAAGTTATCTATGGCCGCCCTTCGAAGAAAGGCAGGACCATGCTTGGCGGAACAGAAGCTTATGGAAAAGTATGGAGGCTTGGCGCTAATGAGTCGACCGAGATCGTAGTATTGAAAAAAGCTACTTTCGGCGATAAAGTAACCCTCGAGCCCGGCACATACTCAGTATATGCAATTCCGAATGCCGACAAGTGGACTATCATCTTCAACAAGAAGCTCAACACATGGGGTGCTTACGAATACGATGAGAAACAGGATGTTGGACGTTTCGACGTGCCCGTTGGCAAGCCCGACGCAGAAGTCGAAGCCTTTACCATTGCTTTCGAAGCTCCCAATGGAAATACATCGAATATGATGCTCGCATGGGAAAACACCTTGGTGAAAGTACCAGTGAAGTGGTAGATTAATAATATTATAATGTTCAATTAAAGTCCCGCCAACAACGGGGCTTTTTTTATACATTTAATTACCATGAAAACTCTTGGCCGCTCCGACCGTGTCGACTTACCAAAACTCGGTTTGTATAATGTACGCGCCAAGGTGGATACTGGCGCATACAACTGCAGCATTCATTGTTCAGTGGTTAGGCTTGTAAACAATACCCTGGAATTCATTGTGCTCGACCCGGAACACCCGGAGTACACTGGTTCGAAATTTGTGTTCAAAAAATTTAAGCAGAAGCAGATAAGGAACTCGTTCGGTGAGTCGGAACTTCGATATGTTATCAAGACCCAGATAAAAATTTTCGAAAGGTTGATACGAGCCGAATTCTCTTTAAGCAATCGCGGCAACCTGAAATTTCCTGTGCTGCTTGGGAGAAAAATTCTCCGCGACAGGTTTATTATTGATGTGACGAAAAAAGACTTGTATTTCAATTCGAAAACAGAAACCCCTCACGTATGAATATTGCAATTCTTTCACGTGATCCAAAACTTTACTCCACACGACGCCTGAAAGAAGCAGGTGAAGCGAAAGGCCACAAGGTGGAGATCATCAATCACATGAAGTGTGTATTGATGGTTGAGAAGAAAAACCCGATGGTACTCTACAACGGTCGCAAGCTCGACTACTTCGACGCCATCATTCCTCGTATCGGTGCGTCGGTTACGTTCTACGGCGCTGCAGTTGTTCGACAGTTTGAAATGATGAAAGTATTCACTGCATGCGAATCGCAGGCACTCATTCGTTCCCGTGATAAACTCCGGAGCCTGCAGATACTTTCGCGCGCCGGCATCGGTCTTCCGAAGACGATCTTCATGGATTACTCTAAAGAATCGGATGGCGTGATCGAAGCCGTGGGCGGTGCGCCGGTCGTTATCAAATTACTTGAAGGCACGCAGGGACTTGGCGTGGTGTTGGCTGAAAACAAAAAAGCCGCACAGTCGGTTATCGAAGCATTTCATGGTGTACACGCACGCATTATCGTACAAGAGTTCATTAAAGAAGCGAAAGGTGCAGACCTCCGCGCATTTGTTGTGGATGGTGAAGTTGTTGGCGCTATGAAACGACAGGCCCGCGACGGCGAGTTCCGCTCGAACTTACATCGTGGTGGTTATGCCGAAGTCGTAAAGCTCACACGACAGGAGCGCGCCACGGCCATTTCTGCCGCCAAGAAAATGGGGTTAGGCGTTGCCGGGGTCGACATGCTGCCCTCGAAACGCGGACCACTGATCATTGAAGTGAATTCTTCGCCGGGGTTGGAGGGTATAGAAGGCGCGACAAAAGTCGATATTGCAGGAAGAATCATTAAGTATCTTGAAAAAAACGCAACTAAAAAGAAGATACAGAGGGATAAAATAAATGCATGAGCGAGCTTATAATAGCTGACAAAAGCGTCAAGCCTGGGGAATTCAAAGAGATCAATATCAACATCGCGCGACTCCCCTCGCACACACAAATTGAAACCCCCATCTACGTCTACCGTGGCAAAGAAGACGGCCCCACACTTGCACTCATGGCAGGCATGCACGGCGACGAGATCAACGGCATGGAGATCGTTCGCCGCATCCTCGACAACGGCCTCAATCGTGTAGCTCGCGGAACAGTACTCTGCATGCCCGTCATCAACATGTACGGATTCCTCAACTACTCACGCGAAGTACCCGACGGCAAAGACATCAACCGCTCCTTCCCCGGGAGCAAAGGCGGTTCACTCGCCTCACGCGTCGCATATCATGTCACCCACGACGTTATTCCATTTATCGATTATGGTGTCGACTTTCATACAGGCGGCGCCATGCGTACCAACTATCCGCAGGTTCGTTGTGTAATGCAGGACGAGAAGAATGTAGAGCTCGCCGCGGCATTCAACGCCCCGTTCACCATCGACGCACCTTTCCGGCCGCACTCACTCCGACAGACTGCGGCAAAAAAAGGAAAGAACATTATTGTGTACGAAGGAGGAGAATCTGTTCGATTCGATCAGCATTCCATTGAAGAAGGTATCGAGGGAACACTCCGTTTAATGAAACATCTGAACATGATCACCCATGCTCCCGAACCAAAAGAAGAAAATAAGATCATCTGGAGCTCGACATGGATCCGCGCAAAGAATGCAGGGTTGTTTCAACCAACAATAAAGTGCGGCGAGCTTCTTCACAAAGATCAGCACGTTGGTACGATAACAGATCCGTTCGGTGAGTTTAAAGAAGTTGTGAAGTCTCCAACAATGGGATATTGTGTTGGGCTTAATAACAATCCTGTCGTTAATGCAGGTGATGCCTTACTTCACCTTGGCTTCGATAATGTTTGTAAGATCGGCGGAAACGCGGAAGAGTAGTTAGAATTCAGGACAAGGTATGATCATCTTGTCGAGCGGCGGCTTCCGTGGATTTCTTATCGGGAAAGTATATACCAGGCTAAACTCATGCGACCCGCCGCTTCCAGGTCCAAGCTTTGAAATAGTGTAGTCGTAACTATAACCAATATTCAAAACTTCTGGTCGCTTTTCGTTACCGCGGAAGATCGTTAAGCCCACAAGCAACACCAGTGATTCGTTGTTGCTGAAACCATTCACTTCTTTAAAAGGTATCCCCCGATACCACGTACCCAGCAAGATCGGTTCGAAGGTGTAGTACATACCCACATCCATCTGGTCGAACGGACCCTGATGACGATATTGTACAGCCGGAGCAATACTGCGCTCGCTCTTCCTCGAATAGACGCCCGTTCCCATCACACCCGGTTTCAGGAAAAACTTGTAGCCGCCGTGCACCGAGTATTTGATCGGCAGCGGACTGTTATCGCCCGAGATCGACTGGTTGGGTTGGGTAAGGTGATGCGCGGAGAAGCCGACCCAGGCATTCGGAGTATAAAACACACCGCCCGCCGAAAGGTCAGGGAAAAATTTGTTCGAGCCACGAAGTTGCTCGCCCGTTGGATTGGTGGGCTGACCTGTGTCGAAATCGAACTGATCTCCGAAGGTCAGACGGCCAAAGTTGATCGACCGGTTGTACAAAGCCACCTCGATACCAGGCCGGAACGACAGGCCTTTGGTGATCTCCAGGTCGTATGAATATTGAAGTGCAAGACTCAGGGACTGAAGTCCCACGAGGTTCACGTAATCGCGGTTAATGATCATGCCGACCCCGCTTTTATAATCTTCCAGGTAGAAGTCGGCGAAAGCGGAAATGGTTGTAAAGTTCGCATCGATGGCCGGCCACTGATTGCGGTAGTTGATGCCGGCTCTCCCCTGGTTGGTAGAACCTGTGAATGCAGGGTTCAGGTAGAGGGGCGCTGCGTAAAATTGTGAAAACTGGGGGTCCTGGGCATTAGCCAACTCAGTACCGAAAAGGCTGAAAAGGGCAGATATACACACCAAGCGCCGCACCAATTGAGTCATACGTATCTGCACCATCTTAGCAAATTAAAGCCTTTATTCGATTTAATAAAAACAGGGGCGTCACCGGTATTGAAAACTTTCGTCGTACTGTTTTTTGTAGTTTGACGTCGATCGATTTTCGTTGGTCGATACTCACTCTGCCGTCGTCGTATCATTAACGATTTTTTGCTTCAAAATGTATATTTTAGGGGACTTTGGCGTTTTAAAATCTCACAAATACTCGCGCGCTAAGGGTGACAGTTTAGGATGAGAAATCGCATCAGGAATTTCTTGGTATATGTTGGGGTGGGGATGCTGTTACTTACAGGCATTGAAAGCTACGCTCAGACGCTTGCAAAGCACAATTGGTACTTCGGCAATACTTCACGATCCATCAGGTTCAATCGTGTAACGAACGTTGCGTCGCTTGTAACCAATAAGGCCGTTCCTTTTGGTCAGGGGGGTGCAGCGGTGGCTACCGACCGCACCAATGGCAACGTGCTTTTCTATACCGATGGCACTCGGATCTACGATGCCAATCACATGCTGATGCCGAATGGCAACGGACTGAATGCGAACAATGCTGCTAATCAGCCGGTTGCGATATGTCCCGTGCCCGGCCAAAAAGATAAATATTACGTCTTTACAAATACCGCCGACTTCGAAACGGGTGGAAGCATTTCGTATTCGGTTGTCGATATGGCTCTCTTCGGAGTGTCGGCATTCCCGGCGCCTCCGGCAGGCGATGTAGACCCTACGAAAAAGAATGTTCCTATTACAACACTGACGGGACAAGCCGAAGCTATGATCACGTTGCCTCACCAGAATGGCAGCGATTTCTGGCTGGTCACTCAAGCAGTGAACTCACGAACATTCAACGTTACGCTCATCAATGCCGCAACCTTCACAACAGGTGTGTTCACTACTACCGGCACAAATGCAGGCAACGTACCAATTACCGTTTCACACCTCGCCTATCATGAAACCCTGAAGAAACTTGCGGCAGCTCCGCAAGATGCAGCTACCGATGCGATGATCCTTAACTTCGATGAAGCTACTGGCGGTTTGACATTCGACCGGGCTATCTTCAATTCCGCAGTCCTCTCTACTACCAACCAGGCGATCTACGACATTGAGTGGAGCCCCAGCGGACAATATCTTTACATCTCCAGGCATGGCGAAGCGGGAGTTCCCGGCGTGAGCGCCGACCTGCTTCAGTACGACTATCAGAACTCTACTGTAACACTTGCATCTGTATTGCCTGCCCCGGTATTCCGCAGCTATGGCTTACAACGCGGACCCGACAACCAGATCTATCACCTGTTCCAGCAGGCCAGTGGTGCCGATCCGTTTCGTGTGGGTCGCATCACAAATCCCGATAGCGTTGCAAGCCGCACGAGGTACACAGCGACACCGGATCCCGTAGCGACGCTGGACTTCGGCGGAAAACAATTTCCAGGTTTTGTTCCTAAAGACATAATCAGCCTGAACCTTGACTTCACGTTTGCAGGCACCTGCCAAAACTCGCCGACAACTTTCTTCCCATTCGTAAGACCTGGAGCAGATAGTCTTCTCTGGGATTTTGCTGATGGAAATTTCGGAGCAGGCTGGAGCCCCATTCACACCTATGAAGAAGCTGGCGGTTACAACGTCAGGATGTTCGCATACTACCAGGGACAGGTCGACAGCGTTGCGCACCAGGTGAACATCACCGCGTTTGCCCTTCAACTTCAAATGACGAGCGACACCACAGCATGTCGCCAGGAGTTTCCTCCGCCAAGAGGATCTTCGAGCCCCGAACAATTCAAGGTTAAAGTAAACGTCCAGGGTGGAACGCCGGCTTCGATCGTTTGGTCGAATGGCGACCTGGGTGATACGCTCACGCCAGACTCTGCTGGTTATTACTATGTGGTTGTAACCGATGCCGGTGGATGTTCGGCATATGCCGGTGTGAATGTTCGCGAATACGGACTACAGAGTCAGACTTTTAATAAATGGTACTTCGGTCAGAAAGCCGGAATAGATTTCAATAAACAACCGCCGGTTGCTTTGAATGAAAGTGCGATGACCGCACCGGAAGGTTGTGCGATCGTATGTGATCGCAACGGACAAACCATCTTCTATACCGATGGTATGACGGTCTACGATAAAACTCATGCCGCGATCGCCACCGACATCGGTGGCAATACAGCGGCGACGCAATCGTCCATCATCGTGCCCGTACCAGGCGACGAGACGTTGTACTACATCTTCACGACACAAGCAATCAATGGAAGTGATTCACTTCAATTGAACTACTCGTTGTTCGATCTTAAAAAGAACAATGGAAAAGGACAGGTTGTAAAACAAGATGTGCTGTTGTTCATGAAAAGCGGCGAACGTGTTACAGCAAGCGGCGCATGGCTGATAGTTCATGAACTGGGTAACAGCACATTCCGCTCGTACCCGATCTCCGGAGATGGTATCGGCAACCAGGTTTACACAGACATTGGAACAAACCATTCCCTTGCCGTGCGCGAGAATGGTGAAGGTTACATGAAGCTCGGACCGAGAGACATCGTCGCGGTGCCCGTATCAACACCTGGTGTGAGCAACAAGATAGAGTTGTTCCATTTGAACGACACGACCGGTATGCTCACAGACTTCCAGAGCGTTGACCTCCAAGAACCGAATGGCCAGATCTACGGTATTGAATTCTCACCCGCTGGAAATAAACTTTTTGCTTCGGTGTTGTACAGTGGTGGCTCATCGGCCATCTACGAATATTCGATCGACTCGCTGATGCGCGTTCGACGCAAGCAAAGGATCCCCGTAGCGGCAAGAGCCGGGGCCATCCAGGTCGGTCCGAACGGTACCATTTATGTTGCTGTCGAAGACGCAACGCAACTTGGAACGATCGCAGCCAATGAAGATACTCTCGCCGTTTCGAGTTTCACTCTCGCTGGCTTCGAGCTGGCTTCAGGAACTACAAGTAAGCTCGGCCTTCCGAACTTCATTCAACAAAATTCGAATGCAGTTGGAGGACCTGGCATAACAGTAACCGGTCTTTGCGCCAACGACTCAACAAGATTCTCCGGCACACCACGCGATCAGATCGATGAGTTCAACTGGACTGTAATACGCTTGGGTAACGGAACTACTCCCGACCTCAACGTAGCTTCGAGTACAGCAGCAACTTTCGCCGCGCTGTTGCCCGGACCGGGTAACTATCGCGTAGCCCTTTCGCTTCACAACCGATGCGATACCGACACGACCATGTCGCGAACATTCACTATCACGCCTCCTCCTGTAAATCCCGGACGGGGAGTCCCTATATGTAATACTCCAACAGTCCAGCTCGATGCTAACCCGGGCGATGTCGCGGGTCTTACATACCTGTGGGATACCGGTGAAACAACCGAGATCCTGACGATCGACGACCAGGGAGTTTTTAATGTCCAGGTGACGGACAGTCTTGGATGTGTTACTAATGGACAGTTTCTCGCAGCCGATAGCAGACCAATATTCGATCTGGGGCCTGACATAACGATTTGCGAAGGCGTGAATACGCCGGCGTTGGATGTTGCCAACCCGGGATTGACTTACGCATGGACGATCCGCGGTGTTCCCGCGAGCACAACATCTATCCAGGATGTTGACACCGATGTGCCCGGCGATTACGATTACGAGGTTACTGTGACTGATCCAGTAACCGGATGTTTCCGGACAGAAGAGAAGATCTATTCGATAAAAGATTCGCCTGAGATAGACCTCACGGGAACCAACCCAACAACTTGTGGTGCTGGCGACGGTACGTTGGTGCTTACTATATTGACGTCAACTGACACGCCTCCGGGTGGTCCGTTATTCTCTTACTTCATTACAGGTCCGGGTGTTTCTCAAAGTGACGATGATCAGGCTGCCGGCCAGTCTTTCACGGTGAACAATGTGAGGGCCGGAACATTTTCGGGCATTGTACAGGATCAGATCTCCGGATGTACAACACAGGATGCGTTTGGTCTTTCAGATGCAACCTACCAGGCGAGCGCTGCATCAAATGCACCAAACTGCGACCCGGTAACTGTACGTGTAACGACAGCAGTAGGGCCCGCACCCACAGGCACATTACCAACCTTCCCGGTTACATACAGGGCAACGAACTCGGCCACTGGAACAGTTGTTACAGGCACCGCAGCGAGTGGTCCGCAGTTCAACATATCTACTCCCCTTCCGGAAGGAACTTACGTTATCGAGTTGCGCGATGCCAACGGCTGTATCTTTACTTTCAACCAGGGCGTTGCTCCGAACGATCCAGCAGAGATCACACTCACTCCCGACCTCTGTACACTTAGGTTAGTAGCTTCGGGGGCCACGGCAGCATCGTACGTGTGGACTGCTTCACCTGCATCGGGACTGACTGGTAATCCGAACGGGCAGGCAACAGCTACCCTTGCGGCAAATTCCGGAACGGTAACATACACAGTTACGGGCAACTCCGGTGGATGTCCCGGCACACAGACGATCACACTGAACGTTGGTGATGTTCCTAACCCGTTGTTGACACAGACCAACGAATGTGCGACGACCGTTACGCTGAACGCAACGCCAAACGGAACATACAACTATCGATGGTTTACAAACGGAACATACGATCCGACATTGGGTGGTAATTCCGCACAACTTGGTCTTGCAGACAATGGCAAAACATACAGCGTACAGATATTCGAGCCGCTCAGTGGTTGCACGAAGACCTCACCGCAAATTACGGCCAGTGTGATTGGCATTGTCGACGCAGCTCTCGCATCGACACCACCTTGCGAAGATGGTCAACCAATAACGTTGACGACAACAACTGCCACCATTGCCCCGACATTTACATGGACACGCGATGGTGCCGCATTGGCCAACGTAACAACCGCATCCACACAACAGAACGACGAAGGTCGATATGAAGTCACGGTAAGCCGTGGAAGCTGCAGTGCAAAATCATCGTTGTTGATCGTACGTGCACCGTTGCCCGAAGGCGATCTGCCAAACATTGCGATCATCTGCGACGATCCCGAGAACCAGGATCCTTCGACAGCGCAAGTTGATCTCGACCCCGGCGTGTTCGTTGCCTACGACTGGACCAAGAACGAATTACCGGTTCCTTCAACCGATCGTGTTCTTACTGCCGACAGCAAAGGTGCTTATGCCGTAAAGATCACCGACGCGAGAGGTTGCGTGAATACCGATGAGACCGACGTACTCAACGAATGTGTTCCGAAGGTGGATGCTCCGAATGCATTCAAACCTGGAAGCACGGTATTTAATCCCGACCGTAAAGATCTCACGAACGGAAACTTCTGGATCTTCACCCGGTTTATCGAAGACGATCAGTTCCACGTGTTCATCTTCAACCGCTGGGGTGAGATGGTGTTCTCGTCGGCCGACCGGTTCTTCAAATGGAACGGAGGTTACAACAACGACCAGACCAGGCCGTTGCCGCCCGGTACCTATTCGTATGTGGTGCAGTATGTGAGCGCATTCCGTCCCGATAAGGGAGTGCAGGAGAAGCGTGGTGGAGTTGCCTTAATTCGATAACTTGCTACTGACTCCTTACTCCTATTAAAAAAAACGAACATGAAAGGAACATTAACCTCAATTATTGCCCTGGGCTTTATCCTAATGCTCACAGCGTTCCAGATCATCAAAACACAAATGAACGTTACGATCCGCAATGAGCTCGGCAACACCGAAGAAGGCGTTACCGTTCAGCTTTACGAGAAAGAGGAAGATTACAAAGCTGAGAAGAACGTAGCTGCCGAAGGCACAACCGATGAGAAAGGCGTTGCGAAGTTCAAAGACCTCAAAGCAATCTCTTATTTCGTGCTTGCGAAGAAGGGAGACAAAAACAACTTCGGCGGTGGCGAACAAACCGGTAAGCTCGAAGCGAAGCGGATCAACAAGGTTACGATCGTTATTGAATGATCAATAGAGAGTCGCTCCAGGCGGCACTTCGTCAATATAGATCTGACTTTAAAGAAGAGATAGCGTTTGCTCATCGCTTCCTGGCGCTCCTCCAGGATCCTGATGCCTATCAGCGAACTCACCTTCCGGGGCACATTACAGCGTCTTCGTGGATCGTGAACAGAGACCACTCGAAAGTCCTTCTTGTGGAACATGCAGCGCTAAAGAAATGGCTTCAGCCTGGAGGACATGCCGACGGTGACGAGAATGTTGTGCGTGTAGCCACTCGCGAAGCGAACGAGGAAACAGGACTTACAAAGCTCACCCTCGCGGGGTCAGAAATATTCGACATCGATATCCACCCAATACCAGCCCGGAAGGACCTCTCCTTCCCGCAACATGATCACTACGACGTGCGTTTTCTCTTTGAGGCCGACGAGATGGAGGAACTGAAAATAAGTGATGAATCAACGGACCTGCGATGGATCAACCTGGATGAGCTTGAGAAATACAACAAAGAAGCTTCCGTTTTACGCCTCCGGTCGAAGCTCTATAAATAGTTGCTTACCAACCGAATTTAAATCAAATTTAGGTACTTTAACCTTACCTGACCTACCGAAAACTGATGGCCGAAACCGGTACTGACATTTCGATTGCTCGCGATCTGTTAAAAAGAGGCGACCTGGTTGCGGTACCAACGGAAACCGTGTATGGTCTTGCAGGAAATGCCCTCGACCCGATATCGGTGGCTCGTATTTTCGAGGTTAAGAACCGCCCATCATTCGATCCGCTCATCGTTCACATTCACGACCTCACACAATTATCAAAATACGTAATGCATGTGCCAGTTCAGGCCGAACGTCTCGCTAAAGAATTCTGGCCCGGACCACTGACGTTGTTGCTGAAGAAGCGATCGATCATTCCGGACCTCGTTACATCCGGGCTCGATACAGTTGGCATTCGTTGCCCTAATCATCAACTCACTCAAAATCTTTTACGTCAGATCGATTTCCCGTTGGCTGCGCCCAGCGCGAACCCGTTTGGCTTCGTAAGCCCTACCACGGCCACACACGTAACGGAGCAGCTCGGCTCTAAGATCAAGTATGTTCTTGACGGCGGTCCGTGCCCTATCGGCATCGAGTCGACGATCGTGGGATTTGAAAACAACAAGACGATCATTTATCGCCTGGGAGGTGTTCCAGTTGAAAGCATAGAAAAAATTGTAGGCGATGTGGAGATCGCTGCCACATCCGGTTCGCCGAAAGCACCCGGGCAATTGAAGAGTCACTACGCCCCGGGCAAAAAGATGTTTACCGCCGACCTTGAGAAAGCAATGAATATGATCGATATGGATCGCGTTGCTTTATTATCTTTCGAAAGGGATTATGGAGCAAAACACCAGGTTATCCTCTCCCCCATGGGCAACCTGGCAGAAGCAGCGAAAAATCTTTTTGGCGCGCTGCGTCAGCTCGATAAGATGCCGGTTGAATTGATCCTCGCAGAGCTCGTTCCAGACGAAGGGCTTGGCAGGGCAATCAACGACCGCTTGAAAAGAGCGTCAGCGAAATAAAAAATTATGAGCAAAAAATTAATGATCCTGACCGGTGGTGGAGACTGCCCCGGGCTTAACGCAGTTATCCGCGGTATCGCAAAACGTGCACGCAAAGAAAAAGATTGGGAAGTCTACGGTTGCGTCGAGGGCTTCAATGGAGTCTTCAACGAACCCAACGAGATCATTCGTCTCACGAGTCGTCGTACCGCCGGCATTCATGTGAAAGGTGGAACGATACTTAAGACCACCAACAAAGCTAATCCCATCAAGTTTCCCGTCGTTCAGCCCGATGGCACCACGAAGTTCATCGATCGCTCCGACGAGCTTGTGAAAAAACTAAAAGCCCTCAAGTTCGACGCTGT
>DASRSO010000013.1:0-16153 GCA_035656375.1 Cyclobacteriaceae bacterium | reverse complement strand
TACTGAAACAAGATACACATACAGAATTACTTTTTCCTGTAGAGCACCAGTTCACCACCTTCGTCGCCAGAGATTTTTAAAGGATTACCGAGTGGCGTTTGGTTAGACGTCTCTGCTACTTTGATCTTCACAGCCTGGACCAGTTCCGATATTGCAAGCTTATCGCGTTTGTTGTCTTTCAGAAAATCGAGGATGGCACTGGCGAATGGACTGTTCTTTCCCTGTTCGCCATCCGACACTACTTCAAGCCTTCCCGATGCCAGCCCCCAGCGTGACTTAAACTTCTCGACGTTCTCGGCATAGCCGCGTTTAGTTTCACCAAAGAGCGAACCCGAAAAGCATGCATCGGCGATCAGGAATGTATGTTGGGAGTTAATGTTACCAATAACTTTCAGCAAGTCCGAGTTCGATAGATATTCACCCACCGAGTTGGTGTGTGCCTCCACGGGGATCCAATAGCCTTCATTGAGTATCGGGTCGAAGTAACCGTGACCCGAAAAGTAGATCAGCAGGTTATCTTGTGGAGTGACTTTTTCGATAAGGGCCCTCATGCTGTTGTACACGTTGTTCCGCGTTGCTTGTTCGTTCTTCAGGATCGTGAGGTCGGTGAAATCAAAATTATATGCCTGCAGTAAGGTGTTCGTGATATCACCCGCGTCGCGGACGGCATTGTTGAGCTTGGGCCAGTAAACGTAGTCGTTGATGCCAACCACAAAAAGATAGTTCTTCGCTTTTGTGACATCATACTGTTCCCCGTCGGCATTTCTGCGCTGAACTGTAAATCGTTTAACTGATACGTTATCGTTCACATCGCGTGCTTCGAGTTGAACGGGGTTGTCGCCCATGCTTAAGGGAAAGAACATCACGAAGTTGTTGTTCTCCTTTAGGGGGATCTCTTTGCCGTTGATCTTAAGGGTCCGGATACCGGATTCATCCATCAGCGTACCGCGTACCTCGACGATATCTGTGAACACCCGGATCTTTTCATCCTGGATGTTTGCCGGGCTCGAAATGAATATCTGTGGCGGCGTTACATCTTTCTGATCTCTGAATCGAAACACTGACGAGATATTCAATGTCGGTACACTCCATATGCGAAGGCCGCGTTGTGATTCCACGAAGGCCACCTCACGACCGTCGGGACTGAACGCGACCGAAAGGATTGGGACATTACTTGCTGCGATCTTTTCGGTGAGCACGCCCTTCTCGAGCGAGTTGATGTGAATCGTCCCATAGTCGTCGCCGGATGCAACGTATTTTGAATCCATACTGAATTTCAGAGACCTCACCCACCCTTTAGCTTGTTGAAAAGTATACTTCACTTTTCCTTCGAGGTCCGACACAATGGTAATGCCATCATCGTCGCCACTCGCAATCATCTTGCCATCCTGGCTGATGTCGATGGCGCGAACAAAATTCTTGTGAACGTTCAGAGACCGCTTTATCTCACCGGTGGTGACGTTGTATTCAAGCACCCGGCCGTCGCCTCCACCGGTAAAGATTGTCTGGGCGTCGGGTGAGACTGCGAGACTGCGAACGGCTTTCATGTGTCCTTTCTTTTGAAATCGTTCTTTCTTTTCAATGAAGTCGTAAACGATGAGCTTGTCGTCGGTAATGATAGCAGCCGACTGATCGTCGATCATCCGACCTCCCAGGATCTCTTCGGCAAGAGTAATTTCAGTCTCGCGTGTTCCTTTCAGGTAATCCCAAAGTATAATTTTCTTATCGAGACCAGTGGACATGAGATACTTACCGTTCGGTGAGAAGGTGATAGAAGTTACCGGTTTCGTGTGGCCCTCGAGCTTGCGCGACAGCTTGAATGTTTCGGCAGCATAAAGGTGAATTGCATCGTTGTGGCTTAGTGCAAGAAATGCCTGGTCTTTTGAATAGGCTGCCTCTCCTTTTGTGGGCAGGTTGATCTTTTCTTTTTGCTGATTTTGTTCCTGTGCAACGGCGGGTGGAAGCGCTGCCAGTATAAACATGAGGACAATGATATTTTTCATTTTTCTCTCATCATTTTAATAATAAGTCCCGATTCTACCTGGATGCCGTATGATGAACCGCCTGAGCCGAAAACGAACGATCCTTTGTATAAAAGTCCTTTTACTTCGAAGATATTGAAGCTGATCGACCGGGAGATCTTCAGTACTGTACCGAAGCCCAAAGACAACCCGGTGCCTTTGCTTGCAACCGTAAAATGAGGGAACACGATGTTCTGTTCTGCCATCGTCACGCCGGCCACACCGTATATTCCAAAACGGCGCGTCCTATCGGTCGAAACCATTGCATTCAATCCATAATGCTGATAGCTGCAGGTGCCGTGGGGAATGCCGGTGAAGTTGTCGGTGTAACCGCTGAACGCACGCGTATAATTTACACCAATACCGATCTTTGGCTTCACAAAATAATATACTTCACCAATGGCTGAAGTGTATTGGCTATACCCATGCTCATTTTTGTTTTCGATCCAGTTCGCGACCTGGAGGTATCCGCCCCTGAGACGAAGCTCCATTCGATAATCCTGTGCATACAATGCGATACCAACGAGGATGAATAAAGCAGATAGAGTGATTCTTTTCATCAGGTCAGTTATTTGGAAAGGTCGTATTGAGTGGTCTTCTTTAGCAGTTCTATTGTAAGTGACGACGAAGCCGGGAGATTCTGACGGTAGTCGTTGAAATAGAGAGCCTCTATTTTCTTATTCATGATCGAAATGAAATCTGTTTGGGGGATCATCAAGGGGTAATCCTGGTTTGTTGGTGCCAGGAGAGAGTGATAATAGATCGGGTTCATGGTCTGGCTGTCCCTTCCATCAAAAGTGAATGCTACTTCATCGTAGTTATTCAAGAGCTCTGAGTCGCCATAGTTATAGTAGACTTCCCAACGCATTTCAAGGTTCATTGTGGTACACTCGGTAATTAATTGACCGTACCGTTGAACCTGTACATAAGATGAACCCGACGTGATCTTGAAGCTTTCGTCCGGGTCGGGGATCACGTAAAACGATTTAACAAAATCGTTCACTGAGAATTCATACTCCTTTGTTGTTTCGTTGTAGTAGTCGATGTATCGATTTTCGAGTGTATAGGGTTTTTTAGGATCGTATGGCATGATGCCGGTATAGTTCGCCGAGCGTAGTATGGCACTGCCAAATGTGCACTTGTCCTGCAAGTTTTGAGTGCTCGCACGATGGCCTTCGCCTGTCAGCCTCACAATGAAACCTGGCCATACTACTCCATCCCACCACTTTACAACTTGCGCAATGCTGTCGACGACATTGCCTTTATAGAAAAAATCGCTCGTTATTTCGTTCATCGGATCACCGGCCGACGTTTTATTGGTCTGAACATGTTTTAAGACGGAGCCCTGCGGGTTGTAAGAGAGGGTCTCGATCCGTGTCGCCACATTTCGGGTATTTGAATTGGTGATCTTAGTTACTCTGCCGCTCGTCAGTTCGTAAATCGTGGTCGATATTTGTGCGGCTGTGTTGCTAACCGGCGCCCGGTTCAGGAAGGTATCGCCCTGCCACGCTATGGTAATTTTTGAAGGGCTCTTGAAGGTGCCTTCGTAGCTCAACATGCCAACCAAAGATGCGCCGCTTCCGGAGATGGTGATAACCTTTGGCCGCGCCGCGGATGGGATGTAATCGATGGCGTCGTCGGTAACGACTGAACAGGAAAAAACTACAGCAGCAAGGGGGATAAAGATCGGCCGGAATTTCATAACAAGCAATTAACCAACAGGTACACCCCGGGTCAATCACTCTTTAGTCTGATTTTTTATAAACACCGTCAAACCAGAAAGGGTAGCCGCCGCATAGGATGTCCGTGGTCGAAACGTTTCGTCTTTGGATCGAACAGTTTGAATGGATCCGGGAACTCGTTCATAGTTTCAAATCAAAAGATTCGCTGCAGCGTATCTTACCAACTCCGCACTGTTCCTCACACCCGTCTTCTCCATCATGTTGCCCTTGTGCTTTTTAATTGTACTCAAACTTAGATTAAGCTTGTCGGCAATTTGTTTTTCGGAGAATCCCCGTGACATCAATTTCAGAACCCGGACTTCAGCTGTCGAAATACCGGCACTGTTGCCCGAATTCTCCATGAGCACAACGCGCCCCTCGGGATGACGCACAAGAACATGGCTATAACAGACCTCGTCGGTTTTTCTGAAGGCAGAAGCATCCGTACAGATCACCAGCCCAAGCGTGATCTTCTCGTTCTCAATACGAAGGATCACATTTTCCTGCACGATGTTCAGACACTTACCTGCCTTGTTCCTGATGCGGTACGTGTACGTAAACTTTGAGCGAAGCTTGTCTTCAAGGCTCAATTTTGAAAGGCTTTCGAAATACGCAGGAAACACAACCCTACCCAATGTCGCCAGGTCGTCCTGGTGCATTAACTTGCTGGCGCCTGCAACACCCATCTCCTTCCATTCTTGGGGTGAAAATCCAACCACTGTTTTCACACTGTCGCTTACATAAACATACTCGAGGTTAGTGTGGTTTAGGATGATCACGAAACGATCGGTATAGTGAAGCAGTTGCTTGAACACCGGATGTTCCAGTTGGTCTACAACAGGATGGTTGTTAGACGCGACAAACCCGGCATCGAATAACTTGAAGACGTCGGGGAAATCATTCATGATCAGATAAGCAAGTGACTTATTCCGAAGCGCACTAATTCCGGGGCGTTCCTCGTGCCAGTTTTCCGGAAAAGATTCTTTCGGTGTGTTTTTACTGTATAGATACTCAAGCCGAGGCGCCTGGCAATGTCGGCTTCGGTCAATCCCTCTGCCGTAAGCTCAATTATCTGTCGTTCGCGGTTCGACACCATAATATCTGCGTCGCCCGGAAGCGCCCTGCCTTCCACAAGTATCTTCCGTTCTCCATTTTTATATTGAGTTACCTGGTAATTGCATTGATTTGACGATTTGAAAGGCGAAATATCTTTAAGGATCGCCAATGCGTGGACTATATTTGATTCGGCATCAACTGTTAACGGAATGTTGTGTTGCAACATTCTGTGATACGTCTGGTCGCCGAAGAGCATGCGGTAGTCGAACGACAGCCTGCATAGCTTCAGGTCTTCGGGCGCGAGAGTTTTCGCAGTCCGCAGGATCTGGTTCGTAATAGCTTCGAATGACGGAATGTCGTCGGGGTGCATTTTTCCCTGGATGAAATTTAACCCGCCCTTATAAAGTGCTTCGGTGGTCCATCCAATAACCGATTGAAAGTTCTCACTGATGTAACGGTATGAGAACGTGGTGTGATCGATGATCACAAAGATCTGTTCGGAGATCAAATGGTATGTCTGGAATGCTCTTGTCTGGACGAGTTCCAGCCAGGCCTCATCGAAAGTCGCAGAGGGCGAATCTACCTTCCACTGGTTGAGCGCTTGCTGCAGGATCGGCAGGTTATCCATACTTGCCTTAATTTAGATAATTTTGTCTACGATACGATTCAATGCGTACCCCTCACTTCCTGTTTGCTTTTTCGCTGATGCTAGCCACGCCGCCATGTCTCGCCCAGGTTTCGGTAGAGGCCCACGTGGGTTTGAGCTACATCGAACACGTTTCCACTGCACTCACACTCCGGTCGGGGAAAAATCATAGCGTAACGGTGCTGTATGGGTCCAACTTCTTTGTCAACACGCATGATTTTTCGAATGCGTTCCTTCAATATGATTATTCGGTTCCGAAATGGGCTGTGTTCGGTGCAACGCCGAGGTTTGGGATAAAAGGTGGTAACTCTTTTTACACGAATAAATACTACAGGTGGAAGGTTGTGTCGCTGATTCCGTTTGCTGGTGCACGGTACCCGATCAACGATAAGTTTGACTTCCTGTTTGAAGCCGGGCCCGTGTGGTCGTTCGAGCAGTACCTGCAACGAAGAAGTTTAGGAGAGATCGGCCACTACAGGTATGTGCTTGTGGAACTGAAAGTAGCGCTCGCTTACAATCTCTTCAAAAGCCGGACACGATGAGAAGGATTGTGATATCGATAGTGTTTCTGGTATCGCTCTCGTGCGACAGGGCTGAGTATTATCCTGACAAGCCATTGCCTGCAACCAAACCTCGAATTCTTGCTCATGCTGGCGGTGGCGACTTCGACACGGCTAACACGATGGCTGCGTGTGTACATGGATTGAGTGTTTATGATGGCATCGAGGTAGACCTCGCCATGAGCCAGGACGGAACACTTTGGCTTGCCCACGACAATGCAACGAAGCCATGCGGTACAAGCGGCGCCGAATGTTTTCATGAAACCAGTGACGCGAGGATCGAAGAGATAAACAAGTGCATGGGAACGACGATGAGCTATCCCCGGCTGACGAGTGTGTTCGAGTACATTGCCAAGAATCATCCAACGAGTTTCATCTCACTGGATGTAAAGGCCTGGACACCGTGCGGCCTCGGCGATGTAAATATCACGCGGAACATGAACAAAGAAGCACAGAAAATCATCGACCTGGTGGAGAAGTATGGGCTCCAAAACAGGGTGATGGTCGAGTCGGAGGTGGGAGACTTTCTGTGGTATGTAAAAACTAACTGCACGTTTATAGAAACCTATCTCACCACATTTGGGGATTATGAGCTCGGCACGTCGCGTGCTATCGGCGCAGGCTTCTCCGGTGTTTCATTCAAGTTCAAGTTCACAGAGGTGATCAACAAAGAGCTGATCGACATGCTGCACCGAAAAGGATTAAAGATCCAGGTGTGGACTGTTGAAAGTCCTGACGATCGCCAGGAGGCTATCGATGTGGGTGCTGATTTTATACAGACTGATGACTTTTAACGGGCACGATTCCTTCCTTCACAATATCGGCAAGTATCGAAGTTAGTGGACCGTTAAAATGAATGTGGCAAGGATAGCCGTTGGTTGCACGTACATGCAATCGGCCATCATGAAAGAAAAAACTCTTGTCGAACAGCTCATGTCTTTTCTTTTTGATGTCTTCGGGCCTGGTGCTGCGGAGGTCTTTCACCAGTTCCAGGTCTTCGGGAATTCCCAACACTCCGAATAAGTCGCACTCTGTATCCAGCCCGATAAGATCCTGCTTACGAAGGAATTGTTCCTGCCAGTAGATCTGGTTGCTCCACGGAAACATGCGGGTGTGTTCTGTTGAAAGTGTGTCGTTGATGATGTCGCAAATTGTTCCCGCCTCGCCTACGAAGCCGCCGCTATTAAGAAACCGGAAAGGGCTGACTGTTAAAGGGAACTTTGAGGCAATTGCGCGCGTAGGCCAGCACAATGGCTCGGCAGAGAACACGACACTTCTGTTTTTGAGACGGTACTTCCTGTTTATCTCCTGGCGTGTACCCAGTATCACTGCGTCGTAAGCATCGGAAAACAAAACGACTTCTTTGCGATCGAGCTTCTTAATGATCGACAGAAGCAAGGTATCCTTCGTGTGGTGATCGGCGTAAGTACTTACCTTGGCCACGACCAGCTCCAGGCCGGCGCGTTCCACGGAGGGCTTGAGCATGTTCCGGAATACGGCGTGATCTTCGTTCGTGACGATCGTAATTAGCTTCATCGTGAATGAACTCCTAAATTTAGGGACGAATCATGAAGTTCTGCATCCCGGCTGTTTTTATTGTCGTATTCGTCGCTGCATGCAGACAACCAGAACCTCTGTCGGTATCCTCGTTACCGGACCTGATCCACGGCGACTCGATCAATCACAAGTTTGCTGCGCTGAACGACACACGCAACCGTGGAGAATTCAAAGAAGCTGCCGCTGCGTATCTGTCGTTCGATGGGACTCCGCTGGAGAAATCGTATGCCGTGCTGAATGCAGCCGTTTGCAACTACCTCCGGGACACTACTGTGAACTATACCAACACACCTTACATTCCTGGCCTTTCGGAACTGGTGCAGGGTATCTCAAGCAATTCCCTGACTCTATTATATAGGTCAAAACGCCTTCTCGACCCCGAGAGCTTTCATTACCTGGTGATGCTGGAGGCATGCGGCATGATCCATCGTACAATTGTGGCGCGGATGGATTCGGCGCTGTATTATTTCAAAGCTGCTCACAGTCTTGCAGAAAGACATGGCGAGCTCGCCCCACAAATGCCCCGCACATTCTATCATCTTGCGGACATGTCGATCATCGATCGCGACCCGATAACGGGATTGGGATACGTGAATGAAGGGTTGCAGAGAAAGCCCGGGACTCACCTTGAGGGCTCCCTCCTTCTAATGAAAGGAACGCTGTTCAGAAAAATGGGGCATTATGATTCTGCGATTAAATACTACGATGCAGCCGGCAAGATCATTAAAGATCGCAGCCTGGTTCACGCGGAGAGAGCACTCTATTCTATAGTGACCGAAAACGATACGCTGTTCTTTAAGTGTATCGAGTACATTAATAAGTCCGTAAGCAACCGCAATGTAAACACAGATCGCCTGCTGGGGGTCTATTACTACTACAAGAACGATCTTCCAAACTCGAACAAGCACTACGAGAAAGCACTGGCCTACTTTAAGTCGATCGAAAACCCCGATCTCGTTCAGTTGATGGAATGCTTTTTCTCGTTGACCGATCAGTACATGGAACTCGGTGACTTTCGGAATTCTGAAAAGTATGCGTATCAAAGCATTGCCTATCGTACGAACAAGATGGGAACCATTTCGTGGTCCGATCTTCGTAAGCCGGCGATCACTAACGAGCGATATAGTTTCATTAATTATGACCTGCTGGGCAACACCCTTTACACTGAATTCAAAAAGAGCGGGTCAAAAAAAGCGTTAACACAGGCGTATCAACTTTACCAGTTGATAGATTCGCTGATCGTGAAACAAGTGAGAGTCGTAGACGACGATGCGATACTCCACTTCGTGGAAATGGAATGGCAAATGTATTCACGTGCTGTCGGGATTTGTTATGATCTCTACGACTTAACGAAAGAGGTGACATACCTCGAACAAGCACATCTATTCATTGAACGCAGCAAGGCGTTCCTTTTATATAAAGACATCCTTTCCGGCCAGGACGAATATTTTCCGGAGATCCCGGAAGAAATCAAACGAAAAGAGCTCGAACTTAAAAGAAAGATCACTGCTCTTAAGGCGATGAATGATCCGTCGAACGCGGAACTCTCGTCGGAGTTGATACGCCTCGACCGTTTTTACGACGGGCTTAGAAACAACTACCCGGATTATTACGCCGGAAGGTACGCGTTGCAGATCCCGTCGCTTCAAACCACTCAACTTCGTGCAAAACGCGACAGCCTCGATATTCTCCAATACTTCACCACACGCAACAGCATTTTTGTCATCTCTTACTCAGATCCACCACTATTCCAAAAGATCCCGTTGACCACCGCTCTGCAAGACAGCATCAACCGGTTCGAAAACCTCGTGGCCGCCCCACCTCCTCTCCCATTAAGAAATCACCCGAGAGTGTTCAATAAAAATTCCTATTATCTGTACACGACATTGTTCGCGCCACTTTCGTCGGGTAAACCGAATACGCTGATCATCCCCGACAATCACATCGCTTCAATTCCTTTCGAAGCCCTCGCGTGCGACACCACCGGTTCGTTCCGCACCATGAAGTATCTCGCGAAGAGAACAAATCTTTCGTATGCTTATAGTCTCAAGACACTCCAGCCAGACTCAATTGCAAGGATCAATCCTCCGAAAAACATTATCGCCTGGTCGTTCGACAATGTTTCAAAGAACGGATCTCTCTCCACGCTGCCCGGGACGATGCGTGAGCTCGATGTGATCGGCGATGTGTTTGGAAATGGTGCGAAGCTTAAGTCGGGCCGATCGGCCACACGGAAACAACTAATGTCGGACCTCGAAGGAGAATACGATGTAATTCATCTTGGTCTTCATGCATCTTCGAGTTTGAGCAATCGCATCGACAACCGCATGTACCTTCCAAACAACGAAGACATTTTCGGGTACGAGGTCATACCGTTAAAGATAAAAGCGAGAACCGTGGTTTTGAGCGGCTGTGAAACAGCTGCCGGATCGTATCAACCAGGCGAAGGAACTTTCAGTCTCGGGAGATCATTCCAGCAAGCGGGCGTTCCTTTCGTGGTATCGTCGTTGTGGAGCCTGCCCGACTTCGCGACTTCCGATGTGATGAGATACTTCTATTCGGATATTGTACAGAACAAGTCACCGATAAAAAGCATCTCATCAGCAAAGGTGAAGTACCTGTCGAAGTCGGATGAGATCACATCGCATCCGTACTTCTGGGCAGGGTTAATTTGCTTTCGTTAGCATTCATCTTCCGGAATAGGCATAAGATGCGCACTGCGCGTTGCCCATATTCCGAGTGTTGCATCATAGCTCACAGGTGCATCGAGCGCAACGAGGGGAAATATTTCCCATGGCTTCTTAACCCTTCCGTCGGGATGGCGGTTCCAATCATACGGGCTTCCCGCGTCGCAGATGTAATAACACACCGTGTAGTCGATCATCAGGAAAGGATAGAACCTCATGCCGTTGAATGTAAAATATCCCAGTACCTCATCGTCGTCGCCGCGGCGTCTGCTTTGTTGAAGCTGGGCATCTTTTGGAATATGTAACGTAAGCGGGCAACCAAATTCGCCACGCTTCCTGCAAACGGGATGGTCTGTGTTAAACAATTTTTCGCCGTACGAATATTGTTTCAACATAAAAAGTCCCAATGCAGAATTTTCATCTTCGGGTGGCGGCACCACGTTTGTCGATTCATCCTGGACAGAGATCGATCTCTCGTTTCGTTTCATTTGATCGAAATACCAGGGCACATACATGTGGGCAAGAAAATAAACTTCATTTTCAGTTGCCCTGGCCTGTGCATTCGTGGCCACGTTACTCGTAAAACCGAAGAACGTAAAACGACGCTTCGCAAGGTCGGATTGTTCCTTAACCGGTTCGACGTAGTATGTCGAAATACCGCAACCATAGTTGTCGCAGCATGTAACTTCGACGAAGTAGTCGTAGCCGCGCGCGTAGTTAAGTCGTCTTCTGAGTTTTTTGGGACGCTCCAGGTCGTCCGAAGAACTCGTTGGGGTTGTTTGTTCCTTTGCCATAATTATAGACTGATTTTGGATTAATGTGTTCTCTTAATTTGGGTAAACTGATTCTACTTCAAATCTCTATCAATCTTTGAAAGTAACTCGGCAGCTTGTTGCTTGTAGCTACCGTCTTCAGCGGCCAAAGCATTAAGATAACTTCGCGACTGTTCCACATTATCCGCACCCAGGTAGGCAAGCGCCAGGTACCACTTCGTTTGGGTGACAAACGACTCCCCTTTCGATTCGTAGTCTTTGAGATACGTTACCGCCAGGCTATAATCTTTCAAACCCAACGCAGAGATGCCCATATAGAATAGGTCATCCGGGTTGGATGGTGCGATCTGTTCCAGCGATTCCAGTGCAGCGGCATAGTTGCCCAATTCGTATTGCGCGAGTGCCGCCGCCCGAAGTGAAGAATCCGTGGGTGTGCCACGGATTACGGGCACAACGGTATTCGGGTATGGAGCGAAATACTCGTCAACCAAAGGATTCCCTGTGTCTCTAAAAATAAAGAACGCGGCAACGAGTGCTATCGCAGCCGCAATACCTGACACCACATACCATTGAACACTCGTCCCGGAAGTTTTCGCATCTTCTTTCTTCAAAAAATCGATGAGCTCTCGCCGGCCCACAACACGCGTACTCCCGATGAGATACTTCATGTCATTATATAACGATGCGAACTCTTTATCATTTTCAATTCGCTTCTTTACCGATTCCGCTTCAGCGTCCGAAAGCCTTCCTTCGATAAACCGGTCGATCAACGCGATATCCTCTTCCTCCGTCATTGCATTGTCTTTTTCGTTGTCGCTTCAAAAAACTTCTTGCGGAGCCGGACCAGGCACTTGTACTTCTGACTTTTTGCCGTGTCTTCGTTCCGGTATCCAAGCCTTGCCACGATCTGGTCCATCGAGCTCCGGTGGTAATAAAATTCCACCAGCAGCGAACGACATGGTTCGCCCAGTGCATCGAGACACGCAACTGCCTTCTCGAGCATTTGTTGATCCAATGGTTCGGGGGCCGCATCCTCCGCTGTGTCAAATTCACCTAACTCTTGCTCACGCATTTGCGTCCTGTTAAACTCCCGGAGCTTATTTTTTCCGATGGCAAAAAGGTATGTTTTCTCGGAGCTACTGAGTTCCTGTAATCTGCCGGACACTACGTTCTCATAGAAGATTACAATCGTTTGCTGCCAGGCGTCCTCCGCTGCAGCTCTCGGGCAGTTGAATTGCTTCACTGCCCAACCAATAAACTCAGTGCGGTATGTCGAATACAACCTCGCAAGACCATCCCTGGCACCGCTTCTTATTTGCTCAATTACAGACATCGTTTATGGACAATGAGGCTTTAGGTAAACCGTGTGGTCGGTAGCAGTTTCGTGATAAATATAGGCCATTCGAAAGGCAGCGTAACGACTTTTTTGACCAAAATAATACCCGGTTCCGGGTATCGCCGTCATTTTTTCTAAAAAAGAGTTTACCCGGCAGAATCTCTTTCATCAACAACGGACCCGGTTTTTGTAAACTTCTGTCCGATTGACTAATATGGTCGTCAAGAAATTATTTCGCCCCAACACCCCAATTCCATCCCTTATGAAATCGAGGCAATGCCTGAGATTGCAATCTGTTTGCTACTGCTTACTCTTGTTTTTTATTGTAACCAGCTGTGAAGAAACCTACCAGAAACCCAAGGCAGATTTCACTTTCACGGTTGGGCAAAGCGGTACCGTCCAGTTCAATAACTCGTCTACGAATGCTACCGAATACGAATGGTCCTTCGGAAGCAACTCGTCCTTCGACGAGGATCCACTCTTTACGTTTTCGGAAAACGGAACGTTCGACGTCACGCTGACGGCAAAAGGTCCGGGTGGAATCGACCAGATCATCAAACCGGTGACGATCGAAAACGTATCGACCGAGCTGCGATACACCAACAAGACCTACACACCTATTACAATTACGGCAGGCGGTCAAACCAAAACGATAAACCCTACCGAATCTTTTTCCATTCGGGGTAACGCAAGACAATCGGTTTCTATGACCGCATCTACCAACGGTAAAACATCGACCGGGAGCCAGTTGGGTGAGAAGATCAACTGGAATTTAACCAATGCTTTCCCTGATGAAGGATCCCAGGAGATCCTGTTGAATGTCGACAGGCAGTATTTCTTCCTGGAGCTCGAAAACCATTCGAACTTCTCAATAAAGAAGGTGTATGTAAACTATGGTTTGGTAAGCCAGGCTATTGAAAATATAACCATCGCATCTGCAGTTAACAGCACCAGCGTAGGGTACTACAAAGCATTTACAAACTCAAACGTACGGATCGAGGCAACGGATAACGCGGGCAATGTGATCTACAGGCAGTTCCGTTTCCCCAACCTGCCGATGACCGACAACCAGCGTTTCAAAGGATCTTTTGTTGACTACGTTACGGGTACAGGCGGCACCGGTCTGAACATCATGGGCACTTTCTATTTGCAGAACTTCCTGCACAATAGCTTCCTGAATGTGAGCAATAGCTCGGTAGCTACTGTTGCAACGCCAGGCACCAGCGATCGATGGGAGGTTTCACAAGTTGGGTCGTCAAATTATTATGTACTCAGGCACATTGCAACCAATACTTATCTGAGTACACTCAACGCAAACTTTACAGCCATCGATACCAAAAAGTTACTGGCCAGCGATTACAATTCTCCGTACTCCATGTGGACGATCAATACCACGGCCGACTGTTCAAACTGTCGTTACTTAAGGAACGTTGGCGATGATGCGTACCTTGTACTTGATCGTACTGCTGGTACACTTACATTTGCCCTCACTGGTTTCAAGAGCGACATCTGGAACTTTACTACCACGCCGGGATCGGGAACAGGAACAGGAACAGGAACTGGTACGGGCACTGGAACAGGAACAGGTACTGGTACGGGAACCGGAACGGGAACTGGCACCGGTACAACTACAGGACAGTTTACGTTCGTGAACAAGGCACCGAAACAGCTCGACATCTGGTACGACAACGTTGGTCCTAAAACCATCCAGCCGAACGGATCTGACACGAATACAGGTACGGCAGGCGCTTCCTTCAACTTCAACGCTGAAAGCTATGGAAAGACCACGTCGGGAACCCAGGTCGGTTTGAAGATAACCTGGAGCGGTACCAAGACTCTTTCCGCCACCCCTCAATCCACGAACCTTATCGTGACTACTGAATACTTTTTCCTGAAGGTCATCAACAACTCCGGGAAAACACTTGGCAAGGTGTACGTCAACTACGGACTGGCATCACAAACGCTGGATAATGTAGTGTTGTCGTCCTCGTCGAGTACAACGCCGTATGATCTTGGCTACTACAAAGCATTTTCAAATGGAAATGTCAGGATATACATCGATGGCACCAACTCATACTATGAGTGGCAACAAGGCACGCACTACACGTTGCCTAACACCGAGAATCAAGTAGTGACCTTAACCGTTCAGTAACCTAAACCACCAAAAAGAAATGAAAAAGAGCCCCGCCATTTCACTTATGGTAATGCTATTGATCGGCATTGGATCAAGTGGATGTGTTCAAACTTATTACTTAGGCAGGATACCAGAGGCACAGTTTACGTATCCAAACGCCAACGTAACGCCACTCAATAAAGTAAAAGGTTCGTCACCGAGTGTATTTAAAGCATTCAGGCCTCCTATGGTCACTTCAAAAGCAATGTCGGAGGCGTATTCAGATGCCATCAGTAAATCACAAGGAGCCGATGTCCTGATCAACGCCGATACCTATCAAAGAATATTCACCCTTATGTTGCCTTATGTCCCAATCTTCTTCTCGAGATATATTGTAGAAGGCACAGCAGCGAAACAAGAAGTAGGTAAACAACAACTGAAGTAACCCATGAAAAAAATATTCCTTTGTTTTGTCGCATGCTGGGTATTGGGCATTCAGACAAGTAAAGCACAACTCGAAATTCTTACATACGCATCTTACCTGGCTGCGCTCCCATACCTGTTTCAGACGACCACCCGTGGTGCTATCTCACCTTCGTCGCACTACGTATTTCCGAACAGTAACGTAACTCCACTGGGTAGCACCACCGCACAGATCAAAAAGTTCAGCGTGCTCTTCCCGCCGAAGTTCAAGGCAAAAGACCTCGACGAATTGTACGGACAGGCGATGTCGAAACACCAGGGCTCCGACCTGATCATTGATAACAAGGTGGATACGAAGTTTACAACGATATTCATATTCCAGACCATGACCGTGACATTGAGCGGAACGGCCGCCCACATGGAAGTAGGCAAGCAGGATATTGGCCAACAGGACTTTAATTCGACACCGCCGCCCGTTACCAATAACCAGATCGTTGTGAATAATACCGGCGAGGTCCAACCTCAGACCACAGGCACAACGGAACAACCTGGAGCGGCAAACCAACAGCCGCAAACGACCTCAACAACAAATTCGACAGCCACAACGGCCCAGCGATCGACGGTTCCAACTGCCACAGTTGTTCCCGAAACAGTGGTGCCCGAAAAGCCTAAAACTCCCTCCTTCTGGTTCGCCATCCACGCAGGGCTATTGCAGCCAATGGGCAATTTTAAACATGCAGATGTTAAGAAGCCTCTCGCTGAAGCGGTTGGTGCGAAGCCCGGATTTTATGCTGCGATGGAGTTTACTGAATACTTCAAGTCGACCTACGGCAATCCTGTTCGATTTGGCGTAACTCAATACATCGGTTACTCATCAACATCAGTCAACTTCGAAAGGACTTACCAGGGCGACCAGGATCTTAATATGATCGACCTGAAGTCAGGTCTTATAGTTACGGCCAACGTGGGCTCGAGCCTCGCCGCAGATTTTTACCTGAGGGCCGGCGCTCTCAGCTACGAAGGCGTTTCTTCATTCGGTACAAATTTCGGAGCTAACCTCAGGTTTAAATGGCTTATCAGTACTCTTTCGGTAAACACCGGGAAAATTGATGCAGCCGCTGCCTACAACGTCTCGACTACTTCTTACAAGATCCCGACAACTTCTGTAAAACTTGGATTGGGGATAAAACTTGGTAAAGCTTAGTTTCTTATTTATGAAAGGATTATTTCTTAGTGCTCTGATCTGCTGCGGCATCCTGA
>DASRSO010000012.1:0-14536 GCA_035656375.1 Cyclobacteriaceae bacterium | reverse complement strand
ATCGATGTCGTCCGGGACCTGGAAAGACTGTCGACGCGACGGCACTACTTTTTCAAACAACCCGTTCTCTATCGCATTTACGCCTGCCGCAACAAGATCCTGGTAATGATTATCTGTTTGTGGCGCAACAGGTTTCGGGGCCGGGGTCATGTGCAGGTTCAGCTTTCCCGTTGGCCGGGGAAATGTTTCAGGTACAGGAGGAGCACCCGCCTGCTGCTTGATCTCACCGTTGTTGATCTTCAGGTGAATGTCGGCCGGCAGGAATAATTTCTTTGCTGTTCTGGAGAAAGGGGAAATAACGAATCCAGGTTGTGAGTCTTCCACCGACAACTGATCGGGGTCGAGCTCGATCACATTACTGCAGATGATCACATTCTTTTCCTGCTGATCCGGCAAGCGCCACAATGAAAATGCTTTTCCTTCTTCCAGGTAATTGAACAGTACCGAACGGATCAGTTCAAGTTCCTTGAGATTGGTACCGGTCACAACTTTCACTTCCTGCATCCTATTTCCTGTCAATGACTGCGATGGTTAACCTGCTTATACAAACCAGTTCCTTTTCCTCGTTAGTGATCCGGATCTCCCAGATGTGTGTCCTCTTACCTACGTGAATGGGTGTGGTTGTTCCGAACACGTAGCCCGTCTTTGCACTCTTTACATGGTTAGCGTTTATCTCAATGCCCACGCAATACTGGGTGTTGATGTCAACACAAAAGGTGGCTGCTACGCTTCCGAGAGTCTCCGCCAGGGCTACCGATGCTCCACCGTGTAACAAACCCAATGGCTGATGCGTTCGGCGGTCGACCGGCATTTTGGCGCTGATAAAATTTTCTCCGATCTCGGTGTATTCGATACCGAGATGCTCGACCATAGTGTTGGCTGACAGCCTCTTAAGTTGCTCAAGAGTGACGCCTCTGGAAGTAAACGAGGGGAAACTTGACAATTGGCGAATTAGCTTATTTTTGCACCCGACTTTAAACGCCTTCACTCTTTCCAGGCACCGAAGCTTTTAGCGACGGTGTCCCGTAGCGCGCGAAGGCGAGCAAATTAGGACAAATTGACCACCAAAAAAATATATCTCATTCGCCACGGTCAGACCGACTTCAACATGCGCGGCATCGTGCAGGGAAGTGGTATTAATTCGTCATTGAATGAAGAGGGCAGGAGCCAGGCGAAAGCCTTCTTCAGCCACTATCGCGACGTTCCTTTCAATAAGATATATACCTCAAGCCTTAAGCGCACTGTTGAAACTGTACAGCAATTCATTGACCTCGGCATCCCTTACGAATCACTGGAAGGACTCAACGAGATCAGCTGGGGTAACAAGGAAGGTCAGAGGATCACACCGGAGGAAGATGCCTACTACCATTGGATGTTAAAGCAGTGGCAGGATGGCAATACATCGCTGAAGATCGAAGGAGGAGAAAGCCCCGACGACGTTGTTGCTCGTCAACGCCCGGCGATCAATAAGATCCTTTCGCACCCAGAGGAACAGAATGTGCTCATCTGCATGCACGGACGTGCGATAAGAATTCTGCTTTGTCAGCTTCTCAACTATCCATTGAAGTCGATGGATATGTTTGAACACGAAAACCTTTGTTTATACCTGTTGAATCAAACAGGCTCGATGTTCTCCGTCGAGAAATACAACGACACCAGTCACCTCGTCGGCCTGCGATCAAAAGCCAGGGTAGGCAGCTAATTTAACTATCAACTCTTACCCGTAACGTTTAACTCTTCAGACAGGCAGTTGTTCGAGGGCCGACTTTGCCTTACCGTCGATACTGTTCTTGTACTCGTGCTTCTTGTAGGTAAGGGCCATCTGGAAATACTTTTTGGCAAGAGGATAGTCGCGGCTTGCCTGTGCGATGTATCCAAGCTGTAATGCGGAGTTCGGCGCAAAGTACCATTGCGTTTCACCCGACATATCGATGGTTTGCTGGTAGAAGATCTTCGCTGCACTAAGCTCGTTCGTCTTATGGGCGAGTCTCGCCTTGCGATAGAAATATTCGACTTCTTCTTTTTTAGACTTCAGGTCCGTCGGCACGATCGAATGGAAGAGCTCCTTTGCGTCTTTGTAGTAGCCACCGTCGGTATAGAGTCTCACCTTTAGAATTTTTGCATTTGGCAATGTGCCTTCCTTCAGTTGTGCATCGGCATGGTGGTCGGGTTCCACTACATCGCGACCAGTAACCTTTGCCTTTTCGAAGTTGGCTTTTGCCAGTTCAGGCTTTCCTTGCAAGTGGAATGCAAGGCTTATCTTATAGTAAGAATCCTTCTTGAAATTCTGGCTCTTATAGTTTGTGATGAATTTCTGATAAGCAGCGATTGCCTGGGGATAGTCGCCCTTTTGCAAATGTATCTCCCCGCGGATGTAGTCGATGTAGAATATCGGGATGCCACCGGGATTGGCATCGAGACTGTGAATGAGCTTCAATGCATCTTCGCTCTGGGAGTTCTTCATCATCATGTTGACGGCAAGGAACAGTGCAAGTCGGTTGTCCGGGCTGTCTTTAAGGATAGAGTTGAATCCGCGAAGTGCTTCTTCGATCTGCTGGTTGATCAGCCCCTTGATCGTGAAGTACAGCAGGTTTGCCTCGGTGCTCAGGGAAGATTCTGAAACCCTTAATTGTTCGAGCTGCTTCTGACCTGTTACCACAGATCCCTTCATGCCCAACAGGCTCATGAAAAAGTGATACTTGTCGGGTACCGATCCTACCATCACTTCGATAACTCCGCTGGTCTTTTTGATCGGTACAAAGTCGGGATATTTCTTCAGGCACTCCTGGGTAAGATTGTAGGCGCTGCGTATTGCCCACACCGCATTAAACTCCTGGCCGAGATTTAAAAAGTTAAAGCCACGCTGAAGATTCAGCTCAGCCTGGAGGAATAGCGTTTCAGCACTTCCCGTAAGCGAGGAGAGGTACTTCAATCGCTCTTTAAATTTCGTCTCGACCTTCTGGAAGCGCGCTTCGTCTTCACTGATCAGGATATCAACCGTTTCACAAATGCTCAACACGTAGAGCTTGTGAAACTCGTTGGTCTTGATCTTGTCGAGCGCCTTGTAAGCCTGGTCGACTTCGAGATTCAGTACGAGCTCGTGGATCTTCTGGAGTTCCGGGTCGAACGTCCAGATATTATCGGTATTGGCACGGGATGAGAATCCAAGAAGTAAAAAAAGGCAGACGGTAACGCCTGCCTTTCTTATACTTATGATGGTCTTATTACCCAACTTTCTTTGCCCTTTTTACGGGAGCTGCCTTCTTAGGTTTTTCGTCCTCAACGTGAGTGTCATCTACGTCCGCAAGGATCCTACCCGAGTGTTCATCGATCACGATCTTCTTCTTCTCGCGGATCTCGGCGATCTTCTGAGGAGGGATGATGATGTTACAACCTTCAGCTGCACCTCTAACTACCCTCACAACGGCCAAGCCGTTTGAAAGGTTTGCACGGAGGCGTTCGTAGTATTTTAAAAGTTTGTCTTCGATCTTCTTGCCGGCCTTCTCTCTCTCAGCCAAAAGTCTTTTCTCTTCTTCCTGGCTTTCACCGAGGATGTTGTTGAGTTCGCCCTTCTTGCTGTCGAGGTCTTCTGTGCGTTCCTTGATTAAGGTTTCGATCTTGCTGATCTCTTCCTTCTTCTGCTCGATCTTTTCTTTGGCTTCTTTGATCCGCTTTTCGCAGATCTGGATCTCCAGCTCCTGGAGCTCTACCTCTTTGGTGATTGCGTCGAACTCGCGGTTGTTCTTTACGTTCTTCTGCTGTTCGCCGTATTTTTTTACAAGCTTTTCAGCTTCTTTGATTCCTTCCTTGTTCTTCTTGATAACGTCTTCCACCTCTTTCTGCTCAGCTTCGAACCTCGTAAGGCGAGTCCTGTAGCCCTCCATTTCGTCCTCCAGGTCCTGCACCTCATCCGGCAGGTCGCCCCTCAATTTCTTTAATTCGTCAAGTTTAGAGTCGATGGATTGGAGTTTGACCAGCGCTTCCAGCTTCGCTGCAACTGATTGATTTTCCATTATTTACAGGTATCTTATTGGATTTGTAACAGTTTTTGAAAAATTGATCGCAAAGGTACGAAATTTTTCCCTCAAAACCTCCGAAATCAACTCCTTCGTAAACTGCTCGCTTTCATAATGGCCAATATCGGCAATCATGATCTTCCCGTCGGAATCGAAAAACTCGTGGTATTTGAAGTCAGCCGAAACAAACACGTCGGCACCCGAACGGATCGCAGCCGGCAACAGAAAACTCCCGGAGCCCCCGCATACCGCCACGCGCTTCACAGTCGATCCAACGACTGCCGTGTGCCGCACACAATTTGTTTGCATGCTGAATTTTAAACGCGACAAAAATCCAATTGGTTCCTCTTCCTCTTCCAGGTCTCCCACTATCCCTGCACCAACTTCCTGGTTTTCATTTACTATCTCCTGAACGTAATAGGCGACCTCTTCGTATGGATGTGCCTTCTTTAAGGCCGACAATACCTGGTTTTTCAAATGGATTGGGAAGATCAGCTCTGCCCGCACTTCATTCACCTTCTCCTGGACACCCACTTCCCCGATATTCGGCTCGGCCTCTCCGGTCGGCATGAACGTGCCAGTACCCTCTACTGTGAAACTGCAGTTCTTGTAGTTACCAATGTTGCCTGCCCCCGCCTTGTGCAACGCCGCCAGCACCTCGTCGGCATGCTCTCGTGGAACGAAAGTCACCAGCTTGCCGAGCGTCTCCTTCTTCGGTTCAAGGATCCGTAAGTTCTTCAGGCCGATCTTCTCGGCAATCTTCATGTTAACTCCCGACGAAACATTGTCGAGATTGGTATGAATTGCAAAGATCGCGATGTCATGTTTGATCGCCTTGATGATCGTGCGCTCCACGTAGTTACGACCCGTGAGCTTCTTGAGCCCGCGGAAGATGATCGGGTGATGAGCGATGATAAGGTTGGCTCCAAGGCCAATCGCCTCGTGAACTACTTCTTCTGTACAATCGAGAGTAACCAGGACCGAAGTTATCGCTACGCTCGGATCGCCCGTAAGCAAACCACTGTTGTCGTAGTCCTCCTGGTAGGCGGGAGGGGCGAGGTCGTCAAGATACCTTACCACTTCCCCAATAGTGATCATAAGACCTTTTCGGTTAGTTTTGAATTCAAAAGTACTAAAGTCATCCTGAATGCTTAGACTGCTGCTGTTTCCGTTTGCCATAATCTACGACTTAATCACCCGCGTTCGAAATCATTTATACAACATCGGGCAAAAATCATCCTTTCGTTTCGAGGTACCGGTTATATCTGTAGGAAATCTTAATCTTGGTGGCTCCGGAAAGACTCCGATGACTGAATATCTCATTCGAACCCTGTCGACGAATCATAAACTTGCAACTTTAAGTCGCGGATACGGGAGACGAACAAGAGGCTTTCGCATCGCAAACGTTGACGATAATTCTTCAACAATTGGTGATGAACCTTTTCAAATGTTTCGAAAGTTTCATGACAACATTGTTGTTGCTGTTGGGGAAGACAGAGCCTTTGCTATCCCTAATATTCTACAAGAACACGATAACATCGATGCAATAATTCTTGACGATGCGTTTCAACATCGCTCTGTAAATCCGCACTTCTCTATACTCGTTACCGAGTATGCCCGTCCGTTTACTAAAGATTATGTTTTACCTGCAGGTAATCTTCGCGAAGCCCGTAAAGGTGCGTCGCGTGCTGATGTCGTTGTAGTAACGAAATGCCCCGGTGCTAAAACAGAGATGGAGCAACTTACTGCCGACATCCGTAAGTATGCCGGCAACAAGCCGGTCTTCTTTTCGTCATTGAAGTATAGTGATCCAATTTCATTCGGCAACCTCTCATCGATTACCGGTAAAGTACTCCTCGTAACAGGCATCGCGCGGGCGGAACTTTTTACAGACTACCTTAAGACAAGGTTCGAGCTCGTTAAACATCTCGAGTTCGGAGACCATCACGCGTTCACCGAATCGGAAGTCAACGCCATCCACTACGAAGCACAACTCATGTCCGACGTATCGATCGTCACCACCGAAAAGGATATGATCCGCCTCCTGCCTTTCAATTCGGTCCGCAACTTCCCATGGTTTTACATTCCCGTTGAGATGGAATTCCTTAAAAATGGTTCAGAATTTGATACGCTCATTGGCCATCACCTGGAGCGTGATTAATACCCTCTGTTATCTTTGCGCCGTGAGAAGTCGTTGCCTATTGATCTTTGTATTTATCGGACTGGCGTTCAGCGCCTTCTCGCAGACCCCCGACACCACTAAAAGGCGCCCCGTCCGCGCCAAAACAGTCGTCCCCCAGCAACCGGTCTCCCAACGCACGGGCTCTTCCATCGTCGACGACACAACCAAAAGTATCTACGGGCCATTGACCACCCGGTGGACCACTGAACGCGAAATGTTTACAGGGAAAACGAACTTCCGCCCGCTCGATACCACTATCAATAATTACCATCGCTGGACCTACGTGCAGAGGTCGGGCAATCTCTATCACGACCTGGGCAACAACGGTACAGCTCTTAACCCCATCTTCCCCCTGGTGTCGTCAAACATTGGTGCAACTGCCGGCTTCAACGGCTTCGCTCCATACTGGAATGAAGAGCTAAAGCTATATGATACAAAATCGCCATACACCCGGATGTATCTTGTATGGGGTGGAGAAGGTCGGGCCGCAACACGCGTCGAATATTCGCGCAACATCAATCCAAAATGGAACATATCATTCAACTATCGGCCAATCCTAACCGATAAACAGATCCTCCGAAATGGCAGGGCCGATCGCAATGTGATCAGCAACTATTACGACATATACACGCATTACACAACCAAAGACGACCGCTACAAAGTTTTGGCTGCATATCAACGCATCCGGCATCGGGTGATAGAAAACGGGGGCATCTCGTTCAACTCAATCAATCCCGCTGATTCATCCTACGACGATTACTTCGGCACCGTTAGTCCGCAGCTGACACGTGCCAGTAGCTACGAACAACACAACAAGTTCCATGTCTTCCAGCAAATAAATGTGTTCAAAGTGCAGGCCTATCACGTTATGGACCTCGAAACGCAGGTAAACTGGTATCGCGACGATCTTACCATCGACTCGCGGGCATATTATGATTGGGGCAACCGGATCGATTCAGTCACCAAAGTACAGGACAGCAGCCGGTTCAAAACGTCGCAACATCAGTTAGGGGTCAAAGGACAGATAGGGAAGAATAATAATCTCTTCTACAACGGTTGGGTCAAGTTCCGAAAGTACAGTCTCTACAATAAATTTCTTGGGACCGATACGCTTTCGATGCCGGGAAAAGGACTGGAAAAATATATCGGCGGAGAGATCCAGTACGCACTCGATTCAGTTCAGCATATCACTGCCCTCATCGAAGCACTTGATGGAGGTTATGGACGCATAGAAGCTTCAGGTCACATGAAGTGGTTCGACTTCATGGCCACGCAACGTATTTCGAAACCAACATTTCTTCAAACAGCCTACGGTGGACACTTCGACCTGTGGAGCAATAACTTCAAAGCAGTAGAAACGACGTACCTGTCTGCGTTTCCGAAGGTCACTGTCGGGCCGTTATTCATTTCACCAGGGGTAACGTTTACCTCATTCAACAACTACATCTATTTTGCAAAGGGCAGGGTAGCCGATACTGTTCAAACGGTATTGCCGCTGCAGGCACAGAACCTTGTAACGTATGCCACCCCGCAGGTATACATGGATGTTCGTTTCCTGAAGAAGCTTCACTTACGACCACAGGTTTTGTACACGAAGATCCTCGCCGACAAGGATAGTGTATTGAGAATACCCGAGTTGTTTGTCAATGCCCAACTTGCTTTCGAAGGCGATCTGTTCAAGAAGGCAATCCAGGTTCAGTTCGGTGTCGATCTCCACTGGCACAGCTCGTACAAGCCGATGGGATACGATCCCGTTATTCAAACTTTCTATAACCAGGAAACGGTGCAGCCTCCCGCGTATTTCCTTGGCGACATCTTCCTCAACGGAAAGATCAAGCGCGGACGATTCTTCCTGAAGTATCATAACTTCATGCAGAGGTTCACGAAAGATAATGTTGGATATATGCCAACGCCGTTCTATCGTGGAGTGCCAAGCATTATGGATTTTGGTTTCGAGCTTATGTTATTTGACTAATTAATGGATAAGCACGTACTGGGACTAGAGTTGCCTACAGATCCCCGGTGGGTGAACATCGCCGGGATGAACATCCATGAGATACTCATCGATCACGCGTATTGCGAACAAAAAGCCGCTTCAACCTGCATCTCTCTTATCATTCAATATCCTGGCTACGACAAACTGGTAGACATGCTCACACCGGTTGTTGCTGAAGAATGGAATCACTTCGAGCGTGTCATTGAAGAACTCAGGAAGCGAGGCTACACACTCGGACCCAACCGCAAGGATGAGTACGTAGAACGAATTCAGAAAATACTTAAGAAGGGTGGAAGTCGCGAAGAACAGCTCGTCGAGAAACTACTCATGAGTGCGCTGATCGAAGCACGGAGTTGCGAGAGATTCCGGTTGCTCTGGAAAGAGATCCAAGACGAAGGCCTCAGCCAGTTCTACTACGAGCTTATGGTATCGGAAGCGGGACATTATAAGAACTTCCTCGCTCTTGCGAAGGAGTATATGGATGCAGATAAAGTGATGAAGCGATGGCGCGAAATATTAGCTGCTGAATCAGAGATCGTTAAGACTCTCGAGGTGAGAGGAGACCGGATGCATTAACAACCATCAGAGAAACGGCCGCAGGTCGATCTTTCTTTTCTGACCCTGTGCCTGGCCTGCGCCAAGCGAACGCGATTCCTCCAACTCATACGTGGCCGTCCACTCGATAGCTCCCATGGTGACAGCGCCCTCTACCACGATCTTTTTGTCGGCGTTGCGGACTATCACGTAATTAAGCACTGGAATACCTGAAGCGTTTTCTTTACTTGCCTGGTAAAGTGTGAATGTGTTGTCGTTGTTGGAAGATTTCTTTGCGTCCTTGCCAAGTCTTTCTTCCACGACATTGATCTGTGCCATCGCACAGAAAGAGATCAACAACCCGAGAACAACGCCACCAATCTTGAACATAGACAATCAGGTCTTTTGCTTTTTCTTTTTCGCAGCGGGGAACAGCACGTTGTTAAGGATCAGCCTGAAGCCCGCCGAATTGGGATGCAGGTTGAGGTCGGTAGGTTCTTCGCCTACGGTGTGCTGGTAGTCTTCAGGATCATGACCACCATAGAATGTCCAGAAGCCTTTGCCAAAAACTCCATGCATGTACTTGGCTTCTTTGATCTCCTTGTTTTCTCCCATGATCACCACATCGGGTTTGACCAGGTGTTTTTTGAAACCTGTTGTTTGTCCGTAGAAGCCTTTGATCACCCTCGTGTGATTTTGTGTGAGCATGGTGGGGATAGGGTCCCACTTTGCCGAAAACTCGAAGATGTTGAAGTAGTCGTTGTCCTGGCGAAGTCCGCGATCCTGTAAGTTGTTGTCGATATCAGAGAACTCATATTGATATGGATCTCTCGACAATCTGAAGTCCGTGAATGCGAACGTTGCGTCGAAGTTTAGTTTCTCCTGTGCTGCAGGATCGGCTGCATCGCCGTCGTACATGCGCTCGCAGATGTCAACACCTTCGGCAGCAAGGGCGATATCAAATGAGTCGGTAGCCGAACACATGGCGAACATGAATCCACCACCGGCGACAAACTCCTTAATGCGTTTTGCGATAGCCAGCTTCAGCTGCGATACTTTTCGAAAGCCGTGCTTGCGGGCGAGGTCTTCATCTTCTTTCTGCTTTTCGATATACCACGGCATGTTTCCGTACGATCCGAAAAACTTACCCTGCTGGCCGGTGAAATCTTCATGGTGAAGGTGAAGCCAGTCGTATTTCGGGAGCTCGCCACCGATCACTTCATCGTCGAATATCACATCGTAAGGGATCTCGGCGTAGGTGAGGACCAACGTTACTGCGTCGTCCCACGGTTGCTTGCTTTTGGGAGAATACACCGCGATGCGTGGGTATTTCTCCAGCTTCATAATATCTGTGTTGACGGCAGGGCTGGCGATGTCGGTGATGATCTGGTTGGCCTGTGCGTCGCTGATGATCTCGTAGGAAACTCCGCGTATTGTAAGCTCATTCTGGATGGCGGGGTGGAATTTGGCCATGAAACTGCCCCCACGGTAGTTCAGGAGCCAGTCGACCTCGGTGTCCTTTTTCAGGATCCAATAGGCGATCCCGTATGCCTTCAGGTGATCCGTCTGCTTTTCATCCATAGGGATGAAGATGTAGTTCGCGGAGGCCACGCGACAGATCAGTAACAGGCAAAACAAAATCGAAAACCGCATCGTTTCAGCAATTAGTCAAGGACTGGTGTAACAATTAATTTCGTAACCAGTCTAAGAGTAAACGTTCAGTAAGGTAAATTTGTCAAGTTTCACGCCGATATTTCATGAATTTAATAGAAAATATTAAGGAAGGACTGCGGTCCGTGCAGGCAAACCTCCTTCGATCGGTCCTTACCGCCCTCATTGTGGCCATCGGTATCACCTGCCTTGTGGGAGCCCTGACGGCCGTTGACGGCATCGGGTACACCCTTACTGAAAGCCTTTCATCTCTCGGCGCGAACTCATTTTACATCGAATCGAAACGCTACAGGAACCGCCAGAATAACGGCATAAACGAAAAACGATTCCCTCCACTTCAATTGAATGATGTCCAGCACTTTATCGATCGCTACCAGTTCCCTTCGATCGTAGCTCTCAATGCTGAACTTTCATGGAATGCGGAAGTCAAATATCGTTCCAAGAAATCCAATCCAAACGTTGTACTGCAGGGTGTGAACGAAGAGTACATGGCTCTCAATTCACTCAATCTCGCCGAAGGACGAAGCTTCTCTAAACGCGAGATCGATTATGGAACCAAGGTCTGCGTCCTGGGTCACAAGCTATACACCACAATCTTCGAGAACAACGAAAGCCCGATAGGTAAAGAAGTCTCATTCAAAGGTGTTCAGTTCCGTGTAATCGGACTGATGGCCGAGAAAGGACAGCTCTCGCAAGACAACTACGATAACATGATCCTCTTCCCGATCTTATGTGCCAACCAAATGGCCGGGGGACGAGGGTTGGACTATTCCCTCGCGATCGGTGTCTCCGACCCAACAACGATGGACATGGCCATGGGAGAAGCAACGGGTTTGATGCGAGCAGTACGTCACGATAAGCTGGGTAATGCCGATTCATTCCAGATAGAGAAGAGCGATACGCTGGCTGAGCTCAATACGATCATGGGAATTATCCAGGGCTCCGGGTTGGGTATCGGTTTTATTACGCTGCTCGGGAGCGCTATTGCCTTAATGAATATCATGCTGGTTTCTGTGACTGAACGAACGCGTGAAGTCGGTGTTCGTAAAGCACTGGGAGCGACACCTTTGCGGATACGACAGCAATTCGTGATTGAAGCGATCGTTGTGTGTGTGCTCGGTGGTATCGTGGGGATCATCCTCGGTATCATGGCAGGTAACTTCTTCGCTGGCATCATGGGCATCAAGAAATTTGTGATGCCGTGGGGATGGATGTTCTTCGGTATGGCGGTGTGCGTACTTGTTGGACTGATGTCGGGTTGGTACCCGGCGTGGAAGGCTTCCAAACTGGATCCTATAGAGTCTCTGCGCTTCGAATAGTCGGTAATTGCCTATTGGTTATTAGGCACAAAGTCGAACTTCTTTTGCTGCCTGTTCTTTTCCAGCAGGTGAAGTAGAATTCCGTCTTTCAATCCAACTTCCGGCACGATCATCTGGTCGGCTTTTGCCCACTGCATTACTTTCATGTAGATGTCACTTGCAGGAACGATGACGTCGGCGCGATCGGGGTTCATTTGAAGCTCATAGATGCGTTGGTCGATGGTCTTGCCTTCGATCATTTCTTTGGTGGCCCTGAATTTTTTGAGGCTCAGAGATTTCCCGGGCTTAAGCTTGGCGATCTCAAATATTTTAGAGGCGTTTCCGCCGGTGCCGACGGCTGTAATTTTTCCGAAGGTTTTATCGATGTTCTTCTTAACCCAGGCTTCCATGTCCTGCCACATGACGGGAGAATCGGTGTGCTCCAGGACGCGTACCGAACCGATCTTGAACGACCTGGTCTTTATCTTCTTTCCATCGACATACAAGTTGAGTTCGGTACTACCACCACCTACATCGATGTGGATGTATGACTGGTCGGTGAGGTAGGAGGCAATAGCTTTGTTCACCATCTCGGCTTCTTCCTGCCCGCTGATGATGTTGATGGTGATACCAAGTTCGTCGTAGATCCTTTTGGCAACTTCTTCGCCGTTTTCGGATTCGCGCATGGCAGATGTTGCGCAGAACATGTAATCATCCGCTTCGTACAGCTCGATAAGAAGCTTGTAGGTCTTCATGAGCTTACAGAACTTCTCGATGCTCTTATCGCTGATGCGATTGGTCGAGAACACGTCGTGTCCGAGGCGGAGGGGGAATCGCACGTATTCGAGTTTCTTGAACAACACTCTCGATCCCCTGTCGAGGACAGTAGAGATCTGAAACCGAATAGCGTTTGAACCGATATCGACAGCGGCTAACTTCAAAGCGTCACAAAGATCGGTTTTTTAATGCTGAGTTCTATGGACAGAACAAGACCTTATTGGTTTGATAACACGACAGTGATAATTCCTGTTTTCACAATCGATTACAGTGAATTGAACTGTTGCAATTAAATCACTGTTTATGTTTCTTTGCAGTGCTTATTCAGAAAGACCGAGGGACTGGGCCCGTTGACGTCTTAGCAACCTGCCTCGTACATGGGGCGTTGTGCTAAATCCCTTTCCCGACACGTCGGGAGCAGATAGGCAGCCATTTCTCACGAGCCTCTTTCTGAATAAGTGCAGAGTTTTAAACAACAGGAAGAGTGAATATCCAGGACATTTTGAAACAGAGGATCATGGTACTAGATGGTGCCATGGGAACAATGATCCAGCGCTATAAGCTGGAGGAAAAAGATTTTCGTGGTGAAATTCTGAAAGACCACCCGTATCCGTTGAAGGGAAACAACGACTTGTTGAGCATCACGCGTCCCGACATCATTAAAGAGATACACCGACAGTATTTCGAAGCCGGCGCCGACATTGTGGAGACCAACACGTTTGGCAGCACATGGGTAGCCCAGGCCGATTATCATTTGGAGAAGTATGTTTACCAGATAAACTACGAGTCGGCGAAGATCGCGAAGGAAGTAGCTGACGAGTTTACGAAGAGAGAACCCAACAAACCTCGTTTTGTTGCCGGCTCGATGGGCCCGACAACGAAGCTTGCGTCCATGTCGCCCGATGTGAACAACCCGGGCTATCGCGCGATCAGCTTCGACGAGCTTGTAAATGCTTTCAAGGAACAGGCGAGAGGCTTACTCGACGGCGGCGTTGACATGCTTCTGCCCGAAACGATCACCGACACACTCAATGTGAAGGCTGCGTTGTTCGCAATACAGGAATTGTTTGAAGAGACGGGACGCCAGGTACCCGTAATGGTGTCGGGAACGATCACAGATGCCAGCGGAAGGATCCTTACGGGCCAGACAGCCGAGGCATTCCTTGTATCGGTATCTCATGTGCCTTTGCTAAGTATCGGGTTGAACTGTGCACTTGGTGCGGCAGCGCTACGTCCATACCTGCAGGTGTTCAATGAGAAGGCTCCGTTCTTTGTAAGCGCTCACCCGAATGCTGGTCTGCCCAACGAGTTTGGTCAGTACGATCAAACCCCTGTCGAGATGGCCACGCAGATCGAAGAATTCCTTAAAGAAGGACTGATCAACATTATTGGCGGATGCTGCGGGTCGACACCCGAACACATTAAGAAGATTGCAGAAGTTGCAGCAAAATATAAACCCAGAACTATTCACGCAGAAGAAACTGCAACGATCTAAGTAAGCTCTATTTGATGAACCCTCAACCACTACGTTTAAGCGGGCTCGAAGCCGTAACAATTACACCTCAATCCAACTTCGTCAACATCGGTGAACGCACCAATGTTACGGGGTCGGCACGTTTTCTAAAACTCATAAAAGAAGACAAGTTCCAGGAAGCACTCGAAGTTGCACTCGACCAGGTACGTGGTGGTGCGCAGGTGATCGACGTGAACATGGATGAAGGTATGTTGGATGCTAAAGCCGCCATGGTCAAGTTCCTAAACCTGATGGCTTCAGAACCCGAGATCGCCGTGCTACCCGTAATGATCGACTCATCCAAGTGGGAAGTGATCGAAGCGGGATTGAAATGCATCCAGGGAAAAGGGATCGTTAACTCGATCAGTCTGAAAGGAGGAGAGGAAGAATTTCTCCGCCAGGCAAAGCTGGTTCGCCGCTATGGAGCAGCTACAGTGGTGATGGCGTTCGATGAACAGGGACAGGCAGATACGTACGAACGCAGGATCTCGATATGCAAGCGGGCATACGACATCCTCGTCAACAAAGTAAATTTTCCTCCTTCTGATA
>DASRSO010000011.1:0-11059 GCA_035656375.1 Cyclobacteriaceae bacterium | reverse complement strand
GTTGAAAACTGTTTTCCCGAACCTGATGCGGGAAGTGGCAACGCGTGCACTGCTGGCGATATTGGTGACGGCTTATTTCCTTGGATGGTTGTCGTTCGAAGCATTTATCGTCGGTACCGTGGTAGCATACATGCTGATCTTGCTTGCACTGATGATCTACCTGGCGTCGAGCAGGAACCTGTCGTTCAACTCAAGGTTCGGTTTTGTAACAAAAGAGAAACGGAAGGAACTTATTGTTTATAGTTTGATGAGTTTCGCCGGGGCAGCTGCGATGATCATCGTCGGCAAGATCGACAGCCTGATGATCGCAGCACTCATGGGATTGAAATTTGTGGCCGTGTATACCACGGGGTTCTATATGGCCAGCGTGATCGAGATCCCCAAGAAAGCATTGTCGTCTGTGGCCATGCCGTTGATCTCGCAGTACTTCGAAAAGAATGAGATAAAAAATATAGCAACGATCTACCAGAAGACTGCGCTAAACCAGTTCATCGTCGGATCGTTGTTGCTGATAGGTGTCGCGATAAACCTCGACAACATTTACGACCTGATGCCAAAGAAGGAGATATACGAAGCCGGACGCTGGGTTGTGATCTTTGTAGGCATTGGTAAACTTGCCGACATGGCCTTCGGCCCCAGCAGCGAGATCGTTGTGCTCTCGAAATATTTCTGGTTCAACATCGTGCTGATTGTCGTGCTTGCCGGAACAACCATCGTAGCCAACAATATCCTTATTCCAACCTATGGCATCAACGGGGCCGCAGTAAGTATCGCCTTCGCAGTCACCATGTTCAACGTCGTGAAGTATGTTTTCATCTGGATCACCATGAAGATCCAACCCTTCAACTTTGCGACATTGGTCGTCATCGGAATTTCCGCGGCAACGGTCGGGCTCAATTACATACTCCCAACCTTCGACAATATTTTTATGGACCTGGTGTTCCGCTCCGGGATCGTGACGATATTCTATGGCGGATTGATCCTGCTGACTAAAGTAAGTCCTGAAGTAAATGAGATCTTCAAAAAGGCATTGAAGATATCCGGCTTGAAACGCTAGGTCCCCTGCGAAGCCGTCCTTGACAGCACAAAATTTTTTGCATCGAGCGAAGTCCCTTCATCGAGCTTCTTCCACACGAATGAAATGCCCTGGTTTGTAAAAATAAAACCGGCTTGTTTCAGGAGCTCGATCTCTTCCAGTCCCGCTTTGTTGTGAACGAATCCCCAGAAGCGGAGAACATTCGTCTTACGCGAAAGATCGAAGACTACGGCATTGATGAAACGCTCCCTGGTTTCCTGCGAAAGATTGCGGGCAAAGCCCATGTGCATGATGTACGACACTTCGTTTGTGTGCGTACAGACTATTGTTGCGACAGACCTGTTCGCCTCGACAAGTGAATAATAAAGATGAGCGTTAGGGTAAGGGTTCGTCCGTAACCTCCAGCCAAGAAACTTCGAATCGTGAACGAGATAAAAGACGTCGCGTGACGATGGTGTAAGATCTTCGAGGGTGTCCTGTACGTCGTTCGATATTTTGTAACCGTCGGTTGAACGCGACCCGGTATTGACCAAAAACTTCAATCGTGAAGCTGTAACGAGGCCAGCGATCTTCGACTTCTCAACAAACGAACGTTTTTCTTTCAATGAATTGAAATACCTGAAAGCGCCCCTCGCATTAAAAGCGATGAGCCCGAAGTTGCATTGAAAAGGAATATCGAAACCCAGCTTACGGAATGGTTTTATCGCATAGGTGAAACCCCAGATCGCCACGATGCCCGCCTTACGACATTCATCGAACAGCAACGCATACATGTTCTCGAAAATACTACGGCCACGATAGTCCGAATCAACGAGAGTATCTTCCGACTTCGCCGTAAGAATTCTCTGGCCCGACGAGTTCGTAACATACAGCGGGATGGCGCATTGCGTACCCACAACCTTGTTTGTCCCGGGATCAACTGCCACAACGTAGATGGCAGGTCCCACAGGCCCTTGCTGAAACTCCCACCTGAACTTGTCATCGGAACGATTCAGACCGTATGCTTTTTTATAAAGCGCATTGATCTGTGGAATATCCTCCTCTTTAAGAAGCCTGATGATTATTTGTTCCATGCGAATTCCTTAACAATCTCGCGCGGGTTTATGCTGCGCATTCCGTTCGAGTGAATATATTCGAGGACTTTCCTGTACACCTTCACATACCCGGCAAACTTGTAATCCGTGAAGTAAGTATTGTGCCAAAGTATCGAGATCAGGCTCCCCATTTTGTTCTTTTCCAGGAAACTTATGATCTGCGACGCGGTCTCGTTCAACGGCACCCCACGGTATTGCTTCAGTGTTCCATCCATAACGGTGAGCGGAACCTCGACAAATGAGTATGGCTTGCGCTCCTCCAGGTTGAACGGATGGAACGGCAGCCCGAAACTGTTTCGAAATCCTACAGCCTCCGCGAAGCCAAGACTAGCATCCATCTGGAGTCCGCTTGTTTCGATGTCGTTGTAAAGATCGGGTAACCTGAACTTCAAATAATGATTGCGGTTGGCAATGATCGGAAGCGAAAGCTTCGCAGACTCCTGTTTGTACGTGTCGGACGAAATGCTTTTGTGAAGGCCGTTCTCCCAACCTTTGGCTTCGATCGATTTCAGGATACGGCGGATCTTCCCGCTATTGATGTTATAATCCGAATTAACCTCACGTTTGTTCAGTCTTCCTTTATTCACCAGCCAGAAGAAAGTAGACTTCAAAGAGTGCTCGTCTTCGATCTTCATGATCTTATCCATGTTCAGCCAGTCGGGCCGTTGCAACGCGGCATTCAATACCAGCTTAAATACCGGAAATGGATTGCCCTTCTTCAACAAAAAGAAACTGTCCTGGACAACAGCACCGTTTACCGAATCTATATCGTGCGATAAGAATATTTGTGACTTCACCGGTTGGGATTTTGGGAAGATCTTCTGAGCGTACTGACCAACAAGGTTATCTTCTATGTTGTTGAATTTCTTCTGATAACTGTTAGTGTACTTGAATCTTCCGATCTCGTCGACATCCGTTGTGTTGTATTCCTGGAGGCTGTTGATCATGTAGAAGATCGTGGAGAGGTAGTCCGGATCTCCGTTTTGATGTCTTACAAGACAGTCGCCCTTAAAGAAATTTTCATGATCGAACTTCTGCGAGGCTATGGCATTAAAAAAATCCTCAGACACATTCGCCCTGAGCTCTGCGTCGGCCGGGTTTGGTACAAACTCAACATGAATATTGTTGACATGAGCGAGGGTTCGGAAAACATATTTGATCTCCTCTGTAAAATTCTTCCCGGGCTCGACAAAGACTTTCATTTGAAAACAAATATACCACTCACAACTCTTCCAGTATGCAGATCAATTGATCTGTAAGTTTCTTTCGAGTGAACATCGTTGCATCGGTTGTCGATGGTGCCCCTCCTTTCGTCCACAGGCTGTAGTGCTTACGAAGCATCTCCGTGATACCGATCTCATTCTCGCGCGAAAAGATCTCGCCGGCATTCGACTTCGAAATAACATCCGCCGCATCTCCATCCACCGGCCCTACGGCAATGATCGGTATGCCCGAAGCCAGGTACTCAAAAAATTTACCCGGAAGATTTCCCGAAGCGTGCGCCGTGTGAGCAAGCACCAGCAACAACAAGTCGGTCTGACCGTAAAGTTGAAGCAGCTCCTTGTGCGGGACGGTGCTCGTAAACTTCACTATAGGTTTTAAAACAGGATCGCTATTGACAAATTCCTTGAATGCCGAATTCACACTTCCAATAAACTCCACCAACACATCACCGTTCATTTCGCCCACCACCTTCTTCAGTGCAACCATGAACGGCCTGGGATCTCTAAGCTCATCTACCACACCCGTATGGCGGATCGTAAACTTCTCTGTCCTAACTCTCTTCACTTGTTCGAAGTCGTCCGTATCGAAACCATTCGTGATAAGGTCAACCTTTCTCCCACCCGACTTCTCGAACAACCTCACATGGTACGGAGCAATCGTGATCGCTCGGTCTGCTGTTTGCAACACGCGTCGCTCGAGCGTCTTGTGTCTTTTCCTTGCGAAGTCCGAGAGCGACAGAGTATCGAGCAGGTCCCACTCACTCCACGGATCCCGGAAGTCGGCAATCCATTTCAGTGCCGGGAATTTTTTCTTCAACCTCAACCCGATCAAATGAATGCTATGTGGCGGCCCGGTCGTGATGATCTTCTCGATCCCATTCGTCTTCACGAAATTACTTAAAAAAGCAGAGGCCGGTCTTACCCAAAAGATCCGCGGGTCGGGAATAAATAAATTACCACGCACCCAACTGCTGAAGGTCTGAAACAAAGATTTCTTCCCCGTGGAGATCATATCGGTTTGTGCCACCTTCTTTTTTCCAAAGAGACCCGACAGCCTGTGAAATGCGTTGTACGGTTCCCAGATCGGCAAGTGCAGTACCTCGGTATTCGCAGGCACATCGCGCAGCAACGTGGGGTCGGAAAGAGAGAACGATGGATTCTCCGGTGTGAGAATGAAAGTCTCCCAACCGGCTTTGTCCAGGTACTTCACAAACTTCAGCCACCGCTGCACACCACTCCCACCCGACGGAGGCCAATAGTATGTTATGATCAGTACTTTCTTACTCATTTAAAAGATGCAACATTAACGATTTCGTTCCATTCATTGGGATGCTTCCAAACGAATTCCGGGTCCTTTCGGAACCACGTCATCTGGCGTTTTGCATAATGACGTGTGTTCCTCTTCAATAATCTTACCGCCTCTTCACGGTCGTACGAATGATCCATGAACGCAAAGATCTCACGATAGCCTACTGTTTGAAGCGCCTGCAGGTGTCGATACGGATAAAGTCTCCCTGCTTCTTCGAACAGACCTTGTGCAATCATCTGATCCATCCGTGCATCGATACGCCGGTAAAGCTCTTCGGTTGGCAGGGTCAGCGCGATCTTCACAACTCCGAAATCCAGCTCGCGCTTCGAGCTCTTTCGCCAGTCGGCCATCTTTATGCCGGTGGCCCGTGATATCTCCACGGCACGGATAAGCCGGTGTGGATTCTTCTGGTCGACCACGTCGAAGTAGCCGGGGTCATTCTTCTTCACCTCCTCTTGCAGCCAGGCCAGACCCTTCTGGTTGTACTCTTCGATTATCAGGTCACGAATATTTTTATCGATCTCGGGGACATCGTCGAAACCTTCAAGTAATGCTTTAATGTAAAGACCCGATCCTCCACACAGGATCACATGGTCGTGGTCGACAAACAGTTTGTGGATAACTTTCAGCGCCTCCTCTCCATACATGGCGGCGTTGTACTCGTCGTGAATGGAATGCGACGAGATAAAATGATGACGGACACGGGCAAGCTCGTCGGCGGTGGGCTTGGCCGTGCCAATGTCGAGCTCCCGGTACAACTGTCGTGCGTCGGCGGAAACCACCTCCGTGCCGAGGTGCTCCGCGAGCCTGATGGCCACGTCAGTTTTGCCAACAGCTGTTGGTCCGGCAACGACAATAAGAGTTTTTCCCTTTTTGCTCACTTCCATAAAAGTACAAAAGGCCTTCCGCAGGGGCTTCGCATAACTTTTTTTTCTCCTATCTTTGGCCCGAACATTTACACTACGAATGGTCAAATACACGAACCAATTTTTAACAAAACTCGAAGAACTGATCGCTGAATCTGACTACATCCTCCGGTACGAAAAGGGAAACTTTAAGTCAGGTTATTGTATCCTGAAAGATCAGAAGATCATGATTGTGAACAAGTTCTTCGCAGTGGAAGGAAAGATCAACGCTCTCCTCGATATTCTAAAAGGTGTGGATCTGGACACAACCAAGTTCAGCGAAAAAAGCCTGAAACTTTACGAAGAGCTCGCGCAAGCTGAGGTAAAAATTTGAAAATTTCATTCCTCGGCACCGGCACTTCGCAAGGCGTGCCCGTGATCGGGTGCACGTGCGAGGTATGCCGCTCCCTGGACTACCGCGACAAGCGACTGCGCTCCTCGGTACACGTTGAGGTCGACGGCCTAAGCATCGTGATCGACACAGGTCCCGACTTCCGGCAGCAAATGCTTCGCGAAGGCATCAGCCGCCTCGACGCAGTTCTCTTCACCCACGGTCACCGCGACCATCTCGCCGGCCTCGACGATGTTCGGGCTTACAATTTTCTGCAAGAGTCCGACATGCCGCTGTACGCCACCACCAACGTGCTCCAGCAGATCAAGACCGAGTTCTACTACGCATTCGACGAGAACAAATATCCCGGCATACCGCAACTTCAACTCAACCCGATCGCCAGTCAGCCTTTCATGGTGGGGCAGACGAAAGTTACTCCGCTGCCAGTAATGCACTTGAAGCTGCCCGTGCTGGGATTCAGGATCGGAAACTTCAGTTACATCACCGACGCTAACATGATCCCCGACAGTACACTGGAATTACTGGAGGGTACGGAGGTCCTTGTACTCAACGCGCTTCAAAAACAAAAACACATCTCTCACTTCAACCTCGAAGAGGCATTGGTCATGACGAAGCGCATCGGCGCCGGCCAGACCTTTTTCACACACATCAGTCACAAACTTGGTCTCCACAAGAAAGTGCAGGCAGAGCTTCCCGAATCTGTAGCTTTGGGACACGATGGATTAGCCATCACCCTTTGACGTGCACAATAATTTCTATTTTCTAAGGCAAGTAAGCATCAAACTCGCAAACTCATTAAAGGGTTTTACTCTTGTTTCTTGCTTTAGTCAATCGAAAGATGAGTTGGTGATCGAGTTCAACGATTCGAAGTCGTCGTTCTTCATACGGGCGAGTTTACTTTCGGACATGCCCTGCCTGGCATTCCCGCCACTGTTTTCCCGTGCCCGTAAAAACAGTGTCGACCTTTTCAACGAGGTGCTGATGAAGAGGGTGACAGGAACAACGCAATATTCCAACGAGCGTAGTTTTTCGATAGATCTCGAGGACGGCTATTCGGTCCTTTTTAAAATGCACGGAAACCGTTCGAATGTTGTGCTGATCTACGAGGGTAAGCCTGTCCAGATCTTCAAGCAGTCGCTGGCGGCGGATCTCAATATCGTGCCCCATGAGCTTCACCGGAACATTGACTGGTCGAAGGAAACGTTCACCAGGAACCTGGACAGTCTCGAAAAACTATACTTCACTTTCGGGAAGCCTGTTTGGATGTTCCTAAAATTAAAAGGGTTCGATGAGGCCGGGGTGGAGAAGAAATGGCAGATGCTGAACGACACGTTGATAGTACTGAACAACCCTGCTGAGTATTTCATTAATGAATACGCTGCGAAGCCGTACCTGTCGTTGCTCAAATTCGGAAATGTGGAGAATACTTTTTCGGATTCTTTCGAAGCGGTCACGGTGTTTCGTCATCGTTACCTGAAGCACGTTGAGGGCCAACGAAGTATCGATGTAGTTGTAAACCGGTTGCGCGAAGAGGTACGCGCTCACAGGAATTATATAAAGACTGCTGCAGCGCGACTGGATGAGATAGAGAACGATGAGCATTACAAAGTGTGGGGCGATATCCTGATGGCGAACCTGCACGCAATACCTGCCGGTGTCAAATCGGTGGAGTTGCAAAACTTCTACGCCGACAATGCGCTGGTGACCATTCCTCTTGACGAAAGGCTGTCGCCACAAAAAAACGCTGAAAGGTATTACAGGAAGAGCAAGAACACAGCGATCGAAATCGACCGGTTGAAACAGGCACTCCAGAAAAGGAGAAGCGATCTGCAGAGCAAAGAGTCGATGCTCCAGGCGTTCACAGATAAGTTCGACGAGGCAGAAATGCACGCAATTCTTGAGAAACAGAGAGCCGAGCTAAGGGAAGAAGAACTGGAAGAGGAGAAAACCGATCCCTTCTGGCATTTCGAGTACAAGGGTTTTCATATCCTGGTTGGTAAAAACGCGGCCGGCAATGATGAGCTTACGATGAAGTGGGCCCATAAGAACGACCTGTGGCTCCACGCCCGCGATGTGCCGGGATCGCACGTGATCATACGCCAAAATGCGGGCAAGCCTTTTCCAAAAGATGTGATTGAATATGCAGCAGGCATTGCGGCATGGAATTCAAAAAGAAAAACGGAGTCGTTGTGTCCCGTGATCGTGACCCCAAAAAAATTTGTGCGTAAAAGAAAAGGCGATCCGCCAGGTGCGGTGGTTGTCGACCGTGAAGAAGTTATCCTTATTGAACCACGTTCACCTTAAGCATATTGGTCCTGCTTTTTTCATGAATAGGCATACTCGCAAGACTAATAAAGATATCTCCCGTTTTCACATGCCCGTCGCGCTTCAATATCTCGCGCACGTCGGCAATTGTTTCATCGGTGCTTTCGGCTTTCTCGTAGTAATAAGCTCTTGTCGCCCACACGAGGTTCAAAGTATTGATGATATCCTTGTTGCCTGTGAACACGAATATGTTGCAGTTAGGACGTTGCGATGATGCGCGGATGGCAGCGTAACCAGACGCTGTCATACTCACGATCGCCTTGGCGCCAACATCTTTTGCCAGCTTGCACGCTGCAAGGATCAGGCTGTCGTTGATGAATATCGGGCTATCGGGATCTACGTCCTTGAACTTGTAGTAGATTTTCGCCTGGCGTTCCACCGAGTTGATGGTGCGCACCATGCTTCGGATCACCTCACGTGGGTACTTGCCGGCGGCAGTCTCGGCCGACAGCATGACGGCATCGGCACCGTCGATGATCGCGTTGGCGACGTCGTTCGTCTCTGCGCGGGTCGGTCTCGGGTTCTCGATCATGCTTTCCATCATCTGTGTTGCCACGATAACGGGCTTCGCATACTTGTTGCACTTTTCCACGAGCATCTTCTGCACCATGGGCACTTCTTCCATGAGGATCTCCACACCGAGGTCGCCACGGGCAACCATCAATGCGTCGGTAGCCTGGATAATGGCGTCGATGTTCTCGAGGGCTTCCGGCTTCTCGATCTTCGCAACGATCCTTGTCGACGACTTCTTGCTGTCGATGATGCTGCGTATGTATTCAATATCCTTTGGCTTTCGAACGAAGGAAAGTGCCACCCAATCAACATTGTTCTTCAGGCCAAACTCCAGGTCGATTACATCTTTCTCTGTGAGTGAAGGCGCCGACACCTTTGTAAAGGGAAGGTTGATGCCTTTGCGTGATTTGAGTGAGCCACCGTAGATAACTTCGCAAAGAACTTCGATGCCCTTAACTTCTTTTACTTTCAATTCGATCTTGCCGTCGTCGATAAGGACCATGTCGCCGACCTTAACGTCCTTGGGGAGGCTTTCGTAAGAAGTGCTGACGATGGTAGCGTTTCCTTTGAGTTGTTTGGTGGTTATGGTGATCTCGTTCCCGCGTTCGATCACTGTTCCTTCTTCCACTTCGTTTACGCGGATCTTGGGGCCCTGGAGGTCTTGCAGGAGTGCAAGTTGAAATCCCGTTTCCGCGTTGATCTCTCTGACGTAGTTGATCACTTTCTGGTGATCCTCGTGCGACCCGTGGGAGAAGTTCAACCGAAAGATATCCACACCTTCTTTAGCGAGTTCGAGGAGCATCGCTTTGTTGTTCGATGCGGGTCCGACGGTTGCAACAATTTTGGTCTTATTGTACGAGTTCTTTTCCATAGAGAGGCATGTGTATCAGGTACACATTTAGAAGATAAAGTTGTCTTTTGATTTTAAAGCGGCCAAAGGTAAAGAAGCGACTAATTCTATGGAAGGAATATTGCGCAAGACTTCCTGCAAACGTTTGCTGTGCATTTCCTCGTCGCCCTTAGAATAGAGTATATAGTCGAGGTGGGAGTGCTCGGGAACCAGGAAAATCCCCTTGTTCTCGAATCCTGAGGCGGATGCCGCAGGGCCCTCGTTCGACCTGTTGCGGAAGAGGTTAACGGTGTTCACGGCCGACTGGTGGGAGAAGAAAGTGAAGAAAAATTCGCCCTCTTTGGTAGTCATTTTCAGGTCGTCTTTGCGGGCCAGGTTCACTCCCAGCGCGTGGTTGATTTCCCACGCCAGCTTGTATCCCCGGACGGAGCTGATCAGGCCGGTCAACTCAAAATCATACGCGAAGTCAACCTCCAGTCGCCTCTTTTTCATAGCCTTGACAATATTGCACTAAATCTCTTTATTTGCACTGTTTTTTAAATCTCTAAACCTTAAATAACATGTCTGAAATCGCACAAAAAGTAAAGCAGATCATCATCGACAAATTGGGCGTTGAAGAGTCTGAAGTTACGCCCGAGGCTAGTTTCACAAACGACCTTGGTGCTGACTCGCTCGATACTGTTGAGTTGATCATGGAATTCGAAAAGGAGTTTAACATCTCCATTCCTGACGATCAGGCGGAAAACATTGCTACTGTAGGACAGGCGATTTCCTACCTTGAAGAACACGCGAAGAAATAACAGGGCTTTACTCGCCACCAAACCTTCAATATGACTTTTAAGAGAGTAGTTATCACCGGTTTAGGTGCGCTCACACCCATTGGCAACACCCTCCAGGCTTACTGGGAAGGACTGAAAAACGGACAAAGTGGTGCTGCCCCTATAACCAAGTTCGATACCACTCTTTTCAAGACAAAGTTTGCATGTGAGTTGAAAGGGTTCGACCCCGGAAACTTCATGGATCGTAAAGACGCCCGTAAACTCGACCCCTTTGCCCAATATGCAATGGTCGTAGCCGACGAGGCGATAAAAGACGCCAACCTTCCTCTTCCTGACTTAAATCCCGACCGCGTTGGAGTGGTCTGGGGTTCGGGAATCGGAGGGTTGCTTACTTTTCAGGAAGAAGTAAGGTCGTTCGCCGCAGGCGACGGAACCCCGCGCTTCAATCCTTTCTTCATTCCCAAGATGATCGCTGACCTCAGCGCAGGTCACATCTCCATCAAGTATGGTTTCCGCGGACCGAACTACACAACGGTATCTGCCTGTGCTTCGTCAACCAACGCACTCTACGACGCTTACACCTGGATCAAACTTGGTAAGGCAGACGTGATCGTGTCGGGTGGATCCGAAGCCGCAGTTTGTATCGCCGGTGTCGGTGGATTCAACGCACTCA
>DASRSO010000010.1:0-52408 GCA_035656375.1 Cyclobacteriaceae bacterium | reverse complement strand
GCATTCTTCTTTAGCAACAACCCCGTCGAAAGCAACGTCACTTTTATCCTCAACTCCTTCAACTTCTCACACAGCCGCCAAAGATTGCTGTGCATCAACGCTTCCCCTCCCGAAAAAACAACTTCCCTCACTTTCAATTTCCTGAACGCAGCAAGGTGTCTTTCTATCTCTTCGGTGGTCAACTCTCTTTTCTCACTGTTTGCCTTCCAGATATCACACATCACGCAACGACAGTTGCAGCTGCTATGCGGCATCATTACCAGCACAGGCAACTCATGGATCTTGTGTGTGATGAAATTTAATGCTCTCGAAAGCATGATCAACCAATCATGTACTCAACCGCTACCGCTGCCAACGCACCAACGATCGCTACCGCAAGCTTGCGGGCATTGAACTTGTGTTCCGGGCTGCTCTCGAACACGATCGTAGTTGAAATGTGAAGAAAGTTGCCGCTCACCAACGCATACAGGAAGATCAATCCCTTTGCCGAAAGCACATCAGCACTTAAAAAGAATGTGCTTAGCAACAATCCCGCAGGGGCCGCCAAAGAAAAGATGATAAGGTGCGGAAGGGCCCTGGTCCTCGAATGCAACTGGGCCGAAAGAACCGTCATCAACGCGAATGCAGCCGGGGCACGATGAAGGGCGATGCCGAGAAGGATGGCGTTAAGATCGTAGTTATTTACACCCGCCGGCGGTTCAGCAAGCATTCCACCTTCTAAAAATGCATGAACGCAAAGGGCAATAAGTAAAACAACCGCCTGACTGTGATGATGATGGTGGTGGTGATCATGTTGATGGATATGCCCGTGCTCAACTCCTGAGCTGAAGTACTCCAAAACCTGTTGCAGGAAAAAACCGAGCAGAACGAACAACCCGATCAGTTCTATTTCCTGGTTCTCGCGATACAGTTCGGGAAGGATATGAACTACCGTGATCCCAAAAAGATATGCTCCCGCAAAGACAAGAAGTAATTTAAAATTGGCCGACTTGAAATTCGTGACCACGAAGATCAGTAGACCCGACAGCAACGGGGTGAGCAGTAAAACCGACAGCTTCAGTGTCATTTAACTATTTCCAGTTGACCCGAAATTCTTTCCGTTGTGAAGGTACCAACGCCGCCGGGCGCTGAATACACAAGAAAAACATCCAGCTCCGGATGACCTTTCAACACTTCAATCGCCTTCTCATGCCCCATCACCATGATCGCTGTCGCCCATGCATCCGCTGTCGTGCAGTCGTTCGCGAACACCGAGGCACTTAATATTGCACGTTGCGCAGGATAACCCGTCGCCGGATCGATGGTGTGCGAATAACGCTGGCCATCCACTTCCCGGTAGTTGTAATAATTACCACTGGTTGTAAACGACCGGTTGCTTAACGTAAGATACGCTTTGAATTCCTGAGTATGCACGGGATCGAGAATTCCTATTTCCCACGGTTTGCCCGACTCGGTATTGTTCCCCACTGCCATACCCTCACCGCCGAGCTCGACAAACATGTTCTCAACACCTTTCGATCGCAGGAAGTTCGTAATGACGTCGGCTCCGTAGCCCTGGCCTATGCCCCCGAAGTCAAGCTGCGTGCGTGGGTCTGTCTTCCACAGGCTGTCGTTGTTGAACCGGATCTTTCCGAAACCCACGAGGTTTTTCAGCGAATCGACATGGGCACTGTCGGGAACGCCCTGTTTATCGGGGCCGAAGCCCCACGCATTCACCAGCGGCATTACCGTCGGGTCGAAGGCACCGGAGGTAGCCTCTGTAACTTCCCTTGCTTTTTGAAGCGGTGGAAGAAAATATGGCAGGCTGAATTTTATTCCTGTTTTACTTTTATTAAAAACAGATATCTCCGCGGTGGGGTCGTACGTGTTTATTGATTTGTTGACGAGCGCCAACACCGAGTCGATCGACTTTTTGAAATCTCTCTTCTTCGGATCGAAATAAGTGATGTGATAGGTGGTGGCCATCGTCTCTCCTTCGATGCGGATCATCGTCGCTCCACGGGTTTGTCGCCACTGCCACACGATCAGTATCGCAAGAAGAAGTAGTGCAGAATAAATAGCGTTTCGTGTACGGTTAGTCATTGGGACCCCGAAGATAGAACATTTGATTTCTGAATATAAATCAGGACTTTTGGCATCATGCGCGAAGACTATCTGAAAGCTGACGGAGAGGGAATGAATGCCCAGGAAAAGGAGTTTGAAAAAGCGTTGCGACCGCTCTCATTCGACGACTTTACCGGCCAGCACAAAGTTGTGGATAACATTAAAGTCTTCGTGATGGCGGCCAAACAACGCAGTGAACCTCTCGATCACGTGTTGCTGCACGGCCCTCCCGGCCTTGGAAAAACTACACTGTCGCACATCATCGCCAATGAACTTGGATCGCGGATAAAGATCACTTCCGGCCCCGTGTTAGATAAACCGAGCGACCTCGCGGGCCTGCTGACCAACCTCGAAACACACGACGTATTATTTATCGATGAGATCCACCGGCTGAATCCCATCGTCGAAGAATATCTCTACTCCGCAATGGAAGACTATCGCATCGACATCATGCTCGACTCGGGTCCCAATGCGCGTTCGGTACAGATCGGTCTCAACCCATTTACCCTGATCGGTGCAACCACGCGTGCCGGTCTGCTTACGGCCCCTCTTCGAGCCCGTTTCGGCATCAACGCACGCCTCGAATATTACGACTCACAGCTCCTGATGACCATCGTAAAACGTTCGGCCGGAATTCTCGCCACCCCGATCGATGAAGACGCAGCATTCGAGATCGCGCGGAGAAGTCGTGGCACTCCCCGTATCGCAAACACTCTCCTTCGACGCACCCGCGACTTCGCCCAAATCAAAGGCGACGGTGTCATCACTCGTGCTATCGCACAACTTGCGCTCAAAGCACTTGACGTAGATGAGAACGGCCTCGACGATATGGACAATCGCATCCTTACGGCGATCATTGAAAAGTTTAAAGGTGGACCTGTCGGGATAACTACGATTGCGACAGCCGTGAGCGAGGAAGCGGAGACGATTGAAGAAGTTTACGAACCGTTTTTGATCCAGGAGGGTTATTTGAAACGCACCTCGCGGGGAAGGGAAGCGACGGAAAAAGCGTATAAACACCTGAAGGTACCGCCTCCGAAGGGAAGTGGAAGGACTTTATTTGATTAGACTACAAAGGGCATTTTTTGTTCTGGGTTCTGATGCCATGCGAATTTAAGTAACGCGTCAGACCATGGAGACGTCAATCTTACTTTAAGGATCGCAACCTGATGATCTCTCCACGCCGATGCAAGCTTCTTCAGGTTGTAGATTATTCAGAACCCAGAACAAGTTCCCGTCACTATTAGGATGACCACAATTTCAAAAAACACTCAGTTTATCAAATCGACAGCAAGTCAGCTGGGGTTTTCCTTCTGTGGCATTTCGAAGGCTGAATTTCTAAGTAACGAAGCTCCTCGTCTCGAAGAATGGCTGCGTCGGAATTACCAGGGCCAAATGAGTTATCTCGAAAATCACTTTGACAAACGTTTGGATCCGACGCTACTTGTTCCCGGTGCGAAGTCAGTCGTTAGTCTCGTATATAATTATTACCCCAAAAAAGATCTCGCTGCAGAAGACGGCAGTAAGTTAAAGATCGCCAAGTACGCTTACGGGGAAGACTATCATTTCGTGATCAAAGACAAGCTTGCTGAGTTCATGTCGCGTATCGAAGAAGAGGTTGGGCAAATAACTGGTCGTGCGTTTGTCGATTCTGCGCCCGTGATGGAACGCGCGTGGGCACAACGAAGTGGTTTGGGTTGGATCGGGAAGAACTCGTTGTTGCTAAACCGTTCGATGGGAAGTTTCTTTTTTCTTGCTGAGATCATTCTCGACCTCGAACTCGAATACGACGGCCCGATGAAAGACTACTGTGGTTCGTGCACTGCATGTATGGATGCATGCCCTACCGATGCAATACCTGAACCGTATGTTGTAGATGGCAGTAAGTGCATCTCTTATTTTACCATCGAGCTAAAAGGGGCGATGGATGAAAAACAGTCACCCGGGAGTTTCGACAACTGGATCTTTGGTTGCGACATCTGCCAGGATGTTTGTCCATGGAACAGGTTCTCCACACCGCATAATGAGCCACGCTTCGAACCGAAAGATATTGTGGAGTGGAAAGAAATAACTGAAGAAGTTTTCGAAAAAGTTTTTTCAAGATCAGCTTTAAAGCGAGCCAAATTTTCGGGGCTTAAAAGGAACATCGATTTTGTTACGAAATAAAAAACCCCGCAACATACGCTACGGGGTTTCTTCTCTTAAGGATTAGATTTGGGAGTTTAAGATCTTATAAAACACCTGTTAAGTATTAAAACATGTGGTTGATCCCCGAAGGTGGCATAACACCACGATCTGAGTTCCACAACTTCATCAGCAACCAATGACTTGATCGCCTTTAACAACTCTTTCTCGAAGAGGTTCGCATCAAAGCTCACTCTTGTGAGAATCGATTTGAAATAGTTGAGCATCTTCTTCATTTAATAAAAATTACTCTTAAAAAATTCTGGTACTTATAACGCCCGTCCGGCGTTGGAACAATGAATATAGTAAGTCGGTTTAACATACAGAAGGAAAGGAAAGGCTATTTTTGTGTTATGCAACGCGTTGCGCAACTTATTGCAGTAATGACAACGATTATTAGAAAAGTATTAGTACTCGGCATGTTGATGTTCTCGACGACCATCGTGTTTTCCCAGTCGAATAAAAACATCACAGTCGAACTTGGACCCGATCAGATCGGAGAAAACCAGGCCTGGACCATTACGGTTACCGTGAGTAACGAAAGGCTTACGGGTTACGACAACTTCCCGGATATCGATGGTTTCCGCAAACGAGGCACCTCCACGCAGTCGCAAACTACCGTGATCAACGGCCAAATAAGCTCCTCCCAGGGTGTAGTTATGACATACATGCCCACGCGCCAGGGCACATTTAATGTTCCAACATTTACTATTAAAGTGAATAATGTCCCGATTACCGTACCGGGAAAGAAGGTGGTTGTTGGCGCGCCAGTCTCCGCAAGGTCAACCGATCCGTTCCGGTCACTCCTCGACCCAAGTGATGACTTTTTTTCAAGATCGGAGCCGGAGTTCATCGACATCAAAGAAGAAGCATTCCTCGCACTCACCACCAACAAGGATGAGGTGTATGTGGGTGAGGGTGTTACTACTTCCCTGTCGTTCCTCGTCGCCGACAACAACCGTGCTCCGTTGCACTTCCACGAGCTCGGCAAACAACTCGGTGAGATCATGAAAAAACTCCGCCCCTCGAATTGCTGGGAGGAAAACTTTAACATCGAGAACATCGAAGGCGAAGCTGTTAATATTAATGGTCGTGGTTACACGCAATACAAGATCTACCAGGGCACGTTCTATCCACTCAACGCTCAACAGATAAAGTTCCCATCGGTAGGACTTGAAATGCTAAAGTTCAAGGTTGCCAAAAACCCGTCGTTCTTCGGACAAAACCGGATGGAAGACTATAAGACATTCTACACAAAAGCAAAGACAGTTAAGGTAAAAGAGCTTCCGCCCCACCCGATGCGCGACGCAGTAGCCGTAGGAAATTACCGGCTCGAAGAACGCCTCAACACAACCAGCCTGAAGACAGGGCAAAGCGTGAGCTACGACTTCGGGATCTATGGTGAAGGAAACGTTTCGGCTATCGACAAGCCATTGACAACAAACAACGATGGTGCTTTCGAGATCTATGAACCCAACGTGAAGCAGAATATCAATCGCGATAACGCAAGAGTAACGGGCGCAAAAACATTCAGTTACTTCATGATCCCCAAGGAGCCGGGTAAGTACGACCTCGGAGATTATTTTCAGTGGGTTTACTTTAACACGTCGACGAATAAATACGACACGCTGCGCTCACAGCAGGTAGTGGATGTTTCAGGTGAAAGCAAGAAGAACCAGTCGATCGAGAGTTCGGATATGGGTTCGTTCTACGACACGGTTGATACGGCCAGCAACAAGCTCGAAACAAGAAAAGGGAATGGATGGATAATGTGGGGCGCGAACATATTCGCGATTCTGATGGTCGGTGCGTCAATTTATTTGATTACTCGTAAAACGGCACAGTCGTAAAGCCGCTTCGCGGGGCGAGTTCCTTTAACTTGCAGAACATCTACCCCCAGCACCAAGTACCTTAGCACCCAGCACAAAGTACCTCGCACCCGCAAAGCGGAATGCATATATTTGCCCCATGTCCAATTCTTACGGTATTCTCTTTCGTATCTCAACCTTCGGCGAATCCCACGGACCTGCGATAGGTGTCGTGATTGATGGCTGTCCTGCCGGTCTCGATATCGACTCAGTATTCATTCAATCGGAACTTGACCGACGTAAACCCGGCCAGTCGAAGATCACCACGCAACGAAAAGAAGACGACAGCTTCAAGATCCTCAGCGGTGTGTTCGAAGGCAAGTCGACCGGTACCCCGATCACTATCGTAATCGAAAACCAGGATCAACGCAGCAAAGACTATAGTCACATAGAAAATACTTTCCGCCCATCGCATGCCGACTATACCTACCAGGCAAAGTATGGCATCCGCGATCACCGTGGCGGCGGACGAAGCTCAGCAAGGGAAACTGCAGCGCGTGTTGCATCGGGAGCCGTCGCCAAACTGTTGTTAAAGAAAAGCGGGATTACCATAAACGCGTTCGTGTCGCAGGTGGGTGATATAACGGCCCCGCATTACACAAGCCTGGATCTCAATAACACAGAAAACAACATCGTTCGTTGTCCCGACCAGGCGACCGCCGAAAAGATGATCGCACTCATCGACCAGGTGCGCCTCGATCGTGACACCATTGGTGGTATCGTAACCTGTGTGATCAAAGGTTCACCCGTTGGATTGGGCGAGCCTGTGTTCGACAAGCTTCATGCAGAGCTTGGCAAGGCGATGTTGAGCATCAACGCTGTGAAAGGTTTCGAATACGGCAGTGGCTTCGATGGAGTTAAGTTAAGAGGCTCACAGCATAACGATGAATTCTATAAAGACGGCGATAAGGTAAGAACCAGGACCAATCACTCCGGTGGTGTACAGGGTGGCATCTCGAATGGCGAGGACATTTACTTCAATGTTGCATTCAAACCTGTTGCCACAATCATGCAGGATCAGCAGTCAATTGATAAAGATGGTAACGAAGCTGTTGTGAGCGGCAAGGGACGCCACGATCCATGTGTAGTGCCGCGTGCTGTGCCGATCGTTGAATCGATGGCGTCGTTGGTAATGGCCGACTTTTTTTTAAGAGCGAAGACTTCTCGAATCTGAGGGAGTCGTTTCGAAGCGTTGCTTATACGCTGTCGCGAAATGTTCCACACTATTATACCCGCATTGGATCGCGATCTGCGTTACAGGGTAGCCTGTATTCTCAAGAAGGATCTTCGCATGATTCAATCTTATCTCTGAAAGATATTGATGCGGTGTAACCTTCATCACAGCCTTGAAGATCCGGCTGAAGTGAAATAAGCTTACACAACAATGGTCGGCCAGTTGTTGCAGCCCTACGTTCTGATCGAAGTTGGCCAGCATATAGTTCTTTGCCTTCTCTATGGTCGACAGGTGAAACTTCTTCAGACCTGCAGGCACAGCCGACAGCTCTTCGGTGTTCCCAAGCATCTTCATCACCCGGTCGACGATGCGAAGTACGATGTCGTCGATCTGTAACTGCGATCCGTTCATGTTCAACATCGCGTTGTGAAGATAGTCGACCTCCGGGGTGCATTTAAGGAGCAATGAATGAATGTCGTTGTTCTCGAAGAACCACGGAACATCGTAACGATAATGCTCCCGAAGTGACTTATAGAACTCAGGTTTTAAGTCGAGTACCGTGCAAATATCGGGTTGATCGTCGACGTGACGAGCAATGTGTTCGGCGTCGGGCTTCGTGATGAGTACGCGGCCTACATGAACTTCAAGGTTGTTGCGGAACACTTCGAATTCAAAATAACCAGAACGTACAAAACACAAATTAAAAGTGTTGCTATACTCTACTCGCGACTTATGGCATTCAACACAATTACATTTGTAATCGCGCACCTGGTAGAACCCGGAGCTGTGGAGAGTATGTATATCTGCAGGTAACACGGGTACAATTTACGTGGAATGGCCCGTGAAGGATGTTGTTTCTCGACAAACAGCAAGAAATCTAAGACGGGGAACGTGCATACGGAACCACTTTTGCATAAAACAATATTGATATGAACGCGAATTACATCCAAGACCTGAAGCAGTTGTATGAAAAGGGCGCCTGGTTTGGCGACACTTATATGGAAAAACTGCAAGACGTTACAGAGAAAGAAGCATTTACGCAGCCCATGAAAGGAGTGCATTCGATCGCCGAGCTGATATCGCATGTGATCTATTGGCGAACGCCTGTCATAAAGGCTCTTAAGGGTGTAAAAGACTACCAGGCTGCGGTCGATAGTCCTGAGAACTGGCAGACGCCCGAGAGTCTGAAAGCTAAAGGATGGAAGAGCATCCTGAAAGACTTCGAGGAGTCGCAGGTTCAATTAACAAACCTGCTGAAAGATGCGAAGCCTGAGTTCTTCAAAGGAGAATACTCGCCGGGAAATGGATGGGACTATGTGACCGAAGGAATCATTCAACACGATATCTATCACCTCGGTCAGCTTGGGTTGGTCAAAAAAATGATAAGAATGTAAAGACATTAAATGATTATCTTGGTTCCTGTCAAAAAACCTATGCTATGAACAGGGACCGTCGTCTATTCTTGTCCAGGGCTGCGGCATTAACAACCGCTGCGGCCTTGCCGTTTTTATCTTCTGCTTCTGCTTTCGCCAGGGCTACGCCGGTTGCGCCGGCTCTTCCTTCTCTTAAAGGAAGAAAAGTCCTCTTCACTTACGGTGGATGGGATGGTCACGAACCCAAAAAATTCCTGGACTATATGACCCCGTGGTTACAAGAGGAGGGCGCCGAGGTGCAGTCGTTCCCCACGCTCGAACCTTATACCGACAAGGCGCTTATGGCGACGATCGACCTGGTGATACAGGTGTTTACTATGTCGCAGATAACCAAAGAGCAGGAAGCGGGACTTCTCGAGGCAGTTAAAGTAAACGGCACGGGAATGGCAGGATGGCATGGCGGTATGGGCGATTCGTTCCGGAATAATGTGGAATACCAGTACATGGTTGGAGGACAGTGGGTAGCACACCCGGGTAACGTGATCGACTACGATGTGCACATCATCGATCAGAAAGATGATGTAACGAAGGGCCTGAAAGATTTTCACATGAAGAGTGAGCAGTACTACATGCACATAGATCCGAATGTGAAAGTACTCGCGACAACAAAATTCAATGGAGCGGTTAACTCATGGATCGACGGAGCGGTGTTGCCCGTGGCATGGAAGAAAAGTTATGGCAAAGGAAGGATCTTCTATACTTCGGTAGGTCATAATCTTGCTCACGTTACTGAAGTGCCCGATGCAATCGAATTGATCAAGCGTGGAGTGAAGTGGGCAAGTGCGAGCAAGTATGAGCCAGCTGAAAAATGGATGAACCCGATGTACAAATTTTAATTAATAACGAACCCTCATGAACAGAAAAGATTTTCTTCGAGCAGCAGGACTTACGACTGCAGTAGCATTTGCACCATCGATAACATTTAGCAAAGAAAAAGATGCCCCCGCACCTGCAGCATTAAATATTGGCCTTGCTTCCTACACTTTAAGATCCCTCAAGCTCGACGATGTAATTAAGACCACGAAGCGCCTCGAGTTGAATTCAATTGCCCTCAAGAGCATGCACATGCCCCTCGAAGCAAGTGACGAAGAGGTTAAAGCCATGGCCGAAAAGGTTCGCGCTGCAGGGCTAAAGCTTTACGGTGTCGGCGTTATCTACATGAAAACACAGCAAGAAGTCGAGAACGCATTTCGTTATGCCGCAGCTGCGGGCATCGAGACGATCGTCGGTGTCCCTAACCACGACCTTCTGCCAATTGCACAAGAGCAGGTGAAGAAATACAACATCAAGCTGGCGATCCACAATCACGGTCCCGGCGACGATCTCTATCACAGTCCCAACGATGTGTTTGCGAAGATCAAAGATCTCGACAAGCGTATCGGTATGTGCATCGACGTGGGACACGTTGTCAGAATTAAAGAAGATCCGATCCCGATGATCGCGAAGTACAAGGATCGTCTTTACGACATGCACATCAAGGATGTGAACAAAGCCGAGAACGACGGCACCCCGATCGAGTTTGGTCGCGGCGTGATCGACCTCCCCGGGATCATTAAAGCGCTGAAGAAAATTAACTATTCGAACATAGTAGCAATCGAATACGAAAAGGACGGCGACGATCCGATACCCGGACTGGCGGAATCGGTCGGATACCTGAGAGGGATAATTAAGACTTCTTGATATATTGCCGGAATGGAAGTCCCCGAAGCTCCGAAGAAAAAGAACCGGCTCACTCTTTATATTCTCATTTGCCTTGTTGTGGGTATCGCGTTGGGCTTTACGCTCAATCGTACCTACATGGCCGATGTGAACGACGACCTCGAAGCAATCGACCTGGGCATAAAAGATGTACAGCTTAAAAAATCGCTGGCCGACAGCGCCACGCTTGCATCGCTGAACGCACAACTGGAAATGCTCGGCAAGGAAAGGAACCGCATCCTCGCACAACGCGACAAAAAAGTCGAGCCGTTCTCCCTTCTCGCCGACATCTTCCTGCGACTCATAAAAATGATCGTCGCGCCATTGGTGTTCAGTACACTCGTGGTCGGCGTTGCAAAGCTTGGTGATATCAGTGCCGTCGGGCGTATTGGCGGGAAAACATTGTTGTGGTTCATCAGCGCTTCACTGCTCAGCCTGTTGCTTGGAATGGTAATGGTGAACTTCTTCCGTCCTGGCGAAGCCATGCATCTTCCACTTCCATCCGCAGATGCGGCGAGCGGCATCGTCTCGGTCGGATTTTCATTGAAAGAATTTTTGTACCACATATTTCCCGCCAGCGTGATCGATGCTATGGCGAAGAACGAGATTCTGCAGATCGTTGTGTTTGCACTGTTCTTCGGTGTTGCTACGGCCGCCGTCGGCGACCACGGCAAGATCATCATTACATTCTACGATGCGGTAGCACACGTGATCCTGAAAGTTACCGGCTACGTAATGAACCTCGCGCCACTCGCCGTACTGGGTGCCATGACGGCCATCATTGCGAAGCAGGGCATCGGAATTTTGAAAACCTACTCGATCTTCATCAGCGAGTTTTACTTCAGTCTTCTTTTGTTGTGGTGCCTTCTCATACTCGCGGGATTCTTCGTGATCGGAAAAAGGATCTATCAACTACTCAAAAGAGTTAAAGAACCTACACTTCTCGCATTCTCTACGGCCAGCAGCGAAGCAGCCTTCCCAAAGACCATGGAAGAGCTTCAGAAGTTTGGCTGTAAAGACAAGATCGTAAGCTTCGTTCTGCCTCTCGGCTATTCTTTCAATCTCGACGGCAGCATGATGTACATGACCTTCGCCACACTTTTCATTGCCCAATCGTACGGCATCCCGTTGTCGATACCCACACAGATCAGCATGTTGCTAGTACTTATGCTCACCAGCAAAGGCATTGCCGGCGTACCACGTGCTTCTTTGGTGGTGATCGCGGGCACGCTTACGACATTCAACATCCCCGAAGCAGGGCTTGCATTGTTGTTAGGGATTGATCCCCTTTTGGATATGGGCAGGAGTGCTACCAACGTGATCGGCAACAGCATCGCGACGGCAGTTGTAAGTAAGTGGGAAGGCGCACTCGGCCCCGAGAACTAATTTCCCTTAAATTTGTTCTTCTGAAAAACCAGAATTATGCTCACGCCAGCACCTAAAAAGCTCAGTATTTATCTCGAATCGAACCCCAACCCGAACTCACTTAAGTTCGTGATCAACGAAATGCTCGTTCCGGAGGGCATGAGCTTCGATTTTCCTGATGCCGTGGCCGCACAGGAAGCCCCCCTTGCGAAGGAGCTTTTCGAATATCCATTCGTGGAGCGTGTGTTCTACATGAGCAACTTCGTCACCGTTACCAAAAAGGAAGGCATCGAGTGGCTCGAGATCCAGGACAAGCTCAAAAAACATATCCTTGAATTCCTCGAATCCGGTAAGCTTATCCTCGACGTTAAAGCTCCCGAAGCCGGCGAAGGTGATGGCGAGTTCGACTCAGAAACGGTTATCAAAATCAAGACCATTCTCGACGAATACATTCGCCCTGCCGTGGAACAAGACGGTGGTGCGATCACATTCCACTCGTACAAAGACAAGATTGTTAAAGTAAACCTCCAGGGCTCCTGCAGTGGCTGCCCCTCATCGACCGTTACGCTTAAGGCAGGAATAGAAAACCTCTTCCAGCGTATGATGCCAGAAGAGGTTTCGCATGTTGAAGCTATCTAAATTCTAGATCGCTGTTCCTTTCAGATACTTGTCCAAAAACTTCAGGATATCTTCTGAAGCCTTAATGTTATTTTCCTTCTTCACAAACCCGTGACCTTCGTCGGGGAAGATGGTGTAGTCAACCGGCACACCGTTCTTTCTCGCGGCCGATACAATCTCATCCGACTCGACCTGCAGCACACGCGGATCGTTGCTGCCCTGTAAAACAATGAAGGGCTTCGTGATCTTGTCGGCATGGAACAGTGGCGACTTAGCGATCAAAGCCACCGAGTCTTGCGTAAACGGATCGCCCAGCTCAACATACAGCGCTTTCCTTTGGGATTCCCACCATGAAGGGATGCTCTTCAGTGTACGTTGCCAGTTGGTAACTCCGAACAAATTCACACCAACTTTGAAATCTTCCGGCGCAAATGCCAGCGCCGCCATAGTCATATAACCTCCGTAGCTGCCACCCATGATCCCAACTTTATCCATGTCGATGTACGGCAGAGTGGCGAGAAGCTTTTTCGCTTCGACACAATCTTTCAGGTCGGCATCACCGTGCTTACGGTCGTCGGCCTGGAAGAAAGTTTTTCCGTAGCCCGAGCTGCCCCGGTTGTTCACGGCAAGGATTGCGTAGCCGTTGTTTACAAGGTGCTGGATCACCGGGCTGTAGTTGAGACGCGTCTGCCCGCCGGGACCGCCGTGGATCCACAGCAACGCGGGTACCTTCTGTCCTTCGGCGATATTCTTCGGCTTGTACAACAAGCATGGGATCTGCATTCCGTCGTACGAAGCAAAACGAACCACCTCACCCGCTACGAGATCATTCTCATCGATCTCCTTGCTCATAGTGTCGGTCAACTTCTTGAGCTCTTTCGTTTCGAAGTCGTATACAAAAAGATTGCTGGGCGACTTCGAGCTGCTTACGAAGAATGACATCTTCTTTTCACTGTCGGATATCACTACGTTGGTGACATCGCCTGCAGGCAAACCGGGGATCTGCAAAAGCTGCCCTGTGCTTTCGTCATAGATCTTAACCTCTGTGCGTGCGTCGTTGTTGATGCCCACCACGCGATACTTTCCATTTCTTGAAATGTTCGCGTACATGATGTCCCATGGAGCTTCTTCAACTTTTGCCTTTGCACCGGTCGCCATTTCGTACGAGGCCAGGTAAGTGAACTCACCGCCCTCGTCGGTCAGGTAGTAAAGTTTCTTTCCATCGTGACTGAAATACTGTGGATTGAACTGTGCGTTGCCTTCGTGGGCGCTCAGGTGTTTGGTCTTGCCGGTTTGTGTATCGAGAAGATACATGTCGGAGTTGCTGGTGGTGATGGTCTTCACCATGGCGATGTAGCGATCGTCGTCGGAAACGGCCGCCGGGTTAAGGCCCTGCTCGTTCTTGTACGCGATAACCGACGGGTTTACTTTGCCTTCCGCACCTTCGCTTATCTGCATGCGGTGCAGGTCGAAGAATTTTTTGTCGCGGCTGTTCGAAACGTAGTAAAGTTGCTTCTTGTCGTAGCTCCAGCCAACAAAGCTGGCCTTGGCTTTCTTGTCCTGGATCAGGTCGGCCGACTTGCCATCGACTGTTTGTGTGTAGATGTGCGTGATCTCGTTTCCTCCGCTGTCGGCCATGTACAGGATTTTGTCGCCGTTCGGAAAGTATTTTGCGCCCATAACTGCATCGGTGGTGGAGTTGGTGACCTGTTTCTTTTCACCGGTTGCGATCGTGATCTCGTAGGCGTTAAATATCCCCGTTTCCTTGCTGGTCATGATGACCTTCGTTTCGTCGGGCGAGAAATCACCACCGGCGATCTGAACGACATCCATGAACTGGGAGACGCTATAAGTCTTTGCTTTCTGTTCGGGCTCCTTTTTCGCACCACAGGCGGACACGAAAAGGATAATGGTTAGGTAAAGGAATTTGGTTTTCATGGGTGTAATTTTAGGAAAAATCCGGTAGATGAAAGCTTTAACGATAATTGGACTGCTTTGCATGTCACTCACAACTTACTCGCAACCGATAAAACTGATGAGCTACAACATCCGCCTGGACGTGGCGTCCGACGGTGTAAATCAGTGGAGCAACCGCACCGAAAAGCTGCCGGCTCTTATCAAAAAATACGATCCGGACCTTGTGGGATTACAGGAGGCAATGCATCACCAGCTTATGGATATCCTGAAGGCGCTGCCTCAATACGGATACATCGGCGTGGGCCGCGATGACGGAAAAGAGAAGGGCGAATATTCCGCGATACTCTACAAGAAGGATCGGTTCGACGTACTATCGCAGAAAACATCGTGGCTGTCGGAAAAACCGGACGTGCCAGGGAGCAAAAGCTGGGATGCAGCAATCACCAGGGTTCTCACGAGAGGGAAGTTCAGGGACAAGAACACGAAAAAAGAGTTCATGTACTTCAATACACACTTCGATCATATTGGAAAAGAAGCGAGGAAGAATTCAGCAGGTATTATCGTGAAAGCGATCAACAGTGAAAGTAAATCACTGCCGGTACTTGTTACTGGTGATTTCAACAGCCAGATCACGGAAGACCCGTACAAGGTGATTATTGAGAGTAAAAAGCTTACAGATGCGAGACCGGAGAATTCGACACAGGGAACGTTCTGTACATTCAGTGTGAGTGGCCCGCCATGCACGCTCATCGATCATATTTTTTATACGAAGGGATGGAAGAAAAATGATTACAAGGTGATCACCGATAACGATGGGACATACTATCCATCGGATCATTTGCCTGTGATGGCGGAGTTTACTTTCGATTAGCGAGATACACTCCCCCAAGTATTGCCGCCATGCCTATGTAATGCCCGGCATATAAAATTTCTCCGTCGAGCAATCCCCACCCTACCGAAACAATCGGCATGAGGTAGGTTACCGAGCTTGCAAACAGCGGCGTGCTGATCTTGACGAGATTGGTAAACAACAGCGTGGCAACCGCGGTACTCATACATCCAAGCAACACCACGAAGCCGAAAGCTTTCCACGCGCCGTCAACTGTCTGTACCCGTGTCGTGAAATCGGTGAAGCCAAACAAATAGGTGATGGCAAATGGACCGATCAACATAATAGAGATAGCTGTAATGGTAAGCGGGGGCAACCCGTGTATCTGGAACTTCACCCAGTTGAGGTTGATTGCATACATAAAACACGCCGCCACGATAAGCAACGCATAGTAATTGACACCAGTCACGCTCGTGCCGTCTCTCGACAGCATCAACATCACCGTTCCACCCAAACCGATCAACGTGCCAACGATCGACCATCCCGTAAATCGCAACTTAAAGAACATCGCACCAATGATCATCGTACAGATCGGAGAGAGTGTATTGAGAATTCCCGCCAGTGAGCTGTCCATTTTTGTTTGTGCATTCGAAAACAAAAATGCCGGAATGAATATGCCGAGCATGCCCGAGACAAACAACGCGAAGTAGTCGTTCGGTTTAAGACCTTTCAACCTTGTTAATGCAATTGGCAACATGAAGATAAATGCCGCCGTGGCGCGAAGCGTTGCCACCTGTGTTGGTGGAAATGCTTTAAGGCCTTGCTTGATGAGGATGAAGGAAGTTCCCCAGATCAGCGACAATACAATAAGTAAGGTGATTGCTTTAAAGCTCCTGTTGTCCGGCATAACAGGTGCTGCTGAAGACCTCGATGTATTCGCCTGCAATCTCATCGAGTATGTTATGGATCTCTTTAGGATCGTTCGCCTCTACCAACCGTGTTCTATAAATTTTGAAATCAGGCAGCCCTTTAAAATAACTTGCGTAGTGTCTTCTCATTTCGAACACACCCAGCTTCTCTCCCTTCCAGCGAATACTGAAATCGAAATGCTGTCGCGCAACACGAACACGTTCCACAAGATCCGGCGGAGCCAGGTGTTTCCCTGTCTGCATGAAATGTTTGATCTCATTGAACACCCAGGGATAACCGATCGACGCGCGACCGATCATAATCCCATCAACACCATAACGCTGACGATAAAGCACTGCCTTCTCAGGTGAATCGATATCGCCATTGCCAAAGATCGGGATCTTAATGCGCGGGTTGTTCTTGATCTCACCGATCAACGTCCAGTCGGCCTCGCCTTTGTACATCTGCACGCGCGTTCGACCGTGTATTGTTAATGCTTTGATGCCTATGTCTTGTAGTCGCTCGGCCACTTCGGGCACGTTGCGTGTTTTATCGTCCCAACCGAGACGTGTCTTTACCGTAACGGGCAGATGTGTCGCTTTCACAACCTCTTCCGTCATCCTCACCATCTTGGGAATATCCTGAAGTAATGCCGCGCCCGCACCTTTACACGCTACCGCCTTCACAGGGCAACCATAATTGATGTCGATAATATCGGGGTTGGCTGCCGAAGCGATCTCCGCGGCCTCGCGCATGCTGTCGACATTGCCACCAAACAATTGAATACCGATGGGTCTCTCATACTCGAAGATGTCGAGCTTCTGACGGCTCTTGGCGGCGTCGCGGATCAACCCCTCCGACGAGATGAACTCGGTGTACATCAGATCGGCACCACCCGCTTTGCACACGGCACGGAAAGGCGGATCGCTTACGTCCTCCATTGGGGCGAGGAGTAAGGGAAATTCGCCTACTTCAACGTTGCCGATCTTCACCATATTTGCAAGCTCTTGCGGGTTTCTGGGCTATATTTGCGCTCGCAAAGTTAACGTTTTTTGAGCATGATAGATTCCCCGCCACGCCCAATACCTACCCGCCGAGAACCCAATCCGTGGAATGTGGCGTTCGTGGTGTTGATCGTAACGGTTTTCAGCTTCGGCCTGGTGGCTCAAATGATCGGATTGGTTGTCGCATACTTTATGTATGGCGGGGACTTCGCAGTATTCGCTAACGACATCGCCAATCCTACCGGCCACGAGGCAATGAAAGCACCACTCATGGTTGCCCAGGCAATCACCACCGTACTCGGCCTGGCCGTGATCCCACCTCTCTTCTGGTGGACGATGAGACGCAAGAGCCTGGTGACCTTCTTCAACGAGACACGCGTTACCCCCCTGCAACTTCTCTACACAATCGGTATCCTGGTGTTTTTCATGATCGTGAACTCGGCTACCATCGAATGGAACTCGGGACTCGACTATCCCGGCGCCTTTGGCGAATGGTCGCGCATGATCGAAGACAAGGCAATGGAGCTCACGAAATTCATGGCCTCTAACACCGGCATCGGAGATTACCTCGCTGCCGTGATGGTGATCGCCGTCTTTGCTGCAATCGGCGAAGAAATTGTATTCCGCGGGCTGTTACAGACCGAGCTTCACAAGGCTTTCAAAAATATTCACCTGGCGATCTGGATCTCTGCAATATTTTTCAGCGCTTTCCATCTACAGTTCTATGGATTCTTCCCACGATTGCTCCTGGGTGCCCTATTTGGTTACATGTACTACTGGTCGGGAAATATGATCGTACCTATGTTTGCCCACTTTGTGAATAACATCGCTGCTGTGTCGGCATTATACTTTGGAATGGAGGAAGCAGACGATCCATCAGTAGCACCGTGGTATGCAGTAGTCATAGCGCTCATTATTGGATCTTTTCTGCTCTATCGCTTCTACCTTTTAAGACCACAGCCCGTCAACATTCAGCCTTCGAATGATCAACCCGCTTAAGAATCTCCCAAACCTTGCCCAGCGGATCATTACCGGCGTGCTCGGCGCAGCGGCCGTTATCTTCGGTGTTGTCTTCAGCGAGTGGACATACTTCGCTGTGTTCTTCATCATTTGTCTTCTCACTCTTCTTGAATTCTATACCCTCACCGGTCTCGACGGACTCGTTCCGCAAAAAACGTTCGGCACCATTTGCGGCATGGTTGTGTTCTGCCTGTCGTTCTTTGTAGAGCATGGCGACATCAGTCACAAGATGTATTACCTCATCTTCCCGCTTGTGTCGTTCGTGTACATGATCAAGTTGTACAAGCGCTTCGAGCGGAAGCCTTTCACGAACATAGCATTCACCTTTCTCGGAATATTTTACGTAGCTGTTCCGTTCTCGCTATTGAACATCGCAGCTTTCGAAAACGGGGCTTACAACTTCGAGATCATCTTTGGTTGTTTATTTATTCTTTGGGCTACCGACACCGGCGCCTACTTCGCCGGTACTTACTTCGGAAAGTCGAAGTTGTTCGAGCGCATCTCACCAAAGAAATCATGGGAAGGTGCGGTAGGTGGAGCATTACTTGCACTCGCCTTCGCTTTTGGGATCGCATACTTTTTTACGTCGCTGCCCATGTGGCAATGGCTTACCGTCGCCGCCATCATCATCATAGGTGGAATTTATGGCGACCTCGTGGAGTCGCTTTTGAAACGCAGCATCGAAATAAAAGACTCCGGAGATTCCCTGCCGGGTCATGGTGGATTTCTCGATCGCTTCGATGGCTTGTTGATCTCCGCCCCATCCATTGTGGCCTTCCTGGAGCTAGTACAATAGGTTGGAAAACCGGGCATTTTCAGAATAGGATTTCGCGATCCCCTCACCCGCTTGGTTAAAATTTGGGTACCTTAAAGGTGCATTAAAGACGACCCGCTTTAGAAACCATTTCCTATCTTTGCAACCGTTTGAGATCACGATTTTAGCAGATATGGCATACATAGAACCAGCACCACTTCTCGATAAAGAGAACCCTTTCGAAGCGATGATGTCACGGTTTCGCACCGCATCGCAGATCCTTGGACTTGAAGAAGAAGTCTACAACGTATTGAAGTCGCCTGCACGCCAGGTGATCGTTTCACTGCCCGTTACAATGGACGACGGAAGCATTCGCGTATTCGAAGGCTACCGCGTTATTCACTCCACTATCCTCGGTCCTTCGAAAGGTGGTATCCGCTTCGACCCGCATGTTAACCTCGACGAGGTGAAAGCGCTCGCAGCCTGGATGACATGGAAATGCGCGGTGGTAGATATTCCCTATGGTGGTGCGAAGGGCGGAGTTGCCTGCGATCCCCGCGCGATGTCCGCCGGTGAGATCGAACGTCTCATGAGGTCGTACACACAAGCAATGGTCGACATCTTCGGTGCCGACAAAGACATTCCCGCCCCCGACATGGGCACAGGTCCGCGTGAAATGGCCTGGTTGATGGACCAGTATTCACGTTCACAAGGCATGACGGTGAACGCAGTTGTTACAGGCAAGCCTGTTGTCCTCGGCGGATCACTCGGAAGAACAGAAGCAACAGGCCGCGGTGTAATGATCAGCACACTGGCCGGTATGGAGAAATTGAAGATCAACCCGTACAAAGCGACATGCGCCGTACAGGGTTTCGGAAACGTAGGCTCATGGGCCGCGCGACTCCTCGAAGAACGCGGATTGAAAGTACTGGCGGTTAGCGATATCTCCGGTGCATACTACAACGCAGACGGCCTCAACGTGGAGAAAGCTCTCAAGTACCGCGAAGCAAACAAAGGCAGCCTCGAAGGATTTACCGAAGCACAGAAGATCACCAACGACGAGTTGTTAACTCTTCCCGTAGACGTGCTCGTTCCCGCCGCTACCGAAGATGTGATCACAGTATCGAACGCTCCCCGCATCCAGGCGAAACTTATCGTTGAAGGCGCCAACGGGCCAACATCGTCGAAAGCCGACAGTATCATTTACGAGAAAGGCATCAGCGTAGTGCCAGACATCCTCGCCAACGCCGGTGGTGTTACCGTGTCGTACTTCGAGTGGGTACAGAACAGGCTTGGCTACAAGTGGACTGCCGACCGCGTTAACCGTCGCAGCGACCGTATCATGAAAGACGCATTTGAGAATGTGTACAAAGTTGCCATGGAGTACAAGGTGTCGCTGAGAATTGCGGCCTACATGGTGGCGATTGATAAGGTGGCGAAGACGTACAAGTACCGCGGCGGCTACTAGAATATTGAATATCGAATATTGAATGTTGAATTTTCTGAAAGGTGGACCAAACCGAAATCCTTAAATTCGCGGTATGACAATCCACCGCGAAGGTTATACCCTCCTTTTCGTTTCCCTGGTGATCCTCTTTGGGATCAACTACGCCGTTAACTACTTCTATCCCGAGGCAACAATTCTGCAGAATGTTGTCATTGGGGTAAGTATTATATTTTACCTCATCATCCTGCAGTTCTTTCGCAACCCGATCTTCAATATTGAGAAGGGTGACAAGACTGTGCTGGCGCCGGCGGATGGAAAGGTTGTGGTGATCGAGGAGACCATCGAAACCGAGTATTTGAAGTCGAAGCGCCGTCAGATCTCGATCTTCATGTCGCCGGTAAACGTGCACGTGAACAGGATGCCGGTTGGTGGTACGATCAGTTTCTTTAAATATCACGCGGGTAAATATTTGGTTGCCTGGCATCCGAAATCAAGCACTGAAAACGAAAGAACCACTGTTGTGGCCCGGATGAAGAACGGCACCGAGATACTCTTCCGTCAAATTGCGGGTGCGCTTGCGCGAAGGATAAAATGCTACGTGAAAGAAGGGCAGCCTTTTGAGCAGGGCCAGGAGTTCGGCTTCATTAAGTTCGGGTCGCGTGTGGATATATTTCTACCCCTCGACGCCAAAATAATGGTCAGGATCGGTGACGTGACCAAAGGCGGCCGTACGGTCATCGCCGAATTGAGTTAGATCCCCCTTCGGAGGCCCGCGGCGAACGAAAAAATCGACTTTTTAGCGGGTTTAATCATTTGTTAATCAAATAATTGACACCCTAACAATCGTTCTCGGATAGAGGTTAGCTACCTTTGACGTCTACTCGCAGAATCCCTTCACTGTTCACCTACACTGCGAGTCGATCCGAAACATGAAATATTCATCTCTTCAGTTCGCTAAGAGTCAAAACGAATTTTTCGTCACCCTCACAAAACGTGTGAACGAATATTTCAAAGTCAACAAGATCGAGCGCACCGCCAACTGGCATATGGTGTTCAAGACGGTCTTCATGTTGAGCATGTATTTTATTCCATACGTGCTGGTCCTTACTCAAACAATCAGTACAGGCGTTGGACTCCTTCTTGTGGCAATCATCATGGGATTTGGCGTTTCAGGCATTGGCTTGTGCATCATGCACGATGCTAACCATGGATCGTACTCCAAAAAAGTCTGGGTTAACAATCTGCTCGGATTCACATTGAACATCATCGGCGGAAACGCATTCAACTGGAAAGTACAGCACAACGTAATACACCATACTTACACGAATGTTCATGAAGTCGATGAAGATATCAGCCCGCGTGGTGTTCTTCGATTGGCTCCTACAGAAAACTGGAAACCTATTCACCAGTTTCAGCATTTGTATGCATGGTTCCTCTATGGGTTGCTTACTATCGTGTGGTTGCTCTTTAAAGATTTTTCCCGCCTGAACCGTTATAGCCGCGAAGGTCTCGTGACCAAACAAAAAACTACAGTGGGCATAGAATGGGCTATACTGATCGTTTCCAAAATATTTTATGTGCTCTATTTGTTTGTGCTGCCGGTGATACTGGTTCCGGCAATGGCGTGGTGGATGCCAATCGTTGGATTTCTTATCATGCACTTCATCGCAGGATTTGTATTGTCGATCATCTTTCAGCCTGCGCACGTGATCGATGGCACAGAATATCCTTTACCGGATGACGATGGCAATCTTGAAAACAACTGGGCAATACATCAGTTACATACAACCACGAACTTTGGTCGCAAGCACAGGATGTTTTCGTGGTTTGTCGGGGGATTAAACTACCAGGTGGAGCATCACTTGTTTCCGAATATCTGTCACGTGCATTACCGGGCGATAGCTCCGATCGTGGAGAAAACGGCGAAAGAATTCGGGCTGCCGTACAAGTCGAAGGAGACGTTCCTGGATGCGCTCGTTGCTCACACAGTAATAATGAGGGAGCTGGGCAAGAAGCCGGCGTTTGCTGTACAAGGAATGTAATAGCCGCTTCGCGGTGTGCAAGTGCCGGCATCCGAGCACTCTGCACCTGGTACTCCGCCTGCGGCTACGAGATCACTTCATCGAAAGCTTTCACAAATCCCTTCATCTCTTCGGTAGTCCCGATACTCACCCTGCACCACTCTTTGCTTTGATAATCCCAGATTCTAATTAAATATCCTTTCTCTTCACACTTTGCGAGTATCGTTTTCCCATCCTTCGGAGCCGGGAAGAACACCACGTTGATCTCAGACTTTCCGTGCATGTATTTACGTGAATCGAGATAGTCTGTGAGAACTTTACGCGCTTCTGCATTCCTGGTGCGCACCAATTGCATGAAATCTTCGTCGCCGAGGCTGGCCTGTGCTGCTGCAATAGCTGTTTGACTTGCCGAAATAGAGTCGCCAAACTTTGTCAGTTTCCTGATGATGTCGGGATGAGCGACGATGTATCCGATGCGCAAGCCTGCCAGTCCGTATATCTTGGAGAACGTACGTGCAACAATCACATTCGAGCCTTTACGAACGAGGTCCACCATCGATGTTTTTTCGAGAGGCCCCATGAACTCGAGATATGCTTCGTCGCAATACACTAATGTTTTCTTCGAAGCTTCTTCTGCGAATGCCCTTACTTTCGCGGCGTCTACATAAGTGCCGGTAGGATTATTCGGGTTACAAATGAACGCCACTTTCGTGTCGTCTTTGATCGCCGAAAGCATTGCATCGTAGTTGTGCTCGAGTTTGTCGTTGAGGTCTACCTTGTCCCACCGTGCGTTAACGCCCTGGGCGTAATTCATAAGCAACGGGAATGTGGGATAGCTCGAGAGTACGCTGCCGCCGTCGAGGCCGTAGACTGCTCCCATGATGCAGAGTATCTCGCCAGAGCCCGCTCCGAACATGATGTACGAAGGGTCGACACCCTCGCGTTCGGCGATCTTTTTACGAAGCACTTCCTGCGTCTCGAACTGGTAACGGTTGGTTTCGTTCATGATCTGCATGATGGCCTCGCGGGCTTTTTTCGAAGGACCGTATGGATTCTCGTTTGAATTCAGCCTGACCTTGGCGTTGCCACTCTTCCTGGCAAAGAATTCACGCTCTGCCTTGCTCATTGGAGCAGCAGTAAGCATGGTGGACGACAGGGCAAACCCGGCAGACATTGCCAGGGTAGACTTAAACCAGTTGCGGCGGGATAGATTTTCCATGGTTAGTGTAATTTTTTGAGGAACGTGCGGCGCCAGAGACGTCAAGCCCGCAGGCGTAACCCGTAAAGGTTAATTTACATAAATTAAGGCATGAAAAACTTACCCCTCCTGTTTTTAACAGCGGCCTGCCTGTTTGCCTGCTCCGCCCCGGAAAAAAAAGAAACTGTAGATCCGCTCGTTGCCTCACTTGATTCGCTAATGCAGTCGGCGGTCGACACGGCACGATTTAACGGGAACGTGCTGGTGGCCCGCAACGGTCAGGTAGTCTATAAGAAGAGCTTCGGCCCTTCGAATTTCTACACGAACGAAATGCTGAACGACTCCACGATGTTCGAGCTGGCGTCGGTCTCGAAAGCTTTCACGGCGATGGGAATCATGATGCTAAAAGAACAGGGCAAGCTGAGCTACGACGACGATGTAACCAAATACCTCCCCGAGCTTTCGTACAAAGGGATGACCATAAGACATTTTTTACAACACACATCGGGTATTGCCGACTACGGAGATGTGATGCTGGCCAACAAATGGGATGTGAAGAAGATCGCTCACAACAGCGACATCATTGAATCATTTAAGAAACTGAAGCCCGCGATTGTTTTTAAACCTGGCGAGAAATGGGAATACAGCAATACGGCTTACGCCATGCTCGCTACGATCATAGAAAGAGTGTCAGGAAAACCTTACAGTGAATTTCTTGCTGAGAACATATTCAAACCGCTGGATATGAAGCGCAGCAGGACTTACAACACGCGGAGATCGGGCGAAGTGATCCCCAACTATGCATACGGATTCGTGTACTCCGACAGCCTTAAGAAATACGCGCTCCCTGATAGTCTGAAAGAATACTACTACGTCTATCCTCTCGATGGTATCGAAGGCGATGGCATCGTAAACTCAACAACCGGCGACCTGTTCAAATGGAATGAAGCGTTGTACACAGATAAATTAGTGAGCCGTGCTTCGATCGAAGAAGCATTTACATCCGGTAAACTGAACAACGACAGCCTGCACAACTACGGGTTTGGATGGTTCATCGAGAACGACTCCGTGAGCGGAAAGATTGTTCGTCACACCGGAAGCTGGCCTGGATACAGGAACCTGATCGTAAGGTTTGTTGACAATAAGGATTGCATCATCATCCTGACGAACAATGAAAACCCATCTGCGAGAACAATGGTTGGGAATGAGATCAAAAAAAGATTAGCGCGTTACCGCCAGGGAGCTTTCTGATACTGCGTAACAAACGGCTGGCCATCCAACACAATCATCGGATCGTTTACATTCCGCGGATGATTTCTCTTCTCAAGCCGGTACGAACCCTGCCCGCTTTTTTGAGAATTATAGAATATCCTGTCGCCCTGTACGTACCACGTTCCCTGGTCGCCGTTCTGTGAATTTGTTCCACCATAAAACGAACCCCCATTCACGCTCGAAGAACGTTCGGAGTAATAAACGTAAGTGCCATCGCCATTAAGGGTAATGCACTGATCTGACGAAGAACCACCACTATTTGTATTTGTAACATTTACCCAACACCACTTGCCCACAAGCTCTTGCGGAACACTGCCTCCACCCGAATTCCTGTTGGCATTGGGGTTAGACATCTGTGCATTGCCACCGTTCCCTTTTTGATACACCACCTGGTTTCCGTTGGCCGAAAGGATCAGTTGACTGTTACTGATCTGGTAATAAAAAGATATTGCCCCTTGTATTGTTGATAAACTGAGCATTCCCTGTCCTGTTTGATATGGATAGGTTTGACCCAGGTAAATACACTGGCCATTATTTTTAAACTCGATTGTTTCACCGTTGCCCGACCAAACACCCAGCAGGTTGTTGTCGATTCCGTAAGTGGGAGTGGTCTGTGGTGTTGTCGTGACTGAACGTGTATCTGGTTCGGCATTCGAATCATATTTTGTAAACACCAAAGGCTGGTCGAGATCGCCGCCGGAGAATGTCATTTTGTTTCCCTGGAGGTTCATGTTGTACACGTTCCGTTCGCCGCCTGTAGTCGTCATCGTGATCTTGCCGTTGGCAACAGACCACTTCATCATTTCGCCATCGAACTCACCATTGCCGTCTTCCTGGAGAAAAAGTGTGAGGGTAGTTCCAAACTGCGTGTTTTGCCAAACGCCGGCCATCGATGCATTGGCAGTGCCTGCATCTTCTTTATTCTTATTGATATCCTTCCCTAAAATAGAACCACCGGTTTTCTGGGTCTGTTTAGGTTCTTCTTTTTTTGTAACCACCGGCTCCTCCCTTGGTGCAGGCGTAGCGCCAGCTTTTCCCGGGCTGAAATAAAAATCACCTGTGTAGTCGGAAGAGATCCACGGCCGTTGTGCATCTGCAGACTCTGCAGCTACATCGGCGGCAACGCGTTTAAACACTTCTTCAAACTTCAGCCCGTCCACATTCATGTGCTTCAACAGCTTCGAAGTAAAAAGTCCGTTGCGGCCTGTTCCATCCGAAGCAACCGAGCCGGGTTTTGTTGCATAAACTATATAGGAACCACGAGGTGCATTCACCATGCTCAATCCTTTTTCGCCCGAACGACTGAAGCCCCTGAATGGATTATTCCTGCATGCATCGAGAACGAAAATGTTCAGGCCGTTGCCTGCTTCTTCGATAGCACGCATCACGTAGTCCATACTCAGGCATTGATCTTCCAGGTCGGCTTTGATCTGGGGATTTGCCTGTGCCGGGATTAGATAGTTGATGCCATCTACCTGCATTCCGTGGCCGGAATAAAATACCATCCCCGCTACATTGTTCTTGCCTTGAAGCAATCCGAAATATTTTCTGACAGCATCCTGCATGTCGCGTTTCGACTTTGGATCGTAGAGTTCGATCACGTGAAATCCCTTCGACTTCAACGTAGCAGAAAGATCCCTGGCATCATTCAATGAATTGGCCAGGGGTTGCACGAATTCGTACGACTTGACGCCAATTACCAGTGCGTATTTTTCCTGGGGGTTCTGTGCTGTAACGACGGCTGCGATCAGCACGAAAACGAGGGTGACAAGCATTCGCATACCTACCAAGTTAATGAATAAAGAATAAAGAGTAAATGCTAGATAAATCTCTCAATGATACGCATCACCCGTTCAAGGTAAACGGCATCTGTATCATCGAAATCATTGAGCCTGTCGCTATCGACATCTAGTACGAGGGCAACTTCTCCATTCTTGAACGCAGGTAAAACAATTTCCGATTTTGAATCGGAGCTGCAGGCGATGTGACCCGGAAACAATTCAACATCAGGAACAACGATCGTGCGTTTTTCTTTCCAGCTTGTTCCGCAAACGCCTTTTCCAAAATTTATGCGAGTGCATGCAATCGGTCCCTGGAACGGCCCGAGCACCAACTGATCCTGTTTCACCAGGTAAAATCCCACCCAAAAGAACCCCATCGTTTGCCGCAGTGCAGCAACAACATTCGACATGTTTGCGACAACATCGTTTTCGCCGGCAACAAGAGATTCGATTTGCGGAAGCAGAACTTCGTAGCGTGCTTTCTTATCAGTCGATGTGGAGATTACCAGGTTCTCAGCCATTGCTAATTTTTTCTTCCTCTTGTGGAGGTTCAATTGAAACGATCGGCTCTGTTGCAATTGGGGTTACCGGCGCTTCTTCTTTCTCTCTGAAAAATCTTCTCTGGAAAATAAGGATGCTTACTACACCGAGAAAAATAGAAGAGTCGGCGATGTTGAACACGGGGCTGAAGAACACGAAATTATCTCCACCCCAGATAGGCACCCATTCGGGCCAGTAGAAATCAAAGATCGGGAAGAAGAGCATATCGATTACCTGGCCATGGAACCATTTGTATGGTGAATCGAGCGGAGCGTTGTTCAAGAACACGCCGTAGAAAGTACTGTCGATCACGTTGCCGATAGCACCTCCGAGGATCAGCGCCATGGCCACGAGAAATCCGCGGTGTGCGCGCCTTAGTATCATGCGATAGAGGTAGTAGCCGATTCCAAACATCGCTACGATCCTGAAAAGAGTAAGGGCCATTTTGCCAAACTCACTCTGCCAGCGAATTCCAAATGCCATACCGGGGTTAAGCAAGTAATGGAGCCTGAACCAGTCTCCAACTACATTCACTTCCTGGTGGATATGCATGTACTTCCAGACAAGGAGTTTACTCGTCTGATCGATGATGATGACAGCAAATGCTATTAGAAAGAATTTAACAACCTTCATTGCTTACGTTTGATCCTGACTTTTAGGCTGAAATCATCCATATCGATCTCGGTTGCCTCCGCCAATTTATCCTTTAACTCAAAACTCAGGGCCTGAGTTTCCGTGCTTATGTAATCCTTGAACTCAGTAAGAGCGGCGGTAACGGCCTCCCCGTCTTTTTCAACTTCAATCGCGATCTTATCGAGGACCTCGAGGCCCATTTCTTTCCGCAGATTTTGAACCCGGTTCACAAAATCCCTCGCAATCCCTTCTTTTTTCAACTCTTCGGTAACGCTGATATCCAAAGCCACGGTTACTCCCCCTTCCGACGCTACTGCCCATCCGGGAACGTCTTCCGAAGAGATAAGGACGTCTTCCAGTGCGATGTCGAAGCCGTCGCGCGAGAGCGAGCCCGATTTTTCGATAGCCGTGATGTCCTGCTTGCTGAATGCGTTAATGACGGCTGTTACCTCCTTCATTTTCGGGCCATACTTCTTGCCAAGCCTGGCAAAATTAGGTTTCACCTTCTTAACCAAAAGGTCGGATGTATCGTCGATATATTCTATCGATTTTACGTTCACCTCGGCGCGGATGATCTCCTCCACACTTTTCACCCGTTGTGCGAAACGTTCGTCGAGCACAGGCAGAAGAACTTTGTTGAGTGGAGTTCTCACTTTCACTTTTGCATTCTTGCGGATCGAGTGAACAAGCGAGCAGATCTTTTGCGCATAGTCCATCGATTGTTCGAGCTCTGCATCAATTACCCCGGCGTTGGCCTTAGGAAAATCAGAGAGGTGGACTGAGTCTTTCCCTGAAAGATTTTTAAAGATCCATTCGCTGAAGAAGGGAGCGATAGGCGCCATTAACTGGCTTACCACCGTAAGGCATTCATACAAAGTAGAATATGCTGCCTCTTTGTCTGCCGACATCTTACCTACCCAGAAACGTTTACGGTTCAATCGCACATACCAGTTCGAAAGATGGTCGTTTACAAAATCCTGGATGGCACGTGCAGCTTTAGTGGGTTCGTAATCATCGTATGCGTCAGTAACCTCGCGGATCAGCAATTGTAATTTCGATAAGATCCATTTGTCGAGATTAGTTGCAGCGGCAACATTCCTGCCTCCTTCATACTTATCGATGTTCGCATAAAGGGCGAAGAAAGAATATGTGTTAAGCAGCGTTCCAAAGTACCGGCGTTGAGTTTCCCTCACACCTTCTTCATCGAACTTCAGGTTATCCCACGGCGGTGCGTTCTCGATCATGTACCAGCGGATCACGTCGGGTCCGTATTTCGCAAGCGCTTCGAACGGGTTCACCACGTTGCCCTTGCGCTTCGACATCTTGTTGCCGTCTTTATCAAGCACAAGTCCGTTAGAGATCACATTCTTGAATGCAACGCTATCGAACAACATTACGGCTATCGCGTGAAGGGTAAAGAACCATCCACGTGTTTGATCGACACCCTCCGCGATGTAATCGGCGGGGAATGCGTTCTTGAATATCTCTTTGTTCTCGAAAGGATAATGCCATTGTGCATACGGCATTGCACCGGAGTCGAACCACACGTCGATGAGGTCTGTCTCGCGATACATGGGCTGACCCGACTTGCTTACGAGTACAACATCATCCACAAAGGGACGGTGAAGGTCGAGGTTATCGATGTCTGCGGGGTTTTTGTAACCGGCTTTGACAGCTTTCTCAACTTCGGTTTTCAGGTCGGCTACGGAGCCGATACATATTTCTTCGGAACCGTCTTTTGTACGCCAGATAGGCAACGGCGTGCCCCAAAAACGTGAGCGCGAGAGGTTCCAATCCACCAGGTTTTCCAGCCAGTTGCCAAAACGACCTGTTCCAGTCGACTCGGGTTTCCAGTTGATGGTCTTGTTGAGTTCAACCATCCTGTCTTTCATCGCCGTTGTTTTGATAAACCACGCATCGAGAGGATAGTACAGCACAGGCTTATCGGTACGCCACGAGTGCGGATAGGTGTGTTCGTATTTTCTTACGTCGAATGCTTTGTTCTCTTCTTTAAGAATAATAGAAATGATGACGTCGGTGTTTTTATAATCGGGATTCGACTCATCCTCATCCGTATAGTTCTTGACATAAAACTCATCCGCGTGAAGTGTCTTATGTGTCCTGATCTTGTATTTTAAAACACCTTCAGCAAGCTTCTCCCCTACTTGCGAAATGAATTTTCCTTTCTTGTCAACAGTCGGCACTTCGTTACCTGCTGCATCGCGAACGGTGAGTGGCGGAATTCCATTTTGTTTCGACACACGAAAGTCGTCGGCACCGAATGTTGGAGAAGAGTGAACGATACCAGTACCGTCTTCGGTAGTAACGAAGTCGCCGCTAACAATTCTGAATGCTTTGTCGGCATCGTACAGTGGTTGCAAGTAAGGCATCAACTGTTCGTACTGAACACCAATGAGATCTTTGCCTTTGAACGATTGAGCAATGACGGGGCTTTCCTTTTCAGTGAAGTAGGCTGAAACGCGATCCTTTGCGAGGACAACGTTTACAGGTATGTTAGTGTACTTATTTTTTGTTTTGATTAAAACGTAATCGATTTTTTCTCCAACGACCAATGCGGTGTTAGAAGGAAGCGTCCAGGGAGTGGTCGTCCAGGCCAACACATATACATCTCCTTCAACATCCTTAAACAAGAAATTCGATTTCTCGTTCTTCTTTACTTTAAACTGCCCAACAATCGAAGTGTCTTTTACCTCTTTGTAACAACCGGGCTGATTCAACTCATGCGAGCTCAATCCTGTTCCATCAGAAGGCGAATAGGGCTGGATCGTATAACCTTTGTAGAGAAGTTTCTTATCGTACAGTTGCTTCAGCAGCCACCACAGCGTCTCTACATACTCTTTGTTGTATGTGATGTACGGATGTTCGAGGTCGACCCAATATCCCATCTTCACGGTAAGGTCGTCCCACTGGTCTTTGTACATCATTACCGTTTCGCGGCACTTCTGGTTGTATTCTTCTACTGATATCTTCTTACCAATGTCATCCTTTGTGATACCGAGTAACTTTTCCACCTGGAGCTCGACGGGCAGGCCGTGTGTATCCCAGCCGCCCTTGCGTTTTACCTGGAAGCCCTGGAGTGTCTTGTAGCGGCAGAAAATATCCTTTACGGTGCGGGCCATCACGTGGTGGATGCCGGGGGTACCATTGGCAGATGGAGGTCCTTCGTAAAAAGTGAATTGAGCAGCGCCTTCGCGGTTGCTTACAGAGCGTTCAAAAACCTTGTTTTTTTCCCAAAAATCGAGGATTTCCGCCGCGATCTTTGCGAAGTTCATTTCCTTATTCTCGGTGTACTGACGGGACATTGTGGGCATTCAAAAAATGAGGGACAAAGATACGCCAATTTCGAACTTAGAATCCGGGATTTCGAAATTCAAGATTCTGAATTCATTATTCGGCCGAGCCTTTCCTGTCGTGGATACGAATCTTTGTGATATCGATGGCGACGTCCTCGGCTTCTCCGTAAAAGTTTGGATCGATATCGTCGATGAGCTGACGGTCTACCTTGCGCTTGGGCTTGTCGAACGTCATTATGAGGGCGGGCAGCAGGATGAGGTTTGTGAACATCGAAATGATGAGTGTGGTCGAGGTCAGCAGACCCAGCGCCACCGTTCCCCCGAAATCGGAGAATGCGAAGATGATAAACCCGGCAAACAGGACGATCGACGTATACACGATACTCTTCCCGGTCTCAAGAATACTTTCACTTACAGATCTGGGAACGAAAAACCCGGTCGATAACAGCTCCTGCCGGTACTTCGCCAGGAAGCGGATCGAGTTATCGACAGAAATTCCAAACGTGATACTGAAGATCAATGCTGTGCTCGCTTTGAGTGGAATGTTAAAATAACCCATCAGTCCGGCGGTGATCATCAACGCGATCACGTTAGGAATAAGTGAGATCAGGATCATTCGCCAGTTCGCAAACAACAACGCCATCGAGAGTGTGATCAGGATACAAGCCAGTATTAAACTCTCGGTAAGGTTATCGATCAAAAACTTGCTGCCTTTTATGAAGATTTTCGACGAACCCGTGATCGAAACTCTTACGCTATCGGTCGGTCCTTTAAGGTTCTTCTTCAACTCTGTTACCAAATGATCGGTCTTGGGCTGTATGATCTGGTTGATCAACGAGTCCATCTTGTGCGATCCGATATCTGCCATCTGCATCGAGATCCTCATCTTGGTGTACGACGAATCGATGAATGATTTGAACAATCCGCTGCTGTCGCTCTGGCCCTTCATGTATTGCAGCACAAATGCCGCGTCGGTCATCGACGAAGGCAACTGGTACCTGTTGGGATTATTATTGTGATATGCCTGCTTGGCGGTTTTCACAAGGCTAACCACGGAGATCGGTGTCGACGTAACCGTAATAGAATCCAACGAGCCTTCGAAGCGATCGATAGCCTGCATGATCTTAAGGTCCTGTAATGGCTTCTTGCGCCGCGCATTGATATCGACCACCATCTCCAGGGGCATGAAGCCACTGAAGTTCTCTTCCAAAAATTTAAGGTCACGCTTCAACGGACTGTCTTCCGGAATGTCATCGACCATGTACGAAACCGAATAAAGTTTCGAGATACCTATCACCGAGATAACTGTGATCGCAAGTGTGGCGATATAGATGTAAGCGCGGTGACGATGTACCAGTAAATCGACGAGCTTCACAAAACCCCCCAGTAGCTTGAAGTCGAGGTGACGCAAGTGTTTCGAGCTTGGCTCCGGCATCCACGACAACATGCCGGGTATCATCACGAGCGTAACAACAAACAGTGCGATGATGTTAAGACCTGCAACGATACCGAACTCACGGAGCACCATGATGTCGGTCGACAACAGTGTGAGAAATCCAATTGCAACGGTGAGGTTGGTAAGGAATGTAGCGAGACCCATCTTGAGTACGACAGCGCGGATGGCTTCGGTCTTGTTCTTTCTCTTTACAAACTCGAGATGGTATTTATTTAAAAGATAGATCGCGTTCGTGATGCCGATGGTTACGATCACGGGTGGAATGAGTCCGCTGAGGAGGCTGATCTTGTAACCGAGCAGGGTTATCGTACCCATAACCCATACCACCATCACACCTATCATGATCATCGAGAAGATCACTGCCCGTACCGACTTGAAGAACAGCAGCATGATCAAACCGGTAACGATGGCCGACAGGTAGAGGAACATCGAAAGCTCGGCCTTCACTTGCGTAGCCATCACGGTCCTTACGAAAGGAAGTCCGGCATAGTGTAACTGGATGCCTGTGTCTTTTGTGAATGCATCGCCGTAAGCTTTGAGCTTATCGACAACCCCGATCCGTTTGGCCGAGTTGGCGTAGTCTTTTCGCATCGGGGCGATCAGTCGCGTGGCTCCGTTCTTTGTGTTCGAAAGTTGGTTGATCTGGAATACCTGCGCGTTGGCGAGTTGAAGCAGGCTGTCGAGCTCGGCCTGTGTCGCGATGTTTTCGGGGAACAACGACGTGGGCACGAAGCGTTTATTGAGTGTATCTTTTAACGCGATCTTCGCGAGCGGCAATGATAGTGCTTCCTGGATCCCTTCGATGGAGCGGATCTCGTTGCTGAGCTGACGAAACCTCTGGAAGTTTTTTAATTCATATAGTGAGCTGTCTTTGAGAGCGATCGCTATCATGTTGCCGTCTTCCCCGAACTGATCTTTGAAGTTCTGGTAGAAGACCATGTCGGGGTCGTCGAGGGGAACGGTGCGCGGGAGATCGTAGCTCATCTGGACCTTCGTTGCGAAGTATCCCATCACGAGGGTAACGAGCGTGATCCCGGCAAAAAGATAAACACGCAACCGGATGATGCCGTCGGCTATTCTTTCCCACATAAGGGCGTAAAACTACTTAATTTCCGATATAGTCTTAAGGTGTTGATTAAGTTCGGCAGGGGTTAATTGGCTGCCTTCCCGGATAACGATCCGGTAGCGAAATGTTGTCGATTCACCCTTCTTGAGGAAGAGGTCCAGGCTGGCTTTTCCTTCTGTGAAAACTTGTTTGCCCAGGGGATTAACGGCGAATAGTCCATACCCGCGGGCATGCCAGTACGACGGATACTCCACGTTGCGTGGGTGGTCGATGATTGCAACGGAAACATCTTTGCCGTGGAGCTTTCCGTCGAGTGAAACCCAGGTGGCTTTCTTACCCCAAACGGCTTCCCCGATTACGCTCTCGCTGTTCTTATAGTTTCCCGTCACTTTGGTGATGTCGTTTTCCATTGGCTCCGATTCTTTACCGTTCTCCAAAACAAAACGGTCTTTTCCTGCCACCGGAAGCTCGAGTTCTCTTGCCACACGAAGGCCGAGGAGCGCATCTTTTTCGTCTTTGAATGTTACGTCGGTCAGGGCTTTCAGTTCTGTTGTGCGATCTATGATGAGGTCGCTGCCGGATACACTGAATCTCATTTCAGTTTTTTCTCTCAAGACGTTTCCGCCATCATTAAGTTTCCAGTCTGCCTGCGAATTAATTATCGCCGTATTCTTTTTGATTGCTGTCTTAACGCTTACGAATTTCTCAGTGCCGTAGTTCTTTCTTTTGGCTGGCGCGATCGCGGTGCTCATGTTCCAGAAGTCGTGGCCGTTTACCGACTGGTGAGCAAAGAATAATCCGACGTGATGAGGATGATCGGTGCGTTCACCTGCTTTTCTTACGTATGGATAATCGCGCGTGATACGAGTACCGCTTACGGTAGCAATAGGATAGTATGCTGTTTTGAAAAGAGAATCGAAGTATATAAAAGATGTAATGAGGGCGTTACCGTAATAGAGGTCAATCTTTTTGTTGCCCTGTTCAAATGCGAATTTCTGCGCAGTCGTTACGAAAGGAACTATACATAATAACAACGTTAATCTCTTCATATGTTACCCTTATTGAATTCTTTTATGGCGTAATCGACCGCCCTCGCAGTCATTGCCATATAAGTTAATGAAGGATTTACATTATTCGAAGAGACCATGAAAGATCCGTCGGTTATGAAAACATTTTTACACTCGTGCATCTGGTTATAGCCATTGAGCACCGATGTCTTCGGGTCGCGGCCCATTCTTGCCGACCCCATTTCGTGATTCGCGTTGCCGGGGTAAGAGATGTTCGCATACGGCCTCACATTCTTGTAGCCACAAGCTTCAAGCATCTCTGCAGCAACTATTGATGAATCCTTATGCATAGCCATTTCATTTTCGCGAAAGCTCACGTCCATGTTCAACGTTGGTCTGCCGTATTTGTCCTTCACGTCTTTATTTAACGTCACACGATTATCGGAGTACGGAAGGCATTCGCCGAAGGCTCCAATGTTAATTCCCCAGGGTCCTGGCGTTGTGGCCGATTCTTTCATATCCTCACCGAGTGTCGTTCCGTTAATGAGGGTTCTCCAACCGCCACGTGAACCGTTGCCCTGGTATCCGAAGCCGCGAACGTAGTCTTTTCGCTGCTCTTTGATATTCCTGAAGCGGGGGATATAGATACCTGTTGGTCGCCGGCCGGAGTGATACTGATCTTCGAAGCCTTCGACCGTTGCATCTGCCCCGGCGCCTTTCGTGTGGTCCATAATGTTTCTGCCAACCTGGTCACTGCCGTTGCCTAAACCATTCGGGAACCTGTTCGATGTCGAGTTCAACAAGATAAATGCGGTTGCGATCGTCGAAGCATTAAGGAACACGATCTTTGAATAAACCTCCTCTACTTTATTGGTCTCAGCATCTATGAATTCCACACCCGTAGCTTTACCTGTAGTTTCATCCACCAACACACGATTCACGATCGCATGAGGACGAAGCTCAAAGTTTCCGGTTGCAAAAGCAGCCGGTAGTGTGCTGGCATTGGTACTGAAGTATCCACCGTAAGGGCATCCACGCGAACAAAGATTTCGGAACTGACATTGTCCGCGCCCTTTTACTGGCAACGTAAGGTTTGCAGTTCGCCCGATGGTGACGTGAACATCCGGAAATTTTGCTTTCACTTTTTCCCTGAAGTCTTTCTCGACGCACGACATTTCCATCGGCGGTTGAAACTTGCTGTCGGGCAAGTGAGGAATACCTTCGGCTTGTCCGCTGACGCCGATGAATTGTTCGACGTAGTCGTACCACGGCTCTATGTCTTTGTAGCGTATAGGCCAGTCGACACCGTGACCGTCTTTCTTGTTTGCTTCGAAGTCGAGATCGCTCCAGCGAAGGCATACACGTGCCCACAGCAACGAACGACCGCCGACGGTGTTACCGCGTATCCAGTCGAAGCGTTTCAGTTCGGTGTATGGATTTTCGAGATCGTTGATGTAGAAGTGTTTCGTTTCTTCACTGATAGAATAGTGACGGGCCTGTATGTGATGTTTTTCTCTTTCTTCGGGAGTGAGTCGGCCTCGGTGCTCAAATTCCCAGGGTTTGAGAGTTGATGTAGGATAGTTTGGGTGGATCATCGGACCGCCCCGTTCCAGCATGAGAACTTTCAGACCTTTTTCAGTTAGTTCCTTCGCAGCCCAACCGCCGGAGATACCGGAGCCGACGACGATGGCATCATAGACTTTCTTTTGCATTTCGTAAGCTAAAAATTTTTTTTGTTCTGGGCTCTGGGTTCTGATGACCGGATCAGTTGTGGGATCAGGTCGTTATGGAGAGTGTCTGCGGACTAATAGAACACCGCATCGAAATACGCAGGATGTCTCCGTGCACCGCACGGTAAGTAGACATGTAGGGTCTCAGAACACAGAACCCCCGCGAAACGACTAGAATGAAATACCTTTGATTTTTCTATACAGTGCCAACGCATGCCGATCCGTAAGCCCAGAAATGAAATCAATAACACTTCGGAATATAGTATATTGACTAACACCTGGCGCGGCGATCTCTGCACGAATTTCTTCCGGAAAGAGTAATGCAAGATTCTTATACTTCTTCGAAGCCAATGGATTGTTAAGCTCTATCCCCGCCGTAACAAATTCATGAAGCAATCCCGGCAGCACTTCGTGGCCCGACGCTTCTATTTCCACAACCGTATGTGTCCGATAAATTTTCTCAACCGAAACTTTATTGATCACACCGAGTGCATCCTTAAACTTACACAGATCAGTAAGTGCTTTATCAAATGACCCATCGAGGATAGGCTCTTCGTTGTCGAGAAAAACTTCCGTCGAAGCATCGATGAGTTCACCAATCGTCATCGCTCGCAGCACACCAAGTTTTTCGTTCAGACCAAATTGGGTCGACAGCTTCGCACGATCCAGCTTCGATCCAAGTATCGGTGCAAGAAGATCTACCGTTTCGTTGAAGGTCACCAGCCCCATACGGCATCCATCTTCGAGATCGATGATGCTGTAACAAATGTCGTCTGCAGCCTCGACCAAAAATGCAAGCGGATGACGACACCACGCTCCGTTTGTGGTTTGTATAAGCCCAAGACTTTCGGCCACGTCCTTAAAGGCGTCCGCTTCCGATTGGAAGTACCCGAATTTCTTTTGACTCTTCCTTTTTTTGTCGCGGTCGGTTAAAAGTGAAGGGCAGGGATATTTTGTGAATGCTCCAAGTGTTGCGTAGGTGAGGCGGAGGCCGAACTGTTTCTTGTTGAGTATGCGAAACCCCTGTGCGTTGCCTTCGAAGTTGATAAGATCTTCGTGCTCTGCTTTCGAAACATCAAATGCTTTGGTCAACTTAAAGTACTCCGACAGTGCTGCTTCGCCTGCATGACCAAACGGAGGGTTGCCCATGTCGTGGGCGAGGGATGCCGCTGCTGTGATCGCGCCGAAATCGAAAGAAGAAAATTTTGAATTCAGTTCAGGATGGCGGTCGGTGATCACCTGGCCAGCAAGTTTTCCCAGCGACCTTCCAACACTCGAAACTTCAAGGCTGTGGGTCAGGCGCGTGTGTACAAAGTCGTGTTCGGGTAAGGGATGGACTTGCGTTTTATCCTGCAGCTTGCGAAAGGGGTGCGAAAAAATTATTCTATCAAAGTCGCGTTCGAACGAACTTCGCGTGTATTCGTCGCTGGCCTCTTTTTTTTGATCCTGCCTGTCGGCAGAAAGTAAGGTTGACCAATTCAATTTTAAATCTTTAATCTTTTGCCGGATCCTGGCGCAGCAATAATACTAAAGTTCCATAGAGCTCCGGTAGTTCTTTCTTGAATTGTGCCGATCTCTCGAAAAAATTCTCAGTAGCCACCGCAAAAAATTCTTCCACATTGGTGGCCGCGTAGTGCCTTAGAAAATGATTCGTGCCCGCCTTTATCCGTTCGATCTCGATCTCTGCCTGCCCCATCACACGGTTAAATGCCTCGTCATTGAATATCTCGTACTCTTCATGCATCAGCTTGTGTTCAAAAAATAAAGCATGAGCATATTCGTGCATTAAAAGATTCAGACCGTCTTCGCCACGATTGAAACCTTCAACAATACCCTTCCACGAAAATACAATTGTTCGTGCGCCAGGATTTACCTCGCCTTTGTGATTCTTGCTCGTAATTTTGGAATGATAATATTCCGGGTAAAGAACGATCGTGTTATAAAAATTGAAACATTCTTCGGGAAGGTTTAATGATATCCGCGCTGCAGCACCACCGAGTACTGCCTGCACTTCCGGGGTAAAGCGCATGTTGCCCCGAAGCTCGTAATCGAACGAGTTCAAAAACCTTTTGATCCTTACTTCGAATTTGCGTTTGCGCCGGAAGGAAAGTCTTTTGTAAAACGGATAGTACTGGATCAGGTACTTCTTTACCCCGTCGGGCAGGGGAAATATAATCCTGTTGAACTTCTTGAAGTTTTCCACATAGGAAACGACTACCAGGAAGCCCAGTATAAATGCAAATCCGTAAACAACCTCCAAATGTATGGTTAGATAGTAGCTAGCAAGCTCTTCATCGAACACGCCTTCTCGAGTACCGCCTTAATATCGGCGATCTTGATCCTATCCTGCTTCATGCTGTCGCGGTGGCGAATTGTTACTGTGTCATTCTGCAACGTCTCGTGATCGATCGTCACGCAGAACGGCGTACCAATTGCATCCATGCGGCGATAGCGCTTCCCAATGGTGTCCTTATCTTCGTAATAACAGCGGAAATCGAGTTTTAGGTCGTTCATGACGGTCTCGGCCTTTTCGGGGAGACCATCCTTCTTTACTAACGGCAGCACGGCCACTTTATTGGGAGCAAGCGGCGCAGGAATTGACAAAACAACGCGATCCTCGCCGTTGTCGAGCTTCTCTTCTTTATATGAACTCGACAGGGTGGCGAGGAACATGCGGTCGAGGCCGATAGAAGTCTCGATCACATACGGGATATAGCTTTGGTTGGCCTCGGGATCGAAGTACTGCAATTTCTTGCCCGAAAACTTCTCGTGACTTTTCAAATCGAAGTCGGTGCGCGAGTGAATTCCTTCAAGTTCTTTGAAACCCATCGGGAAATTGAATTGTATATCGCACGCGGCGTTAGCGTAGTGAGCCAGGTTGAGGTGATCGTGGAAACGATAGTTGCTTTCACCCAATCCCAATGCCTTGTGCCACTTCAATCTCTTTTCTTTCCAGTGGTTGTACCACTTCATTTCTTCGCCGGGCTTCACAAAGAACTGCATCTCCATCTGCTCGAACTCGCGCATCCGGAAAATGAACTGGCGCGCTACGATCTCGTTACGAAATGCTTTGCCGATCTGGGCAATACCGAAAGGGATCTTCATCCTTCCCGTTTTCTGTACATTCAAAAAGTTTACGAAAATACCCTGTGCCGTTTCGGGCCTCAGGTAGATCTTGTTTGCATCTTCAGCTACCGATCCCATTTCCGTTGAGAACATGAGATTGAACTGACGAACGTCGGTCCAGTTCTTCGTACCCGAATCTTCGTCGGTGATCTCGAGATCCACAATAATCTGTTTCAGCTCGGCCATGTCGGAGCTGGCCATGGCATTTTTAAGGCGGGCGTTCGTCTCGTCGATCTTTTTCTGATATTCGAGAACACGCGCGTTTGTAGTTACAAACTGCTCTTTATTGAAAGACTCACCAAATTTCTTTGCGGCCTTCTCAACCTCCTTGTTGATCTTGTCCTCCATCTTTTCGATGGCGCCTTCGATCAATACATCAGCACGACGACGTTTCTTGGAGTCTTTATTGTCGACCATCGGGTCGTTGAACGCATCTACGTGCCCGGAAGCTTTCCACACGGTGGGATGCATGAAAATAGCAGCATCGATACCCACGATGTTGTCGTGGAGCTGGGTCATGAATTTCCACCAATACTCTTTAATATTATTCTTGAGCTCTGCGCCATTCTGACCGTAGTCGTAAACTGCACTAAGTCCATCATAGATCTCACTGGAGGGAAAAATAAATCCGTACTCCTTCGCGTGGGAGATCACTTTCTTCAAAAGATTGTCGTCCTGTTGGGCCATAAGGCGCAAATATAACTAAGAAGGAATTAGGACTGTAAACGTTGAGCCTTCGCCCAGGTGAGATTTAAGACTTACGGTTCCCCCCAACTGACCGAGGCTCTGCTTTACTATATAGAGTCCGAGGCCCGACCCTTTCGATTTGTCGGATGCGCGGTAAAACATGTTAAAAATTTTATCGTGGTGTTCGGCAGAGATGCCCATGCCATTGTCGCACACGGAAAAATGGGTGCCCTCCGCGACCGGGTTGGCGGAGATGCGGATGTACCTGGTGTTTTTCCGGGGGTCGTGGTATTTGATGGCGTTGTTCAGCAGGTTGTTCAGAACAATCTTCAACCGCATGGCATCACTTGGGAGTACCATGTCGAGTGGCACATGGTTTTGTATAACAATCGCGTCGGCGCCTTCGAGGTGCATCAGGTTTGAGGTGGTCTCTTCAACCAACTGGTAAAGATTCACGGGCTGTCGAACAACCTCCATTCGTTCGTTGCGAGAGTAGTCGATGATCTCGCGAATGAAATCGTCGAGATGATTGATCCTTCCCTTCATCATGGTCAGGTAGTTCTCGATCTCGTTGCGGTCGTCAGACTTTCGTGCAAGTTCGATCAGGCCCAGCAGCGAGCTAAGGGGGGCCCGAAGGTCGTGCGAAGCGCTGTAGACGAATCGGTCGAGCTCGGCATTGGCTTTTTGTAACTGTGCGTTCTTCGTTTGTGTGATTTGCTCGGAGTGGTGATGGATCCTCAAAGTGAAATAGAGGATTACCACACAAACGATATAGATAAAAATAAAATTGAAGAACAGGTAAATGTTATGATCCTTCGGATAATATCCAAAGGTGCCTGTGTATGAAATAATGAACAATGCCAGCGAGAAAGCAACGGCACCCATGGCAAGTAACCGATTGTGATAGCCCAGTATTGCAAAGGCACCGAGTGCGTTCGATATGAAGAACAGGTAGTTGGCATCGGCGCTGTCGTAAAACAATGAAAAATAAAACACTACTGAATTCGCCATCACCAGTTGAACTATGGTCGCAGTGTTGTAATAGCCAAGTCGCGTGAGATAAAGAGCAAACAGTGAAACGATCACGATAATGGTGTACTGGAGGTTTCCGGAAGACATACCTCTTGCGAGGTTCACTCCGAAGTAAAACGTAGCGATCGCAATCGTGAGAAGCTCCAGGTAGCCGAGCAGCAACGCCCGCTGGTACAGGGAATAGTCCTCAATAAATTTACCTGGGCCAAGGATCAGGTTACGTAAAAACAATTTCATCAGGGGCGAGGAAGGCATTCTAATATTAGATTTTAATGCAATCTGTCCAAACGGGCAGCGGTTTTTATCTAATTTCGGCGACGGCTGATGAGCATTTCATTTAACAAGATCGCCCTGGGCATAGCTTTCTCGCCAACGGCAGAAGCGATGTTGTCGGAAACGGCTCGTCTTGCACGCCTATTTACATCGGAGGTACTCCTTATTCATGTAGGCACACAAACACCTGAAGCAGAGAGGCGTCTCAATGGAATGATCGACAGCTGTGGACTCGTGCGCGAAAAGCTCTCGATTGCCTGGGAATCCGGTGAACCCGCAAAGGTCATACTTGCATGCTGTAAGAAACATAAAGTAGACTTGCTTGTCACAGGCGCACTCAAGAAAGAGAACCTCGTACAATTTTATGTAGGTACTATTGCACGAAAAGTTCTTCGAAAGGCAGGGTGTGCCGTGCTAACCATCATCAATCCAACAAAAGAAGAGCGGCCCTATAAAAATGTTGTTGTGAGTGCCGAAGACAGCACATATGTTAAGGAGGCTATATATACCGCATGCCAGTTTGTGCCCCGGCACAGCGGTGCGTGGGTGCATATTGTGCGCGAAGTAAAACTCTACGGACTCACCATGGCCGCAAGCGATCAATACACAGAAGAAGAATACGACGACGCACGACAGGGCCTGGTGAAACAAGAGATCCAGAAAGTTGAAGAGATGTTGCAACGCATTCCTCACGAAGGCATTCGGGTAAATATTAAAATGGTGTCGGGTAAATCTGGTTTTGAATTGCCCCGGTTCGCCGAAAGAAAAAGTGCCGACCTGTTGGTTGTTGGTGCACCTCCACGAAAGTTTTCTTTCCTGGACAGGATCTTCCCTCACGACATAGAATATATTCTTGCCGACCTGCCCTGTAGTTTATTAGTCGTTCAACCAAGCAAATACCATGGGTAAGTTTCCGCACGAAGCTGTCGTTCACCTCCTCATACAACTGAGCGTCATGTTGCTTATGGCGCGGCTGTTTGCGGAGATCGCGCGGCGACTCAAGCAACCTGCGGTTGTGGGCGAGATCCTTGCCGGTATCATTCTCGGCCCAACCATCATGGGAATGCTTCAACCCGAATGGTTCACAACGTTATTTCCCCCCGGGGCTGCGTCGGGCGTGGTGCTTTCTGGCATGGTGCAGGTAGCAGTCGTTATGCTGTTGTTTATCGCCGGACTTGAAGTAGATCTGCATATTGTGTGGCAACAGGGAAAGGTCGCCGTGGTTACGAGCTTGTTTGGTCTTGTGATCCCGTTCGCGATCGGTTTCATATTCCCTTATTACTATCCGCAGTTCTTCGGTATCGCCGAGAATAGTTCTGAATTCATTTTCGCATTGTTCATGGGTACAGCAATGTCGATTACCGCGTTGCCTGTCATCGTACGAATTCTCATGGACACAGGTCTGTTCAAAACACGAACAGGACTGCTCGTGGTCGCGTCGGCAATGATCGACGATACAGTGGGCTGGTTGATCTTTTCACTGATACTTGGAATGATCGGCAAGAGTTCCGAAGGTTTGCCGATCTTAAGCACCACGATACTCACTCTTGCCTTTACAGGGATCATGCTCACCGTGGGGCGCGGTGTTATCAATCGCATACTCCCCTGGTTGAATAAAAATCTTGCGTGGCCCGGCGGCATTCTTTCGCTGGCCCTTGCATTCGCCTTCCTCGGTGCTTCATTCACGGAATACATCGGCATACACGCAGTGTTCGGAGCATTTATTATTGGTGTTTGTATTGGCGACTCCGAACATTTTTCGGAACGAGCGAAAGAGATCGTCCATCAATTCATCAACAACATTTTTGCACCACTGTTCTTTGTGTCGATCGGCTTGCGCGTAAACTTCTTCAGCAACTTCGACCCGATGCTTACGCTGGTGATCATCGTGATCGCCTTTGTCGGTAAGGTTGTTGGTTGCGGCATTGGCACCAGGATTGGCGGCGCCACCTGGCGCGAAGCGCTTGCTGCCGGTTTCGGTATGAATGCCCGCGGCGCAATGGAGATCATTCTTGGCCTGGTTGCGCTCGAAAATGGACTGATCAACGAGAAGGTTTTCGTTTCACTTGTGATCATGGCGCTCGTAACGAGCATGACCTCAGGACCACTTATGAAGCGGATCCTGAATATGAAGCCCGAATAGCTGAAGTTCGGAACCTGGTTTCACCGACTCCCACCCCGCGTTCACCTACTTCCCGCCTTCCCCCGCCTATCCAGGGTGGTCAACCTTGCATCCCGGGCGTTTCTTTACATAAAAATCAACGCGTCATGGAACCGTACAACAAGAATCAGGAGGTTAAAAAGTTAGAAAACCAGGAAAACAAGACAACGACCGACACCTGGGGCAGGGGCCGCATGTGGGCCGGCCTGGTGGTAATCGCTGTCGGCGTTATCTGGATTGCCCGCGAAGCCGGGGCCGACATCCCCCGCTGGATAACCTCGCCTCCCATGATCCTCGTCGCAGTCGGCCTGTTCATCGGGGCCCGCAGCAGCTTCCGAAACTGGGTGTGGCTGATACCATTCGGCATCGGTGTTGTGCTGGTCGCAGATCGCGCGTTCTATTTCGACTTCAACATCAAACCGTTCATCTGGCCCGCAATTATCGTAACCATAGGGCTTGTCATGATCTTGCGCCGCAATAAAAAAGACGGTCAGTGGGGCGAGTGGGGTAGAGACTGGAACAAAAACTGGAACGACTCAAACATGACTGGTAGCGGGACCAATGCAGCTACCGACTCTACATATACTCCTCCCACAGGCGAGCAAGACATGATCGACTCGGTGAATGTATTTGGCAGCACCAAGAAGAATATTCTTTCGAAGAACTTTCGTGGTGGTGAAGTTGTGAGCTTCTTCGGAGGCTGTGAGTTGAATCTTTCCCAGGCTGACATACACGGACCTGTAATGCTGGAAATGACACAAGTGTTCGGTGGTGCAAAGCTTATCGTACCTTCTAACTGGAGAATTCAATCGGAACTCGTCTCTGTGTTCGGGGGTGTAGATGACAAGCGTATGATCCAACCAAACATTGATCCTAACAAGGTACTTGTACTTAGAGGAACGAATGTCTTTGGTGGATTGGAAATCAAAAGCTTCTAAATAAAAAAATCATGAACTGGTACATTGCCAAGATCGTGTTCAGAATATGCAACGAAGGGTCACAGCACCTGCAATTCGATGAACATATTCGATTGATAGCAGCAGATAACTTTGACGAAGCTTTTTTAAAAGCACGTATCCTGGGGATAAGTGAAGAAGATGCTTTCCTGAACGATCGCAACAAGCCAGTGAAATGGGAGTTTATAAATGTGGCGGAGCTGTTCCTTATCAAGGAGCTTAAGGATGGTTCGGAGATCTACTCCACGATCACAGAAAAAGAAGAAGCAAGCAACTACGTCCACACAATTCATCAGCGTGCTATATTCATGCAAACAAAAGAACGCCCGCTGTTTTGACTCTCAGTAATGCATTAAAGACCCCGTACGCCAAGTTCGCCATCTGGTGGATCTTTTGGACGCTCGTCGGCACGATACTGGTCAGGCAGTTTCAATTCAGCTGGACCGTTTCGCTTGCCGACGCAGCCGTTACACAACTCGACTGGACAATCGCAGGCTACGTACTGAACTCCATGCTCCGCTATTACAGGCCGAGCCCCAGGAACCTCCTCAACCTTTTAGCTTTCAGTCTTGCCCTTGCGGCATTATTTACTTTCCTGGTGTTGCCATACGGCCTTCCTGCGGTTATGGCATACATCAATGCACCGGGAAACTATTCTTACTTCCTTGACGAATCGCTATTCGTTCGATTCATCATTGCATGGATGCAAATGCTCTTCGTGGCCGCGATAAGCTGGATGTGGTATTTCATTGAAGAACAACAGCAGAACACGAAGATGAAGACCGACACCGAACGACTGGCCCGTGAGGCCGAGCTCTCGCAGCTTCGTCAACAGCTTCAGCCGCACTTTCTCTTCAACAGTCTGAATTCAATAAACGCACTCGTGGTTTCACAGCCTGAGCTCGCAAGAAAAATGATCCAGCAATTGTCGGACTTCCTTCGCGGCACCGTGAAGAAAGACGACCGGCAGGTCGTGAGCCTCGAAGAAGAGCTGCACCAGTTGTCGCTATACCTGGATATCGAAAAAGTACGCTTCGGCTATAGACTGAAGTCAGAAATAAACGCCGACGAGCAATCGAAGACATGCAAGCTGCCGCCGTTACTGCTGCAACCGATCGTCGAGAATGCGATCAAGTACGGACTGTACGATACTATTGGTGAAATAACCATCGCGATCGACGCAACTGTTGAAGATAAAAGCCTCGTGATACGCGTCCGGAACCCATTCGACCCGGCGACATCGCAACCTAAAGGGACGGGCTTCGGACTTAATTCGATCTCGCGGAGATTGTATCTCATTTATTTCAACAACAACCTTCTGCAGACGTCGGCAGAGGATTCGATATTTACAACCACAATAAAAATTCCACAGGTATGATCAAGGTCATCCTCATAGACGATGAACCATTGGCCCGCAGTATGGTCAGAGAGTATTTGCAATCATGGACCGACGTTTCGATCCTGCAGGAATGCAACGATGGATTCGAAGGCGTGAAGGCAATCGCGCAACATAAACCCGATCTCATTTTTCTCGATATCCAGATGCCGAAGATCACAGGCTTCGAAATGCTGGAACTGCTCGACACGCCGCCGTCGGTGATCTTTACAACTGCATTCGATGAGTATGCGATCAAGGCTTTCGAATCACATGCGGTTGACTACCTGCTGAAGCCATTCGCAAAGGAACGCTTCGACAAAGCCATGCAGAAATGGATGGGATCCCGGCAAACACCTCCACCTGCCACCTTAACAGAATCGATCCCGCAGCCGGAAGAAAAGAACCGCATTGTTGTAAAGAAGGGAAGTAACATCGTGATCGTACCGGTGCACACGATACACTATCTCGAAGCATTCGACGATTATGTAAAGATCCACACGAAGGATGGGTTCTTCCTCAAAAAGAAAACGATGAGCTACTTCGAGCAAACACTCGATACAAATGAGTTTGTAAGAATACATCGTTCGTACCTGTTGAACTTACAGGAGCTTACGAGGATCGAACCGCTCGAAAAAGATAATCACGTGGCGCTGTTGAAGAGCGGTGTGAGAATACCGCTGAGCCAAAGTGGTTACACGAAGCTGAAAGAAGTGCTGGGAATTTAAGCTATTGCCTCGGTGAGGTAATCATTGAACGGCTTCATGAGCTTACATGCCTCCGCTACCTTCTTCCTGAAGTTCTTGTTTGCCACCTCAGCATCTGTAAACATGTGTGTTACGATGAAGCTCTTGTTTTTCAGCAGCTCTATGTGAGGATGATCTTTCGCGTAGCCCTTGGGCATTGTCTTTAACTTATCCCACTCGTCGAGGCCTTTATAAAATGCCTTGAACTTTTTATCGTTCAGGATCTTCAGCAGCCGGGGCGCGTTGTAGTCGATCTCCTGCCGGATCCTGGCGAGGTTAGCCGGGTCGGGCATGTACAGTCCGCCTGCGATGAAGCTCTTTCCTGGCTCTATATGAAGATAGTACCCCGGTTCCTGCTCCATCTTTCCGTGGGGCGAAAAACCCGCGCCCATGTTCGTTTTGTATGGACGTTTGTCTTTACTGAAACGTACGTCGCGATAAATTCTGAAAGCGAGCTTACGTGGATTCAGACCAGCCAGGCCTTCATCGAATTTCAGGAGATCTTTGTGAAGGGCCTCAAGAAAATCGTCGAAGCTTTCTTTTGCTTCGAGGTAGGTTGGTTTATTTTTTTCGAACCAGTCGCGGTTGTTATTCTTGCCAACCGCTTTTAAGAATTTCAGAATCTTATCCATGATCAAAGATATTCAACAACTGCCTCTAACCCGATCCCTCTTGATGCCTTAACCAGGATGGTTGCATCCTTTATCGGATTCTTTTTGAGTTCTTCAACCAGTTGTTCTTTTTTCTCAAAATGTTTCGCGAAAGGAATTTCGTTCAGCGCCGCTTTGAACAGCGAACCGCACAGGTAAACATTCTTAAATCCCTTCAGCTTAATTAACCTTCCTATTTCACGATGTTCTTTCTCCGCTTCACCTTCGAGCTCGAACATGTCGCCGATCATCAGAACCTTGTTCGAAGCGTTCATCGATGCAATATTCTCGATCGCTGCGGCCATTGAACTGGGATTGGCGTTGTAGGCATCCAGGATAACAGTATTACTCCCCTTCTTCATTACTTGTGATCGCATGTTCGAAGGTGTGTATGCCGACAGTGCCGCGTTGGCCTTTGCCGGATCGACACCAAAGAACTTTCCGATACACAATGCTGCCGCAACGTTCTCGAAGTTATAAGCACCCGTAAGCTGCGTTTGCACCTGGTCGCCATTCTCTGCCTCCACCAGCAGGAACGGATCACTCGATATCAAAGAACACTTGTAAAAATCGCCAGGCGAAGGATACCACACAGCTGACTTGAATCTTTTAGCGAGATCGGCCAAAAGTTTGTTCTGGGAATTTACAAACGTTGTCCCGCCTGTGCGTTCAAGGTGATCGTACAGCTCAGATTTTCCTTTCACGATATTCTCGAATCCCCCGAATGTTCCGATGTGTGCCTTCCCAATGTTGGTTATAAACCCATGAGTCGGGTTGGCGATGCTGCACAAATCGGCAATTTCACCAACGTGATTCGCACCCATCTCGATCACCGCCATCTCGACGGCAGGGCCGATCGACAAAACCGTGAGTGGAACGCCAATATGATTATTGAGATTGCCTTTCGTGGCGTGGGTCCTGAATTTTGTCGACAGCACTGCGTTGACGAGTTCTTTACTGGTCGTCTTGCCGTTCGAGCCCGTGAGCGCCACAAATGGGATCTTGAGCTGCGAGCGATGATAACGGGCAAGGTCCTGCAGTGCTGTAAGGCCATCGTCGACAAGAATACATTTGTCGTTCGTCACAAAGGCTTGTTCGTCGACAACAGCGTAAGCCGCTCCCTTTTTTAATGCTTCTTCGGCAAACTCATTTGCGTTGAACCTGGGGCCCTTCAGAGCGAAAAATACCGAACCGGGGGTGATCATCCTGGTGTCGGTAGAGACACCCGTCGAAGAAAGAAAATGCTTATATAGGTCTTCGATCCTCATTATCTTGGTGGCAAGATAAGGGTATGCATTTGGCGAACGTTAATGGGGGGATAAGAATATTTATGGTCCGTATTCTGATCATACTCCTGTTTTTGCCGGTCGCATCGTTTGCCCAGTTCACCTATTCGCTCGATCAAAGTATACCGGTGGAGGTGGATGGCCGCGCGCTCACGATGCCATGGGCAGGCGGACTCAACTCGGCACAGATCAACACGATGGATTTTGATGGAGACGGCAACGTAGACCTCGTGGTGTTCGACCGTGCAGCCGATAAGATCCTCCCCTTTCGAAATGCAGGCGGCCGATACGAATACGCACCCGACTACGACGCACTGTTTCCCCCGGCTGTCAGTCAATGGATGCTCCTCCGCGACTTCAACTGCGATGGCAAGAAAGATCTTTTTACGAGCGACCCGTTTGGCATCTCTGTCTTCGTGAACACAACCAAACCAGGCGACACACTTTCGTGGCGCGCGTTCAATCCCGGGTTTCCATTGCTCACGAAAGGCTTTAACGGAAGCATCAACTTAAAGATCAACGACGTCGACATACCCGCGATTGATGATGTGGATGGCGACGGCGATCTCGATATACTCAGCATGCGCTTTGTGGGGATCGGCACCGTTGAGTGGCATAAGAACATGAGCATTGAGAATGCCGGCAAGTGTGACTCATTGCAACTCGAACGAATAACGCAGACATACGGGGGCGTCCAGGAATGTTTCTGCGGTGTGTTTGCTTACGGAGGCGCGCCGTGTCCGTCGGCAGGCCGGGTGCAACATGTTGGTGGAAAGACGTTGCTGACGATCGACATGGATGGAGATGGCGATCGCGAGCTTTTGTATTCGGAGGAAAGCTGTGCGCCGCTTTACATGTTCCGCAATAATGGAACGAAGGACGCGCCTGTATTCAACGCCTCCACTTTATTTCCTGCGACATCGCCGGCAGTTTTTCCATTGTTCCCTGCGGGCTTCCTGGAAGATGTTGATTTCGATGGTCTGAAAGATCTTATTGTGTCGCCCAACTTATACTCGCGGCAATTCACAAACATACTTGTGAAGAACTCGGTTTGGTTCTATAAGAACACCGGCACCCCGACTGTTCCCAACTTTACACTTTCGAAAAATAATTTTCTCCAGGAAAATATGATCGACGTGGGAGATTACTCGGTACCTGCGCTATTCGATGTGGATCACGACGGCGATGAAGACCTGTTTGTCGGAGTCTATGGTGATGAAAATTTTCGTGGACATGTTCAATTCTATGAGAACGTCGGTTCGCCAACAAATGCATCGTTCAGGCTGGTGAATGACGATTACGGTGGCCTTTCAATGCTCATGATCTATAACATCAAGCCACAAATCGCAGATGCGAACGGCGATGGGCTCATGGACTTCGCATTCACAGCAACCTCACAACAAAACGGGGTGACGAGGATCTACTTCGCACCTGGTACCACCCAGGATGGTGTTCAACCAAACTTCGGTCAAATCGTGGCGACTGAGTTCAGGATCGGGCAAACGGAGAACCTCCGGATCACCGATGTGAACCGTGATGGTCTTGCGGACCTGCTGATCGGCAAAGCGACGGGCGCGCTTCAATACTGGGAAGCGAATCCGGGCAACGTGTCGTTTAATGCTATCGCGCTGAAAACGGCCGCCTACCTGGGTTTGGGCAACAGCACGTCGCGACAAAATCCATCCGTTGTTACGTTCGATATCGATGGCGACGGACTGGAAGATCTATTGATGGCAGACCAGAAAGGCGACATTAGTTTTTATGGCGACTATCGTTCATTCGATCCGGCCGTCCGGCAGCCAACAACCGACATAGTTTATAATACGATCACGAAGCAGTACGGTCCCGGAAATTTTGGAGGCAGGATATGGCCGGCTGTGGGCAACCTTTTTAATTCGAGTAAGCCGGCGATCGTGTTGGGAAATACGTTGGGCGGATTGTATGTACTTCGTAACGATGAAGGGCTCGATCTGCCGGAAGACCCGGTGGTAGGTGTAGGTCCCAATCCACTCACGCGTGGTGAGGATCTGCAGATAAGATCCGACAGGAATGCACGCGTCCAGATCTTTTCGGTGCTTGGACAAAAGATGAGTGAACAAGTTTTTATTCCTGCAAACCAGAACTATGAATTGCCCCTGAAAGAAATGGCTGCGGGAATGTATGTTGCGAGATTCACGTTCGCGGCGGGCAAGCCGGTTTCCGTTAAGTTTATTCTCAAATAGTATATTTTTGCCCACGATGAAGAAGTTCGGGGTAATATTCGACATGGACGGAGTCATTGTCGACAGCAATCCATATCACAAGATCGCGTTAAAGGAATTTTGCAGTGCACACGGCTACGAGCTGACGGATGATCAGTTGATTAAAAAGATCTACGGCCGCACGAATCGCGAATGGATCACGGCGTTGTTTGGGAAGATACCCGATGATCAGTTGGCGGAGTACGCAGAAGAAAAAGAGTCGCTGTTCCGAAAGCTTTTCGACCAGGACATAAAGCCGGTGAAAGGGTTGATAAAGTTTCTCGACCTGCTGGATGAACACAAGATCGTTCGGGCGATCGGCACGTCGGCGCCAAAGAGCAATGTGGACTTTTCGTTAGAGAGAACGCACACCGAAAAATATTTTCCGACTATTCTCAACGACACGTTTGTTACCCATAGCAAGCCGCATCCGGAGATCTATTTGAAGTGCGCAGAGGCGTTGAACCTTCCGAACAGTCAGTGTATTGTGATTGAAGATTCGTTATCGGGAGTAGAGGCGGGGCAGAAGGCAGGCTCGAAAGTTATTGGCATTACGACGACGCATACGCGTGAAGAGCTGTCGCACTGTGCGCTGGTCATCGAAGATTTTGAAGGGCTTACGATCGAGATGCTGGAGAAGCTGGTTTAATTTCCGCAACATCATAACCGCCAGGCGGCAAAAACGCAATCAGGTTTTCCTGATCATTTTCACCTCTTCACAGTGAAATTCTTTAATTCGCCTGGCCCGCACTATAGTTTTGTTCATGAGGCCGCAGAATAATGCGGTGACAAAATGAACAACAATTTTTTTAACAACATCCTGGCCCATGGGCATGACTATTTCTGCCTTATTCTTTTTGTATTACTTTTTTTTCGACAGGTTCGGTTTGAGCAGGCCTGTCACAAGGTATTTATTGAAATAAAGGAGGAGTTGGCGGCACTGAAAGTAGCGATAAACCAAATTGACGCAAGGGTACATCAAATTGAAGCAACAATGTTGCGTTTCCAAGAACAAATGATCCAGGTCAAGGGGACCTTGAAAGACATCGAAAATCAATTCAAAATCAACGACATCAAACACGAGAGCTACGAAGAGAGACTCCGGAAGCTCGAGGCCGAGCGCGCTGACTACCTCAGATCAAAACAAATATAAGATGGTCACACCATCTTATGCTCATACGCAAACTTTATCAACCCCACCAGCGAACTCGTCTTCGTCTTCCTGAAAATATTCTTCCTGTGCGTCTCCACAGTCCTCTCACTTATAAACAACTTATCCGCTATCTCCTTATTCGAAAACTCCTTCGCGATCAACCTCAACACATCCAACTCCCGGTCCGTAAGCAACTCCGGCTCATCCTTAGGCTTGTTCATCTCATCCATGAGCAACCTGGTCACCTCCGGGCTCACATACGGCAGGCCCTGCGCTACATGCCTCACCGCACTCTTCAGCTCCGAGTGCTGAATATTCTTCAGTAAATATCCCTCCACCCCTTCCTTCAAAACCGATTTGATAATATGCGCTTCATCGTGCA
>DASRSO010000009.1:0-26322 GCA_035656375.1 Cyclobacteriaceae bacterium | reverse complement strand
TTTCGAATATTACTCTAAAAGATGACGGGAACTTTATTGGTGTCGTGAACTTTAATAATGAAAATTACCTGTTCGAGTATGTTCCGGGCGCATCAACGATCATATCAAAATTTTGGCTATCTGATTTTGGTGTCGATCCGTCCAATACGTTTGTAAAGGCATCGAGCGGTTTGCTCTACACTGCTACGAATGAGAATGTTCAAAAAGTAGTTGAATATAATCCCATAAGTAACACGGTTCGCGAAGTCTATCAACTGGAATCTCAACGTATTCAGAATAGATTTTCGCCACTTGCTGACGGAAGCTTGATTGGAAATACGACATCTGAGACAACCGCCGGATCTTTATTCCATTTGGATCCGCAAACAGCAGTCTTTAATGAGCTTTTCGAATTTTCAATGCCGCCGGAGGCAATACGGCCCGAGGGATTTGATGTTGATGTGAATGGTAAACTATACGGCGTAGCGGATCGTGTCGAGACAACGAACGGGAACGTTGTTATCGAGTATGACGTAGCCACCGGCGCATATAGGCATTTCCAGATGCCCGCGGACCATTATCTCGATCCTTCGTCGATCCAGCTCAATTCGGAGGGGAATCTTTATGGAATAGCATACACATCCAGTCCAGAGTTAATGGAAATCAATCTTACGACCGGTGAAGTCTCGACAATGTCGCCTCTTGATTACTTTCAGGAAGGAAGTAGTCTCACATTTCTTACCGTGACAAAAGACGGAAGGGTGTTCGGCACTGCCGAACAACTATCTGCAGAGGAACACGCTTTTATCTACGAGGTTGATGTAACTACCGGCGAGATGACTGTGAAGAAGGAATACCCCGGCGATGGATTGTTTACAAAATTTGTTGAAGGACCGGATGGCAAGCTTTATTCATATCTCTTTTGGAACAGTGATAATACCGTTGTAAGGTATGATGTTGATCTGAACGAGTTTGAAACGCTTGGCTCGTTTACAGGCCAGCTGGTCGGGGCCAACATTATTCCCCCGTACCTCTCACCCGAAGGAAAGATCTACGGCATGACCCGAACAGGAGGAAATTTCAATCGTGGCGTCCTCTTCGAGTACGACGTCGCCGGCAACGTGTTTACAAACAGGTACCATTTTAATGAAACGCACACCACCACTTTCGGAGCACCGTTTGTGAATGTAAAGGATAACAAAATGTTTGGCACTGTGAGCGCAAATGGCACGGGCGTCAACGGCTACTTTTTTATACTCGATCTGACCACAAATGCCTTCACGACGGTGAGTGCTACACCGCCCACCGGCAGAAGACCCACCGGTAACCTGGTAAAAGGAAAGGGTGCACAAGTAATAACATTTAATGCGGTAGAGAATACACCGGCTAACAGTCAGCCTTTCCAGCTACAGGCTACATCCACTTCCGGACTAACTGTTGTCTATACCAGCAGCAATAATGCAGTTGCCGAGATCAATGGCAACACAGTAACGATCAAAGGTGTAGGAGCAACTACCATCACCGCCAGTCAACCCGGTAACAACGACTTCTATCCGGCAGCACCTGTCGAACGAACCCTAACCGTCACCAAAGGGACACAGACTATCACCTTCGCCGAAATATCCACAAAGACCCTCGGCGACGCCCCCTTCGCAATTACAGCCTCGTCTTCTTCAAACCTACCCATCTCATTCAGCACAACGTCGTCCGACAAGATCACAGGAACTCCGCCTTCACAAATAGTTCTCGTTAAAGCCGGCAAAGCAACCATCACCGCCGCCCAACCTGGTAATGAAAACTACGAAGCCGCGGCCCCAGTCGATCGTACGTTCTGTATTAATCCCAGGAAGCCTACGATCACTGTCGATGGAGCGAAGCTAACATCGAGTAACGACACAGGTAATCAATGGTATCTGAACGGCACGGCAATCAACAATGCTACGGCACCATCATTTGGAGCAACTGAAACCGGCTCGTATACTGTTAAAACAACAGTGGAAGGATGTGCAAGTGCATTATCCGATGCTGTCACATACACAGGAGTGAAAGACGAATTACTCGATCTGGTTGAAATTTATCCAAACCCAACCAGCCAAGAATTATTTGTAACGGTGCCGTCATCCGCAGTAATCATCATCAACGATGTGTTAGGCCGGCCAATTCACCAGCGACAAGTTGTTATCAGCAAGACGGAAAAATTCGACGTAAGCGAACAGCCTAAGGGAATTTACTTCGTCAGGATAGAAATGAATGAAAACTCTTTGATCAGAAAAGTGCTGATCTATTAGAGAACAATTGATCTACTGAAGCATCCTCAGCAGCGTCGTCAGCCTGCTCTTAAGGTTTCTCCTGTCTACAATAAAGTCCAGGAACCCGTGTTCCAGCACGAACTCGGCGCTCTGGAACCCTTTCGGCAGGTCTTTGCCTATCGTCTCGCGGATAACACGCGGACCAGCGAAGCCTATCAGTGCACCAGGCTCAGCAATGTTGAAGTCACCAAGCATGGCGTATGATGCAGTCACGCCACCCGTGGTCGGGTCGGTGAGCAGCGATACGTAAGGGATCTTTGCTTCTTCCAGTAATGCGATCTTCGCGGAAGTCTTCGCCATCTGCATGAGCGAAAGACCAGCCTCCATCATTCGGGCTCCACCCGAACGCGAGATCATCAGGAATGGCTTCTTGTGTTTCAGACTGTGGTCCATCGCACGGGCGATCTTTTCGCCAACTACCGATCCCATCGAACCGCCGATGAAACTAAAGTCCATACAGGCGATCACGATATCGAGACCATTCATCTTTCCATAGGCTGAACGCAAAGCGTCTTTGAGCTCCGTCTTTGCTTGCGATTCCTTGATGCGTTTAGGATACGGTTTGGTGTCGTTGAACTTCAGGGGGTCGGCCGACTCCATGTTTTCATCGAGCTCGGTGAATTCGTTGTTGTCGAAAAGTATTTCGAAGTATTCCTTCGAACCGATCTTAACGTGATAGTCTTCTTCGGGAACAACATAAGAGTTGTTTTTCAACTCTCGTGTGTGAACAATCTTTCCAGCTGGCGATTTGAACCAAAGTCCGTCGGGAACTTCCCTTTTTGATTCAGTAGGGGTAAGTATCCCCTTGTCGGTACGTTTAAACCAGGGCATTTATGTTATACTTTTTAAAAAAAGTATTCTTATGCAATGTCGATGCTGCTGTCCAGGTATACATCCTGGATAGCGTTAAGTATCTCAACGCCTTCTTTCATCGGGCGTTGGAATGCTTTCCTTCCGGAGATCAGACCCATACCGCCGGCGCGCTTGTTGATCACCGCCGTACGTACTGCGTCTGCCATGTCGCTCGCACCTTTCGAATCTCCGCCAGAGTTGATGAGGCCGGCCCTGCCCATGTAGCAGTTGAGGACCTGGTAACGGCAAAGATCGATCGGGTGTGGAGAGCTCAAATCGGTATAGATCTTTTCATCAAGTTTACCGTAGCTGCTTCCACCAGTATTCAAAGCCTTATAACCGCCGGTGTTTTCGGCGAGTTTCTGCTTAATAATGTCTGCCTGAATTGTTACACCAAGATGGTTCGCCTGGCCAGTAAGGTCGGCCGACACGTGATAATCAACACCATCTTTCTTGAATGCGTTGTTACGGGTATAGCACCAGAGAATGGTTCCCATACCGAGCTCATGAGCTTGCTCAAATGCTTTCGCTACTTCAATGATCTGGCGTGTTGCGTTGTCAGATCCGAAATAGATCGTAGCGCCAACTGCAACTGCACCAAGGTTCCATGCATCCCTTACCGAACCGAACATGATCTGGTCGGCCTTGTTGGGGTAAGTGAGGAGTTCATTGTGATTGATCTTTACAATGAACGGGATCTTGTGAGCATATTTTCTTGAAGACATCGCCAGGGCACCAAAGGTGGTAGCCACAGCATTACAGCCTCCTTCAATAGCAAGCTTTATAATATTTTCTCCGTCGAAATAGATCGGGTTCTTGGCGAACGAAGCACCTGCGCTGTGCTCGATACCCTGGTCGATCGGGAGGATCGAGAGATAACCTGTGTTTGCGAGGCGGCCTGTTCCAAAAAGTTGTTGCAGGCTTCTGAGGGTTTGAACGCTACGGTTAGAGTTGATGAAGATCCGGTCTACGAAGTCGGGGCCCGGTAAGTGAAGTTGATCCTTGCTGATCTTTGTGGCGCTCTTGAATTTCAGCAGCGATTCTGCGTCTTTTCCCAGGAGCTCTGTAACGTTATTTTTTCCCATAGGGACGCAAATATAGGGGTATGGGGCATAAACAAAAAACCCCGCCACGACATGTCGGGGCGGGGTTTTTGATTAAAATGATCTTTTTATTGAGCAACCGCTTCCTTCGCTGCAGCAGCTGTAGAAGACGTATTAGCAAGTTTTTCCTTGATCCTCGCAGATTTACCCTGACGGCCCTTCATGTAGTACAACTTAGCCCTTCTCACCTTACCAGCCTTAACAAACTCGATCTTGTCGATGCTGGGGCTCAGGAAAGGGAAAATACGCTCTACGCCAACGCCGTTCGATACTTTACGAACCGAGAACGACTCGCCGTTTGTGCCTTTTCCTCTGCGATAAAGCACTACGCCCTGGAATTGCTGGATACGCTCCTTATTTCCTTCGCTGATCTTTACGTGCACGTTGATGGTATCCCCAGGCTTGAAAGAGGGGAGATTTGACCTTTTGGAAGCGAGTTCCTGTTCGGCAATTTTCATTAAATCGGCCATGACGCTCGTGTTTTAAAAATGGGACTGCAAATATACCGGTCTGAGGTTATTTCAGCAAGTCGGGCCTCCTTTTTCGAGTCCTTTCGAGGGCGGCATTTTCACGCCATTCGCGGATTTTGGCCTCATGCCCCGACATTAGCACTTCCGGCACCTTCCAACCATTGTACTCGGCCGGCCGGGTGTACACGGGAGGCGCGATCAGCCCGTCCTGGAACGAGTCGGTCAGCGCCGACGTCTCGTCCGACAGTACCCCCGGGATCAGGCGGATAACCGCATCGGCAACCACTGCCGCCGCCAGCTCGCCCCCGGACAAAACATAATTACCAATGCTGACCTCTTTAGTAATAAGATGTTCCCTGACCCGCTCGTCCACACCTTTATAATGACCACAAAGAATAGCCAGGTTTCCCATGAGACTGAGGTTATTCGCGAGGTTTTGCGAGAGCAACTCACCATCGGGACTCATATATATCACTTCGTCGTAGGTCCGCTCTTTTTTCAGCTCAGACAGACAACGGTCGATCGGCTCTATCATCATCACCATTCCCGCTCCGCCACCAAACGCATAGTCGTCGGTCGTGCGGTGCTTGTTCGTCGCATACTCACGCAGGTCGTGAACCTTTACCGTAACCAGTCCTTTATCCTGCGCACGCTTCAGTATAGAATCATTGAAAGGGCTTTCAATTAGCCGGGGAAGGCATGTGATTATATCGATTCGCATTCTTTAAAGTTCAAGAAACCCATCAGGCAATTCAACGGTCACCTTCTTCTTTGTCTTGTTTACACTTTTGATAAAGGGACCGTTGATTGGGATCAGCACTTCTTTTCCATTATGATCGAGCACGAGAAAACGATTGGGTCCGGCTTCCATAATATCGGTCACATTCCCAAGTGGCTCATCATTTTCAATCACTTCGAAGCCGACAAGCTCATCGTTGTAAAACTCTCCGCGCGAAAGCTTTGGCCGTGTCGACTTTGCGAGATATAACGAATGACCTTTCAGTTCGGCAGCTGCATCGATGTTGTTGACCTCATCAAATTTTACGAAAGCCTTATCGCCCTTTATTGAAATAGACTTAATGAAGTATGGAACGAGACTTCCGTTCTGGTCAATAAAAATGCTTTTGGTCGATGACAGGTCGGGGCATTCGGGTAGAGTATTAATAGTGACTTCACCATTTAGTCCGTGTGTCTTCGCGACATATCCAATTTTAAAGCAGTCCTCAATCTTCATCGAGGGCGAAATTACTCGACCTAATGGGGTTTGCCAAGGGGCACAGTGAAGCCAAGCCATGGAATAGCAACAAAACCGTTAAGCCCCACAGGCGCAGCCATTCCAAAGTCCAGCCCAAGCCTGCTTATAATTATGCGGCCGCCAAGAGAAACAATTCCGAAGGTATTGTTGCTCGAAAGAAAGATGAAGTTTTCAGTTAGCAGGTACCCGCGCCGGCCCATCCGTCTCATGTGCGAAATAGTTAACAACGGTTGTTGTGCTAACCTGTCCCCGGTAATGCCATAGCCGAATCCGATCGAAGTGTTCCGGTCGCGACTGCCCACGGTGAGCGAACCAAATGCGAGCCCGCCGGTGTCCCAGCCGCCGATCACATCGTCGCCATCGCCTCCATAGTATGTGAACATGTACATAACGCCACCTCCCAAACTTACTTTCGGACCAAGTGGCAAAGAGATTTTCGGCGCCACCCAAAATGGAATTACATCGGCCCCGAAAAAGTAGATGGGGATCGTGCCCATGCTAACGGATATCTTATCGGTAACTCCAATACCGAACTGGTTCAGCATCACCAGGGCATTTTGATAGTACGCTTCACCACGTTTGAGGCCAAAGCCATTCGGCATCAGTAAATAATGTGTCGAATGCAAATTGTCGTGCGACGCAAGCTTTGTAGAGTCTTTTACCTCCTGGGCGGAACATGAAAAACATGCTGCGACAGCCAGGAACAGTGCGGTGATTATTCGGGTCATTGGGGATGACCGAAGTTCGCCAAAAAACAAAGCCGGTCCCATTGGAACCGGCTTTGTTTGATAAATATTCGTATTGTACCGACGAAACGGGGGATTATCCCTGTGTCTCTTCAGCAGCTGGAGCAGCTTCGCCTTCTGCGGCAGGAGCAGCGGCAGCCGATGCAGCAACTTCAGCTTTCTTGCGGATAGCCTCAGCACGTGCCTCACGAACTTTCGATTCAGCATCCTTGCGAGCTTTAGCAGCATCCTGCTTCGACTTCGCCAGGTTGTCGCGCTTAGACTGGATCTTAGACTCTTTCGACTGTTTCCAGTCCGCAAGTTTCTTGTCGGCAGTCTCCTGGTTGATCGCGCCCTTGATAACGCCGATCTGCAGGTGTTTTTTCATCATGATGCCCCTGTAAGAAAGCATTGCTTTCACTACTTCGCTGGGCTGAGCGCCCTTCATGAGCCATTCGAACGCTTTATCGTCGTTCAGCTCGATGGTTGCGGGGTTTGTAAGGGGATTGTAGGTACCGATCTTTTCGATAAAGCGTCCATCACGTGGAGCCCTGGCGTCGGTAACGACAACGTCGAATCTTGCCAGTTTTTTGCGGCCTCTGCGGGCCAGCCTGATTTTTACAGCCATTTTTGTCTGGTTTTAATGTTGGATCTCGTCCGTTTTTAAAAGGACTGCAAAGATAAAGGAAAGATGGGATTCAGCAAGTTTGGAGAACTATTTAGCCAAAGCGAGCGTTTTTATATTTGTGTACGCGATTATACGGTTTTATATTCCTGTAACCGTTTTCTAAATTCGATCCCGCTTTAAAAAATACGTATGGAACGATATTCCTATATCTCCAATGCCGATGTCGGCTATCTGGACCAACTCTATCAAAACTATAAAAAAGATCCCTCCTCTGTCGATGCCACCTGGCAGAAGTTTTTTGAGGGCTACGACTTCTCCAGCCAGCGCTACGGCGAGGGTGGAAATGGTACCGGCGTAGCCGATACCCAGTCTATAAAAGAAACTGCGGTCAGGAACCTCATATTCCAGTACCGCACCTTCGGCCACCTGAAGTCGAAGACCAACCCGGTACGCGAACGCCGTAACCACAATGTCGACTTCGACCATAAGAGCGTAGGGCTCACGGATGCCGACCTCGACACGGAGTTTGACGTGGCCGCCGAGATCAGCATGCCGCGCACGACCCTTCGCAAGATCATTGAGCGACTTCAGCAGATATATGTTGGGCCGATCGGCTTCGAATACAACTCCATCCGCAACGACGACGTGCGGAAGTGGTTCTTCGAAAAATGCGAAAAGGAGTTCGTGAACTTCAACCCATCGATCGACGAAAAGAAAACAATCCTTTCGAAGCTGAATGAGGCCGTGGTTTTTGAAAACTTCCTCCACACGAAGTTCCTTGGCCAGAAAAGATTTTCGCTCGAAGGCGGCGAGAACACGATCCCGGCTTTGTATACGATCATCAACAATGCCGCCGAGCTTGGCGTGAAAGAAGTTGTGATTGGTATGGCACACCGTGGACGACTCAACGTGCTCTCCAATATTCTTGGAAAAACATACGAACAGATATTCACAGAGTTTGAAGGAAACGTTAGCCCCGACCTTACTATGGGCGATGGCGACGTGAAGTATCACCTGGGGTATTCAAGCCAGCATACTTCGCCTTCAGGTAATAAAATATATGTGAAGCTTACGCCGAACCCTTCGCACCTCGAAGCGGTAGATCCGCTGGTGGTTGGTTATACACGTGGTCAGATCGACGACGAGTACAAGGAAGATCTCAGCAAGGCAATGGCTATCCTGATCCACGGCGATGCAGCGGTTGCAGGCCAGGGTATCGTTTATGAAATTGTTCAGATGTCGGGCCTGCCTGGCTACAACACCGGCGGCACGATACACTATGTAATTAACAACCAGGTCGGCTTCACCACCGACTTCGACGATGCACGCTCGTCGATATACTGTACCGATGTTGCGAAGATCATCGATGCGCCGGTGCTCCACGTGAATGGCGACGATGCCGAAGCCGTTAACTTCTGTGCGCGTGTTGCCACAGAGTACCGTTTGAAATTCGGGAAGGATATCTTCATCGACATGCTCTGCTACCGTCGTCACGGTCACAACGAAAGTGATGAGCCTAAGTTCACCCAACCGAAGTTGTACAACCTCATCGCAAAGCATCCAAACCCACGCGAGGTTTATGTGAAGCGATTGGTTGAACGCGGCGATGTAGATGCAGCACTTGCCGACGAGATGGACGTTAAGTTCCGCAACCAGCTACAGGATCGTTTGAACGAAGTGAAGCAAAAGCCTCTTCCTTATAAGCCTCAGAAGATCGAGGAGGAATGGACGAAGCTCCGTCGCGCGAAGCCTGAAGACTTCGATCAATCGCCAGAGACCGGGGTGAAGCAAGCTACGATCGATAAAGTTGGTAAGGCGCTCACTACGATACCCGAAGGATTCAAGCCGCTGAAGCAAATCGAGAAATTGCTGAAAGATCGTAAGGCTGCTTTCTTCGACGATAAAATTCTTGGATGGGCCGAAGCGGAATTGCTTGCGTATGGGTCGTTGCTTACCGAGGGTGTCCCGGTTCGTATGTCGGGACAGGATGTGAAACGCGGAACGTTCTCGCATCGTCACGCCTACTTCTTCGATGCGAATTCGAATGAACCATATTGTGGACTCGATCACATCGATAACGAACAGCGCCAGCTTCACATTTACAACTCGTTGTTGTCGGAGTTTGGTGTTCTCGGTTTTGAATACGGATATGCCATGTCGTCGCCACACGCGTTGGTCTTGTGGGAGGCGCAGTTTGGTGACTTCGTGAACGGAGCACAAGTAATGATCGACCAGTTCCTTTCGAGCGCCGAATCGAAGTGGCAACGCCAGAACGGTATGGTAATGTTGTTGCCGCATGGTTATGAGGGACAGGGACCTGAGCACTCGAGTTGTCGCCCTGAGCGATTCCTCCAGTTGTGTGCGGAGTACAACATGATCGTGGCGAACCCGACAACACCTGCGAACATCTTCCACTTGCTGCGTCGCCAGGTGACCTGGGAATTCAGGAAACCATGCGTGGTGTTTTCTCCGAAGTCGTTACTCCGTCACCCTGCGGTTGTTTCTCCTGTGAAAGATTTCGTGAAGGGATCGTTCAAAGAAGTGATCGACGACGAGAATGTAACAGCGAAGGATGTTAAGAGGCTCATCCTTTGTTCAGGCAAAGTTTATTACGACCTGCTGGATGTTCAACAGAAGAAGAAGCTGAAAGATGTGGCGATCGTTCGCCTTGAGCAACTTCATCCATTCCCCGAAAAGCAGGTAGCTGCGATATTGAAAAAGTACAAAGGAGCTACTGTGGTATTCATGCAGGAAGAACCTTCGAATATGGGACCGTTGTCATACATCCAGCGTATGATGCCGGGACAACAGATGGAATTTGTTTCGCGCAAAGCAAGCGCTTCTCCTGCGACCGGCTTCAAGAAAGTTCACGACGCAGAACAAGCTAAAATAGTTAACCAGGCATTAGGCATTTAAATCATTTCCCATGGCTCAACAAGTTAAAGTACCAGCAGTAGGCGAATCGATCACCGAAGTAACAATTGCCAACTGGCTCAAGAAGGATGGGGATATTGTGAAGCAGGACGAGATCATTGCTGAACTCGAATCGGATAAGGCGACGTTTGAGTTGCCCGCTCCGCAGGATGGTGTGTTAAAAATCTTAAAAAAGGGAGGGGAAGTTGTTCCGATAGGAACAGCGATCTGTGAAATAGCGGATTCAGCAGGAGCTCCGGCAGCAAAGTCTGAACCGGCAAAGTCTGAACCCACGAAGGCGGAACCCGCAAAAGCCGCGGCGCCGAAACCAACAGGAGGCATCAAGGAAATGAAGGTGCCTGCGGTTGGCGAATCGATCACAGAAGTCACTATCAGCACATGGCTTAAAAAGGACGGCGACTTTGTAAATCTTGATGAAGTCATTGCAGAAGTCGAATCCGATAAAGCAACGTTCGAACTTCCCGCGGAAGCGAGTGGTATCCTTAGGATCGTTGCAAAAGAAAAACAAACACTTCCGATCGGTGGCCTGATCTGTAAGATCGAAGTTGCCGAAGGTGGAGCTGCTCCCGCCAGGAAAGAAGCAACACCTGCAAAAGCTGAAGCTGCTGGAGGAAATGTGAACTACGCATCCGGACATCCGTCGCCTGCTGCTGCAAAAATTCTTGATGAGAAAGGTATTGCCAAAAGTGAAGTGGCTGGAAGCGGCAAAGACGGAAGGATAACTAAAGAAGATGCTGTTAAAGCAGAGAAGAAAGAAGGTAAACCTGCACCTGCAGTAGCGACAGCGCCTGCTGTGCCTGCTGTTGCCGGTGGTCGTAACATCCGCAGGGAGAAGATGACGTCTCTCCGCAAGACCATTGCGAAGCGTCTCGTTGCTGTGAAGAACGAAACCGCCATGCTCACCACATTCAACGAGGTGGACATGAAACCCGTAATGGACCTTCGTTCGAAGTACAAGGATCAGTTCAAGGAAAAATACGGCGTGGGCCTCGGCTTCATGTCGTTCTTTACGAAAGCAGTTTGCGCGGCCCTGAAAGAATTCCCTGCTGTGAATGCATCGATCGAAGGCGACGAGATCGTTTATCACGACTACTGCGACATTTCAGTTGCGGTATCAACGCCTCGCGGATTGGTGGTGCCAGTGATACGGAATGCCGAATTGCTTGGAATGCACCAGGTTGAAAGCGAGATCATCAGGTTGGCGACAAAAGCCCGTGATGGAAAGCTCTCGATAGATGAAATGACAGGGGGAACATTCTCAATCACGAATGGCGGTGTGTTCGGCTCGATGATGTCGACACCGATCATCAACCCGCCACAGTCGGCGATCCTTGGTATGCACAACATTGTAGAAAGACCGGTGGTGGTAGGCGGACAGGTTGTGGTAAGGCCGATCATGTACGTGGCGTTGTCGTACGATCACAGGATCATTGACGGAAGAGAGTCGGTGAGCTTCCTTGTAAGAGTGAAGCAGATGTTGGAGGATCCGGGAAGATTAATCTTAGCTATTTAAGTTTTGTATTATGGATTATAACGTAACCGTAATTGGCTCCGGTCCCGGAGGGTATGTGGCCGCTATTCGCTGTGCCCAGCTTGGTTTTAAAACTGCTATCATTGAAAAGTATGATACTCTTGGTGGCACATGTCTTAACGTAGGCTGTATCCCTTCGAAAGCCATGCTCGATTCGACCGAGCATTTCCACAATGCTGCTCATAATTTTAAAGAGCACGGTATCGACATCAACGAGCCCAAAGCCAACCTTCCGCAGATGATAAAACGGAAGGCCGGTGTTGTAAAGGCCAACGTCGACGGTATCGCCTTCCTCATGAAGAAGAACAAGATCGACGTGCACACAGGTGTCGGCTCTTTTGTCGACAAGAACACCATCAAGATCACCGCGAAGGATGGCAAGGAGAAAACCATTACTACCGAGAAAGTGATCATAGCGACCGGCTCGAAACCCACCCCGCTGCCGTTCGCTCCTTTCGATAAGAAACGAATTATCTCGAGCACTGAAGCTCTTGAGCTCACCGAGATCCCCAGGCACCTCATAATTATAGGTGGGGGTGTAATTGGAATGGAGCTCGGGTCGGTGTACGCGCGCATTGGCGCGAAGGTCACCGTTGTTGAATTCCTCGATAGCCTCATCGCTACGATGGATGGCACCATGGGCAAAGAACTTCTCAAGTCAACAAAGAAGCTCGGGATGGAATTTTATCTCGGCCACAAAGTGACGGGCCTGCAGAACACGGGCAAAGAAGTTGTACTGAAAGCGGAAGATAAATCGGGCAAGACCATCGAGTTGAAGGGAGACTATTGCATGGTGAGTATCGGTCGCCGTCCTTACACGGAAGGACTCGGTTTGGATAAGGTCGGCATCGAGCTCGACAAAGGAAAGATCCCGGTCGACGATCACCTGAAAACTAAGGTCGATAACATTTACGCCATCGGCGACGTGATCCGCGGGGCAATGCTCGCACACAAAGCTGAAGAAGAGGGAACACTGGTCGCAGAACAATTCGCGGGACAAAAACCTCACATGAATTACCTGCTGATCCCGGGAGTGGTGTATACCTGGCCCGAGGTGGCAAGCGTGGGGTACACGGAAGAACAACTTAAGACCGATGGACGCGCCTATAAAGTGGGATCATTCCCCTACAAGGCATTGGGTCGTGCGAGAGCTTCGATGGATACTGACGGGCTTGTGAAAGTGTTGGCCGACAAGAATACGGACGAGATCCTGGGCGTTCACATTTTCGGGGCTCGTGCAGCGGACATGATCGCGGCAGCGGTAACGGCGATGGAGTTTAGAGCCTCGGCCGAAGATGTGTCAAGGATGTCGCACGCTCACCCTACGTATATGGAGGCGGTGCGCGAAGCGTGCCTGGCGGCAACGGCAAATCGCCCCATCCATATCTAAGCTTTCCTGAGGAACCCGATAAAGACCGCTCGCACCGTTAATGCAAGCACTACAGGGATCAGGAACACGTTAAGCTGTTGCGGCAACCATGCCCACGTAAGCAACAACACCACATTCAAAACAGCGATGATCTTAAACCAGGTTGTCGCTATTTTTTTCCCCTTCACGTACAGTGGAATAAACAACAGGTGCAATGGCATCGCCCAGAGGATATTCATATTTCTCGCAGCAGCTTTATGATCCGTTGCAGTCCAAAGAAGGAACAACAACACCCCAACCAATCCCACTATTCCAAAAATTGTTACGTCGAACCACTTCGACTGCCTGTAACTTTTCACGTCCCTGATTGTTATTAGAATAGTGATCAGCAGGAACGCTCCGAAAACCGTCCATGGGGTGAACAGTGAGGTGGGAGGATCTTCCGGTCGTGTTTCATAAACCGACACTTTGTTCCTGACCAGTGGTGCCACGCCAGAGTCGGTTCGAATGGTAGCGTGATCAAACGAGCTCTCGATATAGTCGGGAAGGAACATGTACTCGTACGGCTTCGCGCGTTTGTCCATTGGTAAACCGAGGCAGATGTCGATACCGAGGTCGCCCCAGGGTTGATACTTGAGGTAGATGTCTGTGAGCTGACGAATAGTATAATTGGTGGTGATGTACGTGCTGTCGAATACCACGGCGTCTTTCAAAGTGATCTTCATGACGTCGCGAAGCCGGGTGGCACAGTTGTCGTAGAAATAGTCGTAGAAGTAATACTGGTTTTCAGGCAGTGAATTCCAGTAAAGGAAGTCGAACACTTTTTGAGTTTGTTCGTCGTTGAGATTCAGTATTTGCTCGTGGACGAAGCGGTTGTTGGCAATGTAGTAGTCCCTCCACGGGTTGTACGGATCGACGTCCAGCTTGTAGTTGAGATGTCCCCTCGCAAAATTCAAATAGAAGTTTGGCTGGTTGAAGCTGAAGGCTCCATAGTTATAGAATGCATCTAGTCCTAATTCGGGATCGTAAACCCTGATGGCACTGTGTCCGAATGCGGAATAGAGCTCTTGTTGCCATGGGCCAAGTGTTACGATAGAGATCTCGGCGGAAGGAGATAATTGAGGTGTATTAGCCGCCCGTTGTTGGCAAATAGCGACTGAGGCAATGGATAGCAACAGAACAACCAGTTTAAAAACCAACAATTTCCGCATACCGAAAAAGGATTACCTCCTTGTTTAGTTATATTAGGTCAAGTAATGAGTACCTGGCTGCTAGATATTAAAAACTGGTCACAATTGCCAAAGCGATACGGGCACGACGAAGAGGCCCTGTATCGTCATAAACGCAATATTTTGTTTTCGCAGATCACGTTGCTGGGCTGCATCGTTGGTATCCTTCACGCCATTGAAGGGTTGATGGAAAAGAACTTCGTTCTCACATTCCTCGACTTTATGATGGTCATTTTCGCGTTCGCCTCTTACCTGATCAACGAGTCGGGTAGGCACAGGACGGCGAAAATCATGCTTTTACTATTTCTTAATATTTTCTTCTTCTTTTATTCATTGATCACACCGCGTGAAACAGGAATGTACTTCTTCTATTTCCCGTGGGTTGTTATTGCGGCATTGATATTCAGCGACGAAGAGAATTTCTGGCGTGTGTTCTTCATCACGCTCTCGGTCGCACTGCTCGTTGTGCTCTTCATTTCCAATTTCGAATTGTTGTCGGCGTGGAGATTAAACAACGTCGTCGTGGGTGGCGTGTTTGTTTTCAACGTCGTGGTCTGCATCTTGCTTACTGCAATATTTATTTTCTTCATGATCCATCTTAGCGAAGGATCGGAGGAAAAACTTCGACTGCTCACGAACGAGATCAGGAAAAAGAATGCCGAGCTACAGAGAAGCAATGAACAGCTCGATCGCTTCGTATACAGTGCGTCAAACGATATTCGCCTTCCGATAATTTCAATAAAAGGCCTCACGCATCTTGCATCCATAGACTGTGACGATCCCAAGGCAAAAGCCTACTTTACCAAGATCGAAAAACAGACCGACAAGCTTGGCTTATTCCTGCTGGAGATGATCGAGTACGCCCGCAACAACAAGACCAGTGTCAAGCCCGAAAGAGTAAATATCGGCGACCTGGTCGATGATGTGATCGAGGGATTGTCCAATCTCGAGAATGCCGGCCGTATTGAATTCAAAAAGTTTATTCGCCTGGACGAAGACGTAAACATCGATCGCGTACGGTTCATGGTTATCATGAACAATCTCATTTCAAATGCCATCAGGTATCACAACTACAACATCCAGAATCCGTGGGTGAAGATCATCATCAGTAAAGTGAACAACAACATCCAGGTCATGGTGGCAGACAACGGGCATGGAATTAACGAAGAGCACAAAGACAAAATTTTCGAAATGTTCTTTCATGCTTCGAACTCTCCCCTGGGCTCGGGCCTGGGACTGTTCATTGTAAAGGAGACCGTCGAAAAAATGAACGGCAAGATCATGCTGTCGACTACCGAAGGAGAAGGCGCATGCTTCAGAATTGATGTACCTTTGGTGGCTTGAGTCCATTTCACGATTATTTGAACATTGCTTCGCGGCTTACGCCGCAACGCATTGGTAACAGTGCGAGGGTGCTTGGCAGTTACTATCGTTCGCGGCTGAGCGGGCAGGCTTTGCATAGTGGCATGCCGATTAGTATCGGCATAGAGCCCACGACCTCGTGCAACCTTCGTTGCCCCGAATGTCCCAGCGGGCTCCGTTCCTTCACCCGGCCAACCGGCATGCTCGAGGAGGAGCTCTTCAAGAAGCTTATTGATGAATTGAAAGATACGCTCACGTATCTCACCTTCTATTTCCAGGGCGAGCCGTACCTGCATCCCAAATTCCTGGCGCTGGTGAAATATGCGTCGAAGCAAAATATTTACACGTCAACTTCTACCAACGCGCACTACCTTAACGACAAACAGGCTCGCGACACGGTGGAATCGGGTTTGGACAGGTTGATCATTTCACTCGACGGTACCGACCAGGAAACATATCAGCAATACCGCGTTGGTGGAAACATTGAAAAAGTGTTGGAAGGGGCACGGAATATTCTCCGGTGGAGGAAAGAGCTGAAATCGAAGACACCTTATGTCGTTTTTCAATTTCTGGTTGTGAAGCCGAATGAGCACCAGGTGCCGGAGGTACAAAGGCTTGCGAAGGAGATGGGTGTCGACAATGTGTTGTTGAAGACAGCACAGATATATGACTACCAGAATGGTTCAGACCTTATTCCGACAATCGACAAGTATTCGAGGTACAGCAAGTCTGGCGACGGAACGTGGTCGATAAAGAATGAGCTTTTGGATCACTGCTGGAAAATGTGGAATAGTTGCGTGGTGACGTGGGACGGAAAGGTGGTGCCGTGTTGCTTCGACAAGGATGCCCACTATACGCTGGGCGATCTTAAGAAAAATTCATTCGGGGAGATCTGGCGGAGCAGGGAGTACAACGAGTTCAGGAAGTCGATACTTAATTCGCGCGAAGAGATAGAGATCTGTAAGAACTGTACGGAGGGGACTAAGGTTTGGGCGTAGAGCATTTACAGTCGCCCTCACAGCCATTTTTAGCCGGCTTAAATGCCTTATAGAGCATTTTTACGAGGTAGAAAACCGCCCCGCTAAAAAGAGCCACTATTGAGATTGTCTGGATCACCAGACAAAAATACGACTTTTAACATCCGTTTAAGACACAAATTCGGCGTTTCACCCCATTTTAGCTCCTGCGACCCTGGCAAAACTTTTAGGTCCTGCGTATCATCTCACAGTAAACCTATTCGCATGCTTAAAAATTACCTGAAGACTGCCCTGAGAAACCTCTGGAGAAAGAAGGGCAGCACACTAATTAATGTTATCGGCCTTTCGCTCGGGATCTCAGGCAGCCTGGTCCTTTTCCTTATCATTTCACGACATTCCACATTCGACAATTTCCATGCGAAGCGCGACCGGATCTACCGGGTTGTCCATTCTTCGAAAGGAAACGATGGTGACAGGTTTACCGGGGGCACCCCAAATGTCCTTCATGATGCCTTTAGAAACGACTTTCCCGAAGCCGAAGAGGTCGTATTTACATCTTTCCGGAACGGTGCGCTGATAACCATCCCGCAAGGCAATGGCGAGGAGCCGAAAAAATACGAGGAGCAAGGTGCAGTAGTTTTTACCCAGCCGTCATTTTTCCGTGTGTTCGACAGGCAGGTCGCCATTGGCGATGCGATCAAGTCGCTTGACGACCCGAACGAAGCAGTGATCTCGAAAAAGCTCGCCCTGAAATATTTCGGCAAGGAAGACGCGATCGGGGAAATTGTGAAGTTCGAGAACAACGAGTATAAGATCGGCGCTATAATCGAGGATGCGCCGGTGAACACGGATTTTCCATTCAACCTCATGCTGTCGTATGTAACGATAAAAACAGAGTCAGAAAAAAATGGTGGCTGGGGCAGTATATGGAGTGACGAACAAACGTATTTTCTTTTGAAGGAAGGTGAGAGCATCGCCTCGATCGAGGCGCGCCTTCCCGACTTCGAAATGAAGTACCTGCGCGAAGAAGATGCCAGGCGCACAGCCTATCTCATTCAACCACTCAAGACCCTTCACTCCGACGAACGATTCGGGAATTACAACTACAATACCGTAACTCAATCGGTGTTGATCACCCTCGGTCTTATTGCCGTGTTCCTCATTCTTACGGCTTGTATCAATTTTATTAATCTCGCTACAGCGGAAGCCATCAAACGCTCGAAAGAAGTTGGTATCCGCAAGTCATTGGGCAGCACACGGAGCCAACTCGTCCGCCAGTTTCTTGGGGAGACAAGCCTGGTTACGATCATCTCTGTTGTGATTGCTATTGGTATAGTCTATATAAGTCTTGGCTTCCTCAACCCGTTCCTCGATGAGCAGTTGAGCATGCGAGAGAATCCTGTCATTTGGGTCTATCTCGGTGCGATCACCGTGGTGGTATCGTTGTTGTCAGGGTTGTACCCCTCTTTTGTCGTGTCGGCGTTCAATCCTGTTGTGGCGTTGAAGAACGTGATAACCAACAAGACCTCGTCGGGGTATGGCCTTCGAAGGGTTTTGGTGATCGTGCAATTTTCGATCTCGCAGATATTCATTATCGGTACGATCGTATTGATCAACCAGATGGATTACCTGACCAAAAAAGATCTTGGATTCCAAAAAGATGCTGTGATAAGCGTGCCGGTACCAAGTCGTGAGGACAATGTCGAGTTTGGCGGGGTAAGCAAGCGACGCACGTTGAAGCATCAACTGGAAGGACTGTCGGGCGTGGAGAAGGTTAGCCTCAACAGCGCGCCCCCATCGTCGGGTTCGGTGTCGGGCACACGCTTCAGGATCGAAGGCAAGGATGAAGATTTCCGTTCGCAGGTGAAACAGATCGACGCCGACTACCTAGGCCTTTTCAATATCGAATTTATTGCTGGCGAGAATGTGAAGGATCTCGACACGGCCGTTGGCTTCGTGGTGAACCAGAAGTTCGCCGACATCACCGGCTATACACCTGCCGAGCTGATCGGAAAACAATTGAGAATGTGGGGTCAGCGACTACCGATCGTCGGGGTGACCAATAACTTTCACACCACTTCACTCTCTGATCCTATCACTGCCGTGGTGATGATGAATCGACTTGATGGTTACGGAAATCTTTCGGTGAAGTTGAATCCATCCAACATGCAAGCGACGATCAAAGAGGTGCAGAAATACTGGGAGGCGACATTCCCCGAAGAGATCTTCAGTTTCCAGTTCCTCGACGAGCACATCAGGGAATTCTATGACCAGCAGCGCCGAATGTCGGTACTCGTTGGCATTTTCGCGTCGATGGCCATCCTGATCGGCTGCCTTGGACTTCTCGGTCTCGCCACGTTCATGGCCAACCAGAAAACAAAGGAAATCGGGATCCGGAAGGTGCTTGGAGCTTCCGTGCAGAGCATTTTCTTTATTTTCTCGAAGGAGTTCCTGATATTGATCGTATGTGGATTTGTGGTGGCTGTGCCTTTTGCCTGGTACCTCACAAATCGTTTCCTGGAACAATTCGAATACAAGATCACGCTCGGTCCGGTGTTCTTTCTTGCCGGAATTGGAATCTCGATGCTGATCGCGTTCGTTACAGTTGGATACAAGTCGTTGAAGGCAGCAACCATAAACCCAGTCGACTCGCTTAAATGCGAATAGGAATACTTTATATAACCATATTAATGAATGTCGCCGCGTTTGCCCAAAACGTCGGCGACATTTCTTTTGATCCAAAAACCGACGACCCGAATTTCAAGCTTTGCAATCCCGAGTGGGTTCTGCAAACTTATATGCTTAAAAGCATTGCCGACGAAACACCGTTGTTGGTCGATCGGGAGATCCGCACGAAATTCACCCCGCGCGATGAATGGAAGACCGAGAATGGAATTGTCACCGTGCGTTTCGTTGTGAATTGTAATGGTCAGGCTGATCGCTTTCGCCTTACCGAAATGACATTCGAGCTCGAAGAGAAAAAATTCCAGGAGTCACTTCGAACCCACATACTTGAAATAGCCAAAAGCATACAGTGGCCCGCACGCCGCGCACGACAACAAACTGCCGACTACTATCATTATTTCAACTTACGCATCGTCGACGGACAGGTTAAAGACATCATTCAATGAAACTGTTTTCAACCATACTGCTATCGACAACTTTCTTTGTCGCCATCGCGCAGACCAAACCTACTGTCGATTGCCGCGACATTAGTGCCATGCTCGATGGACTCGGAAGGGTTGAAGGAACTGCGCGTTGGATCCGTGTGACCGACAGCTTGCTGAATGTTTGTCCGAACTCTGCGGGTCTGTGGGGCGACAAGGCTGTCGTTCATATCGTGCGCGGTCAGTACAAGGAAGGGTTCAAGTATCTCGAAAAAGCAGTTGAATTAAATCCAATCTATTATCTCGGTTATCGGGCGTGGTATCGCACTCGTTATCTCCACGATTACGCAGGAGCAATCAAAGACCTGGACCAACTGGAGAAAGTTGCCGGAAGTTCATTGGTATATGTTGTGAATGCGCACATGTATTTGCTGAAGGGAACGGCATACAAAGAAATGGGTGATCACAAGAAGGCACTCGAACTCTACAACACAGCTATCGAAGAACAGATCAGCAGCAAGGGCCCGGAGTGGGTTGGACTTTATGATTACTTGCTTCGGGGTACGCTGAAGTACCAGATGGGCGACTACGATGGTGCGATCGCCGACTTCGATCTTGAAGTGAAACAGTACGAAACGCTGGTTGATACTTACTATTATCGTGGATTGTCGTATGCCGCCACCAGTCGCAAAGACGAAGCGCGCGCAGACCTGGAGCGTGCAAAAGAGCTAATGCTGGGGCAGGGCCAGAAAAGATGGGAGGGATATGTTACCCTTCCCGACGAAGTGTTCCTGACGAATATTGAAAAAGCCCTGTTGCGACTTTACTAGCCTCCCTTCTCGGGATTGAGAACCATCTGGAAATAATTGTTCATGTCGAAGAACTTGTTCGCGGCCGCTTTTACGTCGTTTGGTGTAATGGCATTGATGCGTTGGTCGCCGGTAAGTATGTCCGCAGGATCGGTGCCCGCTTCGACGCTTTGCAGCAGTCGCGATAGCCAGTAACCATTCTCTTTCAGGCCTTCCTGGTATTGTTTGATCCAGGTCTCCTTCACTTTGTTAAGATCGACCACAGTAGGGCCGTTGTCTTTTATTTTCCTGATCTCACCAAGTGTGGCGTTGATCAGTTTGTCGACGTTCTCGGGACCACACGGTATCGTTGCGGTGATCATGTAGTGGCCATAAGGATTTTTGTTCACCTGTCCGCGGATGCTGGCGCTGTAGACACCGGCGAGATCTTCGCGTAATGTTTCGGTAAGCTTGATGTCCAGTACATCCATTAGTGCCTGCATGTGGATTGCGGCCTGGGCCGACCAGGTAGTTTCTCCTGTGAATATCATAGTAGCGACGCTCTTCTCTTCTGCGCCGCGTTTAACTTCCTTCTTCACAACACCTTTCACCGGACGGATACCGAGGTCGTTCATGCCTGCAACAGCCTGGCCAGATGGGAGCGAACCGAGGTACGAGGTCACCAGTTCTTTCATCTTCGCCATATCGAAACTTCCGACGATGCAAAACGTGAATCCATTCGCGTTGCTGAACCTGTCGTGATAGATCTGGAGTGAGCGGTCGAGGGTAACAGAATTGAAGTCCTGTGTGCGAGGAACACGCGGACCCCGAGGGTGGTGTTGGTAGAGTATCGATTGCAGCGAGTCTTGATATACTGCTTGCGGGTTCGACATCACATTCTCCAATGCAGATTGTTGCTTCGACACGAACGACTTGAACAACTCTTCATCTTTTCGCGGGCTGGTGAAATACAGGTACACCAGCTGCAACATGGTCTCGACATCGGAAGAGCCACACTGACCACTAATACCTTCCGAGTAAAGTCCGAGCCTGGGGGCAACCGACACGCTTTTGCCTGCGAGCATCTTTCGGATATCCGACGGCATGAAATCCTTTATGCCCATCTGAGACACAATTGTGCTCGCGTAGGCGGCGTTGTGCTGATCTTTGGTTGGAAACACAGACTGTCCGCCGAAGCGTGTTGCGTTCATCAGGACCTGGTCGTTTTTGAAGTCTGTCGATTTCAATATCACTTTCACGTTGTTTGAAAGTGTGATCTCGGTGAAGCCAACTTTGTCGTTAAGTTTCTCATTAATGATCTTACCGGTTGCAGGGGGCGCGGCCATCAACGAAGTTGAGAGTTCTTTTTCCTCGTATGCTTTGATCTCGTCGCTGCTGGCCTTTTCGGCGAGGGCGAGCAATTCGGAACCTGTAGGCATCTTAAATGCCGACTGTTCGGGGCCATTGAGAATTACCAGCTTGGTTTCGGTGGTGCCGGGAATGATCTTCGCAGCGTAGGCGTTGATCTCGTCGAGTGTTATTGTTTCTGAAAACTTTTTGAAGTACTCGAATTCATTTTCAATACCGGGAATGGGCTCGTCTTCGACGAAATTGCGGATGTACTCGTCGGCGTAGTTTTCGGAATCTGTTTTATCGCGCTCGTTGTAGGCTCGTTCGAGATTTCTTGTGAATGACCTTTTGATCCTGTCGAGCTCGCCGGCAGTGAAACCAAATTTTCTGGCGCGGTCGTTCTCTTCCATCAATGCGCGCATGGCGGGTTCTACTCCGGCTTTGCCGATTACGGCGAGAGAACCGTAAACTTCGTAACCTTTAACAAATCCCGACAGGCTTGATCCGCCGTAAAGGAATGGGGGGTCTGCTTTTTGAGTGAGCTCTTGAAGGCGAAGGTTGAGCATTGAATTGAACAACCCTTTTACGATCGAAGCGCGATAGTCTTCCATCGTCGTTTCGGCTTTCACGGGTTTGTATGAATAATAGATCTGGAGGATGTGATTGGTTGCTTCCTTATCGGTTACAACGAGTCCTTCGGATTTCTGTCGTGCAGGAACTGTTGCGTACTCGCGTGGGCGTTCGGGTTTCGGATTCTTGAGCTGTTCGAAATGTTTGCGAACAAGTTTTTCGCCTTCCACGGGATCGATATCGCCAACAGCAACTACGGCCATGAGATCGGGACGATACCAGTCTTTATAAAACTTTTTGATGACCTCGGGTTTGAAAGTTTTCAATATCTGATCCGTGCCGATCGGCAATCGTTTCGCATACTGCGATCCTTCGAACAACTTTGGGAAGATCACTTTGTTCATGCGATCGTTGGCGCCTTTGCCCCGTCGTGCTTCTTCCAGTACGATGCCGCGTTCTTTGTCGATCTCGGTTGCGTCGAATGCAACGGTGCTGGCCCAGTCTTCGAGTGCGAGAAATCCTTGCTCGAGGTTGCCGGGTTTATCTGTAGGGATTGGAAGTATATACACCGTTTCGTCGAAGCCTGTGTATGCATTCAGGTCTGCGCCAAACTCAACGCCGATCGATTGAAGGAATGAGACGAGGTCGTTCTTTTTGAAGTGCTTGCTTCCGTTGAACGCCATGTGTTCGGTGAAGTGAGCGAGCCCTTGTTGATCGTCGTTTTCCAGGATAGACCCGGCTTTGATGACAAGCCGGAGCTCTACTTTCTTTTCCGGCTTACTGTTATGACGGATGTAATAGGTGAGGCCGTTTGGGAGAGTTCCTTTTTTTATTTCTGGCGCAACAGGAATTACCTGCGCGAAAGAAACATTAACAAGAAAAAGAAGAAATAGAATGCGGATCGTTCTCATAAACGAATAAAATAAATTCATTAAAGCATCACAATACCGCAAATGGGTATCATGCATCCCACTTACCGCGGATCACCTGGAGCATTTCTGCATGCACGCCTGCGTTGGCTGCACATAGTTCACCACCAAAAAGAAAATTAGATCCGTTTTTGAAGTCAGTAACGATGCCACCAGCAGTTTGTACGAGGAATGTACCGGCAGCAACGTCCCAGGGATTGAGGTTGTATTCAAAGAAACCTTCGAGTCTACCGCAAGCTACGTAAGCAAGATCAACAGCTGCACTACCGAGCCTGCGAATGCCATGAGTCTCATCGAGAAACTTCCGGATGATCTCGAGGTAGGCGTCCATCTTATCGAACATGTAATATGGGAAACCGGTTGCGAGCAACGCTGCGCTTAATGAACTGATGGCCGACACTTTCATCGCTTTGCCATTACAGAAAGCACCGGTGTCGAGCGAACCGTGAAAACATTCTTTCAGGTTTACTTCGTACACAATGCCGAGCTCAACTTTATTGTTTCGTGCAAGACCGATGCTTATCGCGAAGGGCGGAAGACCGTGTGTGAAATTTGTTGTGCCGTCGAGGGGGTCGATGATCCATGTATAGTCGTTCGTTCCTTTTATCGAGGTTCCTTCTTCGCCTATAAATCCCGACCCGGGCAACATCTTTTGCAGCGCTGTCACGATACGGCGTTCCGATTCTTTATCGACATAAGAAACCAGGTTATTGAAGCCCGTCTTTTGTTCGATGCGCGCCCTGTCGAATGTGCGTGATTCGGTATAGATGAAGTCGCCGACTTCGCTTGTGAGTTCTACCACCTGCTTTTCGAGTTGCGCGAGAGAGATCATTTTTTTCTGATGTTATTTCTTACGACTGCCGAGATCAGGATCAATACGGATATCCATGCTGCCGTTCTTGGTATCCATTCGCCGCGTGCATTGTATCCTTCCGTCGATGTGGGGCCGTTCATGTACAGCAGGAGCATATTCAGACGCGCGACGTAGTCTGATTGCAGAGTGTAAGAATAGAGAATTGGACCCACAATCACAATCAGAAACACCACGAGATACGGGACACGCAGCCCATTTTGAAGCAACCCGAGATAAAGGAAATAATTTGCAAGCAGGATCCACAACGACGCCCCGAGATATCCTGTCCAATTTGTCCAACGAAGCCATTCCGTTTTCTCATAAACGGCATCGGCCAGGAAGAACACATGCTTGTCGGCAAAAAATTTCAGTTCGAGATACTCCAGCGCCAACCAGAAAAAGATCAGCGAAAGCTTGTTCACCTTCCCTGTTAAGGCAAACAAGGGTGCGAGAGCCGCAAAAATTATGATGGGAAAAGATTTCGTCAGAAAAGCAGCGATCAGCAAGACAATCGAAATGGCAAGCAGGATGTATCTATTTTTTGCCATCGACCACTACAACAATTTCGCCTTTTACCTCTTTGCTTTTAAAGTGAGCGAGCACTTCACTGACAGGACCCGTCTTCGTTTCTTCAAACATCTTCGTCAGCTCGCGCGACACAGACACCATTCTGTCTGGACCCATAACTTCTGCCATTTGCTCAAGTGTTTTCACCAGGCGGTGAGGCGATTCATAAAGAATAACAGTACGTTCTTCCTCGGCGATCTGTTTAATGACAGTCTGCCGTCCTTTCTTATGCGGCAGAAATCCTTCGAACACAAAACGGTCGGTGGGAAATCCCGACTTTACCAAAGCAGGCACAAACGCCGTGGGGCCAGGCAAACATTCTATCTGTAGCCCTTCTGCGAGAGCTGCGCGAACGATCAGGAAACCCGGATCACTTATAGCGGGAGTTCCGGCGTCGCTTACGAGGGCCATTACTTCGCCTTTTTTTAACCGGTCTACCAGGCTCCGGAGAACCTTATGTTCGTTGAAAATATGAAAGCTCTGGAGGGGTTTATCGATCTGGTAATGTTTAAGCAGTGTGCCCGAAGTGCGGGTGTCTTCAGCCAATATAGTATCTACCTTCTTCAGCACTTCCAGACTGCGAAGGGTTATGTCGGCCAGGTTGCCAATAGGCGTAGGGACGAGAAATAAAGAGATCAAACCAGTTGATCTATAATTTTTGCAAGCTTTCTATCCAGGTCCGTCACTGTATTGCCGGCATCGTGGGTCGACAACGTGATACTCACGGTATTGTAGGTGTTAGTCCACGTTGGATGATGATCCATTTTTTCAGCAGCCAGTGCTACGCGTGTCATGAAGGCAAAAGCCTCCGAAAAATCCTTGAACTTAAAGTCCCGGGACAATTGATTGTTTGCTTCTTTCCACATGAGGCAAAGGTACGCTATAGAGCGATAATCCCCTCTACCACCGATGCCTTCTGGTACACGTCGATTACTGCCTTTGCACTAGGCATCATCATCTGAAAAGTGATGCTCGTGTAATTCCCGTTCTTCGACGACTTCGCCTTGTCGGTGTGAAGCGGAAAAAGCTTCCGCAATTCCTCTTCCTGCCCTGCTTTCACAATAAACTTAAATGTGTAAAGCGAAGGCCACGCGTAGAATTTATCCAGTTTCTCAGCAAACGCCTTTAGCCAGCCCTCATCCATAGTCTATAAAAATAAAGGCGTCCCTCCGTTAACACGAAGGGACGCCCCGTGCTTTTTTGATCGATCAATAAACTTTGTAACGCCTGTCTTCGATGTCAGCCTTTTCCTTAATGGCGTCGCCGATCTCGAGACCGCCCCTGTTGTTAGCGTTTGTTTGCAGTTGTGTCTTGAACATAGAGTAGTCGCCCATTGCGGGAGCTATAGTCTTGTTTTGAACTTCGATGATGCTTACGCCACTCTCACCTGCGAAGGGCTTTGTGCGCTTTCCGCTCTCTACAGAGAACGACTTGC
>DASRSO010000008.1:0-13809 GCA_035656375.1 Cyclobacteriaceae bacterium | reverse complement strand
ATCGATTCCAAAAATTTTTATGCCTTTTTTAGGGCTGGATGGAAAAAATCCTTCTATTTTAGAACGTTTGCGAAAATCTGTGCATGATTTAGCAGACAGTAACTCACTTTCATTCATATCAAACCAATTAAAACCAAATTTCTAAAACCTATGACGATGAGAAAACTCTACAAAAAACTGAGTTTGACAGCGCTCTTGGCGTTGTTAGTTGCATCGATCGCATTGGGCCAGGAACGTGTAGTTTCGGGTACAGTGACAGATCAAGAGGGTTCGTCAATGCCAGGTGTTAACGTCCTTGTAAAAGGTACTAGCACTGGTACAGCCACGGATGCAAACGGTCAATTTCGGGTATCAGTAAGCTCTGATCAGGCTGTGCTGGTTGTGTCCTTCATCGGATACATGACCCAGGAGGTAGCCGTCGGATCACAATCCACAATCAACATTTCTCTCGCTCAGGACGTACAGACCCTGACTGAAGTTGTTGTGACTGGTTACGGTGTTGACAAACGCCGCGAATTGACTGGTGCCGTTGCCACTGTGAAGTCGAAGGACCTCACTTTTGCACCCACTGGTAACGTTGAACAGATGTTGCAAGGTCGCGTTCCTGGTGTGACAGTTATTACTAACGGTCAGCCCGGTACTACCAGCCAGATCCGTATCCGCGGTTTTGGCGGTTTCGGTGGTAACGCTCCACTGTATATCGTCGATGGTCTCCCAACGTATGACATTTCGTTCCTTAACCCGGACGATATCGAATCAACTACGGTCCTTAAAGACGCTGCGTCAGCATCAATCTATGGTGCTCGTGCTGCATCTGGTGTGATCATTGACACTACCCGCAAGGGAAGGAAAGGTCAGAAGTTGAATGTTACATATGATAACATGATAGGCGCAACATTCGCTGGCAAAGGCCAGGATATGATGAACCCTACAGACTTCGCTGACTGGACATGGAGAGCTGTAAGAAACACAGAAGATGCAAGAGCACGTTCGGCAAAAGAAACTCCGGACTATGCCAAGGCGATCACTACTTACAACCACCCTCAATTTGGAACTGGCGCAAGCCCAAGAATTCCTGATTTCATCAACGTTGGTGGAACTCCTGGTGTTGTAGGTTCAGTAGACCTCAACGCTGAAAAAGCCAAGTATAACATCGACCCGCGCAACGGTTCGATCTACCAGGTTGTACGTGCTAACAAAGAAGGTACCGACTGGTACAGGGAGATCACAAGAACAGCTCCTGTTGTTCGCCAGACTCTCGGCTTCTCAGGTGGTGGTGAATCACACCGCTTCTACGTTGGTATGAGCATGCAGGATCAGAAAGGTATCCTCCTCAGCAACAGTCTCAAGCGTTATGCACTGCGCGTGAACACTGAATTCGACGTTCTCCCTAAACTCAGAATTGGTGAGAACTTCCAGATGACCTATATCGAACGTCTCGGTGTAACCGGTGCAGAAGGTGGTCAGGGTATCGCGAACGACGAGAATGACATTCTCCAGGCGTTCCGTATGCCTTCAATCATCCCTGTATATGATGAGTTCGGTGGATATGCTGGTACAGCTGCGAAAGGTTTCAACAACCCTCGTAACCCTGTTGCCAACCAGAAAGGTCTCCTCGATAACCGCAACTTCGGTACAGGCGGTATCGCCAACTTCTATGCTGAATACGATGTTATCCCTGGTTTGACTCTCCGCACCAGCATTGGTGGATTTTACGGAGCAAGCTTCAGCCGTGGCTATACTCGTTGGCAGTATGAAAACTCCGAGAACAACTCTGCATTCCAGTTCAACCAGAACCAGGGTTATAACTTCTCATGGACTTTCACTAACACAGCAACGTTCAAGAAGACTTTCGACAGCCACTCTATCGAAGCTCTCGTAGGCCAGGAAGCGCTTAACGACGGTGCAGGCTGGGGATACGGTCAGTCAGGTCTTAACCCGTTCGTGTGGGATACCAAGTTCATCACAATGACGAACACTACACAGAACCCTCCGAACAGTAACACATTCTTCGGTTCGAACTACAGCTCGTACTTCGGAAACATCAAATACTCGTTCAAAGAGAAATATATCATCGGTGCCGTTCTTCGTCGTGATGGTTCATCACGTTTCGGTCCTAATGAACGTTACGGTGTGTTCCCTGCTGCATCAGTTGCGTGGAGGGTATCATCGGAAAGCTTTATGCAAGCGCTTCCCTGGGTTGCTGACTTGAAGATCCGCGGTGGTTACGGTGCAATGGGTAACTCTGCTGGTCTTAGCTCAATTAACCAGTACACACTGTATTCTGGTGACAGAGGTAACTCTTCATACGACATCGGTGGTAGCAACAACCAGGCTACTGTAGGTTATTTCCGTTCACGCATTGGTAACCTCGATGCGAAATGGGAAAGCTCAGTAACAAGCAACATTGGTATCGATGGTCTCTTCTTCGATGGCAAATTGGATATCGTTGCTGACCTCTGGAAGAAGGAAAGTAAAGACCTTCTCCTCGTGCTGCCTATCCCTACTGTAGCTGGTGGTGCAACACCTCCCGCACAGAACGTAGGTAAGATGGTTAACCAGGGTATCGACATTGGTATCACCAACAAAGGAAACATCGTTGGCGATCTTTCTTATGAAGTTAACCTGAACGGTAGCTTCCTGAAGAACGAGATCACTGAGATCAAAGATGACCTTACATACCTCAACACGATCAACCCGTCTTATCGTGGTTTGACTCCTATCCGTAACCAGCTCGGCCACTCAATCTCTTCATTCTATGGATACCAGGTAGAAGGCCTGTTCCAGTCGGCTGAAGAAGTTGCTGCAGCGCCCGCACAGCCTGGTAAGGATATCGGTCGTTTCCGCTTTAAGGATGTTGATGGTAACGGTACTATCGATGCTGATGACCGTACTTATCTCGGCAGCCCTGTTCCGAAGTTCACTGGTGGTCTTACCATCACACTCCGCTACAAAGGCTTCGACTTCAGCACATATGCTTACAGCTCGATCGGAAACAAGATCTTCAACGCATCTAAGTGGTTCACTGACTTCTTCCCTTCATTCCAGGGTGCTGCTATCAGCAACCGCGTGAAGGAATCATGGTCACCTACCAACACTGGCGCGACTATTCCGATCTTCGAATCTGCATCTAACTTCAGCACGAACTCACAGGCAAACTCATTCTATGTTGAAGATGGTTCATTCGTTCGCATGCAGAACCTGACAGTAGGATACACACTGCCTAACGCACTTCTTGCAAAAGCCAAGATGACTAAGCTTCGTGTATACGTTACAGGTAACAACCTGTTCACAATTACCAAGTACGAAGGACTTGATCCTGGTGTGGGTGGTAACGCCGATACTCAATTCGGTATCGATGTTGGTAACTATCCCGTTACTAAGGGCTTTGTTGCTGGTATCAACATTGGGTTTTAATTGTTGAACAACTGAAAAAATATACAAGTACAGATATATGAAAAAAATGATTAGAACAGGTTTCGTTTCTGCACTGGCTGTAGGCGCCCTGTTGTATTCTTGTAAGGATAGCTTTCTTGAGGTAGCTCCTCCCGGAGCGTTGAACTCTGCTCTCCTCACGAATGCCCGTGGCTTGGATGCAGCCCTTTTGGCTGCTTATTCCCAGGTGAACGGCCGTGCCAACCGTATGGCCAGCCCTTCAAACTGGGTGTGGGGAAGTATCCGTGGCGGTGAGAACAACAAAGGTACCGACCCTGGTGACTTCAACGATATCAACCCGATCCAACGTTTCGAAGCGCTCCCTACACAGGGTGTGATCAACGATAAGTGGAATGGTAACTACGAAGGAGTTGCACGCTGCAACGCAGTTATGAAACTCCTTGTAGCTGCTCAGCCCGACGTTACCGCTGCTCAGAAAACTTCGATCGAAGCACAAACAAGGTTCCTCAGAGCTCACTACTACTTCGAACTCGCAAGAGCATTCGATAAGACTCCTTATGTAGACGAGAAAGTTGACGTTGTTGCTGACGCGACTACCAACACTACTGCTGGTATCGCTGAAGTGAAGAACGACAAATCACTGTGGCCTTTCATCGAAGCTGACATGGCGTTCGCCGCTGCCAACCTCCCTCCAACACAGGCTGCTGTTGGTCGCGTGAACAGCTGGGCTGCGAAAGCATACCTCGCCAAGATCTATCTCTATGAAAAGAAATATGACCTGGCAAGAACAACTTTCACAGACGTGATCACGAACGGCGTTACTTCAAATGGTAAGAAGTATAACCTCGTGCCTAAGTTCGCTGACGTATTCAAGGCTTCTAACGATAACCACGAAGAGTCAGTTTGGGCTTACCAGGCTGCTGCAGGTACAGGTAGCGTGAACAACGCAAACCCTGAGTTCGACCTTAACTGGCCTTACAACACAGGTCCCGATGGTCCTGGTAACTGCTGCTCGTTCTTCCAGCCTACTTTCGAAATGGGTAACAAGTTCAGGACAACTCCTGCTGGTCTCCCTTTCCTCGATGGTTCGTACAACGATCCTGCTAACGAACTCAAGAATGATATGGGTCTTGAAACAAAAGATCCATTCGATCCTGACACTCGCGAAGTAGACCCTCGTCTCGATCACACTATCGGTCGCCGCGGTATCCCTTACCTCGATTGGCCAGGTGTGAAGGATCTTCCTGGTGTATTCCCCGGAAAAGCATGGATCCGTAACCAGCCGAACGCTGGTCCTTATCAGACCAAGAAGTTCGTTTACTATCAGACTGACAAAGGATCTCTCCAGGACAACAGCTCATGGACTCCTGGATATACTGCGATCAACTTCCCTATCATCCGCTTTGCAGACGTACTCTTGTTAGCTGCTGAAGCTGAAGTGAACGGTGGTAGCCTCGCAACTGCTATGACTTACGTAAACCGTGTACGCGCAAGGGCTATGAATCCTGACGGATTCGTTAAGAAAGGCGGCGTGAACGCAGCCAACTACGTGATCAGCCTGTACACCGCTGCACACTTTGCAGATGCAGCTACTGCAATGAAGACTATCGCATTCGAACGTAACCTCGAACTCTCAGGCGAAGGACACAGGTTCTTTGACCTCGTACGTTGGGGCATCGCGAAGGATGAGATCAACAAGTATCTTGCATATGAGTCTAAAAAGCTCCCTGGTGCTCTTGGAGACGCGGGCGACAAAAAAGGTTATATCTCTCCTGAGGATGACTATTTGCCGATCCCTCAAGCTCAAATTGACCTTGTAGGCAAGGACGTTCTTAAGCAGAACCCCGGTTACGGCGGAAATTAATTCGCATTCTTTTTCTTAGAACTAAGGCCAATGTAAATTGGCCTTAGTTTTTTTATGCCCCTTATGATGAGATTGGTTGCTATTGCCCTCGTAGTTTTCCTTACCGCATGTGTCTTGTCATGCAAGGAATCTACCCCCGACACGATGTTCCAACTGTTGTCCTCAGAAGACACCGGCATCGATTTTAACAACCAAATACAGGAGTCAGACTCCTTCAACATCCTCACATATGAGTATATCTACAACGGCGGAGGAGTCGGTATAGCCGATTTTAACAACGACAGCCTCAAAGACGTTTTCTTCGCCGGGAACCTGGTTTCGAACAAAATGTACCTGAATAAAGGAAATTTTGCCTTCCAGGACATCACTCCCCAAGCCAACATCAACGTCCCTGGCCGCTGGAATTCCGGGGTAACCGTGGTCGACATCAACAACGACGGCTGGCTCGACATCTACGTAACTGCAACCATGCGGCCCGGCGCCGAAGACCGCCGAAATATGCTCTTCGTAAACAACGGACTCAACGCCGAAGGCATTCCAACCTTTACCGAAAAGGCAGGGTCTTATGGCATAGCAGACGACGGCTATAGCGTTATGGCCGCCTTCCTGGACTACGACAAGGACGACGACCTCGACCTGTACGTCCTGACCAACGCGAGGATGAACAACGTACCCACAAACTTCCGCCCCAAAATAGCCGACGGCAGCGCCGTGAATAACGACCGCCTCTATCGAAACAACGGCGATGGCACGTTCACCAATACCACAATAGAAGCAGGCATCCTGCTCGAAGGTTTTGGATTGGGCCTCGCCGTTTCAGATTTCAACAAAGACGGATGGCCCGACATCTATGTGTCGAACGATTACCTGTCGAACGACATCCTGTACATGAACAATGGGAATGGAACGTTCACCAACAAAATAGGGCAATACATCGGCCACCAGAGCCAGTTCTCTATGGGTAACGACGTGGCCGACATCAACAACGATGCTCTGCCCGACATCATCACGACCGACATGCTCCCGGAAACAAACGCCCGGAAGAAAACAACGATAGGCAACAAGAGCTATTCCACATATATCAACAACGAACGCTACGGTTACGAATACCAGTACGTGCGCAACATGCTTCATCTCAACAACGGGCTCGACCGGGGTGTCAAGTTCAGCGAGATCGGTCAGCTTGCAGGTGTATACCAGACCGAATGGAGCTGGTCGCCATTGTTTGTGGATGCTAACAACGATGGATATAAAGATCTCTTCATTACAAATGGCTTCCCGAAAGACATTACCGACAAAGACTTTTCTAATTATCGCGCAGATGTCGGCAACATCGCCACACCCGGCTTACTGAACGATTCAATTCCTGTGATCAAGATCCCGAACTACGCTTTTCGTAACAACGGCGCACTTGCGTTTACGGATGTTACCGAAGAGTGGGGGCTTGGCTTGAAATCATTCTCGAATGGAGCAGCCTTCGCCGACCTCGATAACGATGGCGATCTCGACTACATTACCAACAACATAAATGATAAGGCCTTTGTATTCAAAAATACATTGAATGATCCCGGTGAAAAGAAATCAACTAATGGATACCTCGACATTAAGCTTGAGGGAAGCGCCGGCAATCGTATGGGCATCGGGAGCAAGGTGACACTCTTCAGCGAAGGAAAGACGCAGTACTATGAGGAATTTATTTACCGAGGGTTCCTTTCATCAGTGGATGCCCAGATACATTTTGGACTTGGAGCAGCCAGCAAGATCGACTCGTTGGTGGTAACGTGGCCCGATGGGAAGAAGTCAGTTCAGTTGAATGTACTTGCTAACCAGGTAGTTACGATAGCTTACCCCGAGCACGCGCCAGCCCCCGCGAAGAGTGTCGGCCCTGCTATCGGGAAGATGTTCGATGAAAGATCCGCAAGCCTGAACCTGAACTTCAAGCATACCGACAACGATGCGATCGACTTCAACCTTCAGCGTACGCTGCCTCACAAGTTTTCGCAATCGGGACCTGGCCTGGCGGTTGGAGATGTGAACAACGATGGCTTAGACGACCTTGTGATCGGAGGTTCGGTGAACTTCAATGCTGTGTCATACATCCAGCAGAAGAACGGCACGTTCGCCATGTCGAAAACAGCGGGTAAGCCTTTGGAAACAGATGCCGGCAAGACAGAGGAAGATGAGGGACTCTTGTTGTTTGATGCAGATGGCGACAATGACCTTGACCTGTACGTGGTGGGAGGAGGCTTCGAAGGAACGGAGCCGAATGAATACCGCGACAGGTTATACTTCAACAACAAAGGAACTTTCAAACTTGATACGACCGCTTTGCCAATCACTAATGCGAGCGGATCATGTGTACGTGCAGCCGACTTCGATAACGATGGGGACCTTGATCTGTTTGTAGGCGGACGGATCACGCCTGCGTCGTATCCTGTGCCGGGTGAAAGTTATCTTCTCGTAAACGACAAGGGCAGGTTCACAAACAGCGCGTCGGATGAAATGAAGAATGTGGGTATGGTGACCGATGCACTTTGGACCGACTATGACAACGATGGTAAGATCGATTTGATACTCGCTGGTGAGTTTATGCCATTAACATTCTTCCATAACGATGGAGGAAAGCTCACGAAAGTGGCCGACACTGGAATTCAGGGTGAGACAGGTTGGTGGAACAGTGTCGTGGGTGGAGATTTCGATAACGATGGTGATATCGACTATGTAGCGGGTAATCTTGGCTTGAACAACAACTTCCAGGTATCGGGCGCTTACCCTTTGAAATGTTATTTCAAAGACTTCGATGGAAATGGAAGTATTGATCCGATCGTTGCATGTTATGCACGTGAGTCGATGGACGGCACGAAGCGCGACCTGTTCCCGGTTCATTTCTGGGAAGAGATGAACTCTCAGAGCCCCAAGTTCCGCAGGAAGTATGCGAGATTTAAACAGTTCAGTAAGGCAACTATGGAAACGCTCCTGTCGGCAGATGACATGAAGGGAGCAGCTGTTGTTGAAGCCAGTAATCTGTCGACAAGCTATGTAGAGAACCTCGGGGGCGGCAAGTTCAGGATGACTGCCCTCCCTGTTGAGGCACAAATAGCGCCAGTAAACGGCATTGTAGTAGACGATATAGATGATGATGGAAATCTCGATGTCCTGTTGATTGGCAACGACTACGGCAACGAGGTGTTTGCAGGAAGGTACGATGCGAGCACTGGCCTGCTGCTGAAAGGAAATGGCGTGGGAGTGTTCACACCTTCGAAATCATCGGAGACAGGATTTGTTGTTGATGGCGACGCTAAAGCGCTGGTGAAGATCACTGGTAAGGGGAGAGATATTTATGTTGCTTCACAGAACAAAGGTCCGCTTAAGGCGTTTGTTGTGGAGCGACCAAACGGTTATGTTTGCACGCCCGAAAAAGGAGATGTGTTCTGTGAGATAAAGCTTGCTGATGGAAAAACACGGAAGCAGGAATTTTACTTTGGCTCAGGATATCTTTCGCAATCAGGCAGAAGTATTCGCGTTCCGAAGGGAGCTGTGTCGGTTACAATTCATAATGCCGACGGAAAGGCAAGAATCGTCGACGTATTAAAAACCGACCAAAGGATAAGTTTTGTTGATTTGAAGTGAAAATAAAAGCAGGTATGAGAAGTTCCAGGTTGTTGATGTTTGGAGTGTTTGTGTTGTCATTGTCGTTGACGGGATGTATGACAAACGACCCGGTGGCGGAAGATCCGGGTGAGCGATTGAAACTGGATGTTGGAGTGATTGACACGTATCTCGAGGGTAATAACATCAGCGCGATAAAAGAGAGCAGTGGAGTACGATATCACATCGACGCGATCGGTACCGGCCTTCCGCCCAGGACAGACCAACAAATAAGATTCGTTTACCAGGGCAGGTTGTTCAATGGTAATATTTTTGATGAAGGAGGCACGGCAGTCGGACCGTTGAGCGATTACATTCCCGGGTGGCAATTAGCCCTCCAGATGTGGCCGGCGGGAACCAGGGGCACTATTTATGTGCCGTCTCCACTTGGTTATGGCAACCAGACCGTTGGCACCATACCGCCTAATTCAATACTCATCTTCGACGTTCAGCTAAAAGAAGTGGTATTGACGGCCCAGGAAAAAGCACGATTTGCATCCGATCTCCAGGTGATCGATGAACACCTGAGCAAGAATAAGATCACTGCGGTAAAGGATACCACGGGTGTTCGTTATGTTCTCACAGCTCCGGGCACTGGCACACCGCCTACATGGTATCAAAAGGTAAGGTTCAGTTACAGCAGTAAGATCCTCGAGTCGGGCCAGGAATTCTTCACCGGAACGGCTGCACCCAAAGATGATTTCGAAAGCAGGATGATAGACTACCTTCACGGGATCAAGATAGGTCTGAGCAAGATCGGGGTAGGAGGAAAGATCACCGTTTACGTGCCATCGGGGCTCGCATTTGGTCCGTTTGATAATAGTACTGGTAACATCCAGGTTCCCGCGAACAGCAATATCATTTACACGATCGAATTGCTCGAGATCGTTCCTTAGTCCTCGGTATAGTAACAGTGGTACAACAGCCGTTGAAATAGTACGTCTCCGGAAAAGAATTGCGTGTCTGACTCAACGATCTCCAGGCGTGTAATCAGTCCCTGGTCGTTGTATTCGGGCTGGAACGTAACGGATAGGGGACTTACAAATCGCTGCTTATAGCTATAGTAATAGATCTTCGAAGAAAGCGCGTGGTTGGCGGTCGGAAGGTACGCGTAGACATATTCGTTGCAGATCTTAAGTTCCGGTATGTTGTCATAGAACTTTACGGTACTGTCGAACGAAAAGTTTTCCCGCGCCAGCACTTCAGTGACCTGGTGATTCAGATCCAGTGTATAGAATATCTTAGGGATGTTGCCCGCTTCATCATATTCGTAACGAGTTGATCCGATGAAATCATCCCCCGAAGTTGTACTCGCTTCAACAAGACGGCCCTGTTCGTTGTGCTTAAACTTCGTAACGATCCTTGAACTGAAGGGCGATTGCGATACGAGCTCTTTGGGCAACCCGTTTTCATAGGTCAATGTATGAACTACTTCCACATAAGAAGTAGATGCAATAGGGTAGACAGTCTTTGTGATGATCACCAACCTTCCCTCGTCGTTGTATGCAAATACATCCTGTTTGGTCCTCCGGCGTAAAATATCGTAATAGGAAACTTTATCAATTCGGCCGCTGATGTTGTATTCAAACACAACCGAATCGCCGGAATATTGAAGGGCGCTGGGCCGGCAGTCGAACGGTGCCGGATCTTTACCGCAACTTATTACAAGAAGGAGCAGTGCAATGGCGGTAAAGGAGGGTAAATACTTCGCACCAACGTTTCTAGCCCGGCTCATTTTACCTGAATGTAGCTAAAAAACCGGCCCTCAGGTCTTTTTGATGTAATCTTTAAGGTTATTAACATACTCCTCGAAGGCCTTAACGCCTGCCTTGGTGATTTTGCAGGTAGTTACCGGCTTCTTCCCTTTAAAAGCCTTTTCTACAGAGATGTAGCCTGCTTCCGCGAGCTTGTCTATCTGAACACTGAGATTCCCTGCCGTGGCGTTTGTCTTTTCCTTAAGAAAAGTGAACTCCGCAGAGTCAACGCTCATCAGCAGGGAGATCACAGCCAGCCGCAGTTGCGAGTGCAGTAACGGGTCCAGCTCACGAAACATCAGCGTCCGATTTTTTCAGCATGTACCCGGGAACGAGATACCCGATGGTGATCGCAATAGCTGCAATCAAAAATTGCAGATCGGAAGGCAAGAGGAACAACACAATTCCAAAGAGCCACAACGCCACACCTCCAAATACCAGGGGCTTGAACCGCAGCATGATGCCAGTGGCAAACGTCGGAACAGAACCCATGGTGATCACGATCGGGTTGATCTGCCAGTTGGTCTTATTTCCAAATGCTACGATGGTAAAGCATGTGATGCCATAACCGATCCACAACCACATATTCACAGAGTCGAGTACCGTCTTTGTTTGGATCGTTTTACTTTTCCTTGCACTGTAAACAATCGAAATGATCGCCGATATTATCGTGATCATGAAGATCATCGTGGGATTTTTTATGTCAGTAAAACGGATCATGATGAACACACCAAGGTTTGCAATCACGATCGTCCATCCCCAAAGCAGGAAGTAGAAGCTGTTGTACGAAATGTTTCCCTTAACCTGGCGAATCATCGAGGTAATAATGTCGAGGCTCTGCTGCGCAGTGAGATTGTTGTTTTCCGTGTCCATATTTCCTGGGGTTTAAGCAAATATAAACTAGTTTACGTTGTAAACCAAAATAGGTTTCACATGTAAAACATTCTTGGTGGCTATCCCCAAATCATTATCTTAGACCAAACCTAACCACCTCTATGAAGAAGATCCTTACCCTTTTTCTAATTGTATCGATTGCGGCCGCGGCGTACGCGCAACCAGAGTTACAGCTCGCCGAAAAGCTCAAGGCTGAGGCAGCAAAAGAAGTAGAAAAGAACGCCGTTCTTGGACAACAGATCAACGACATGTTGTTCAGCTATGCCGAGCTCGGTTTCCAGGAAGTTGAAACGCAGGCATATCTCACCAGCCTCCTCGAAAAGAATGGTTTCAAAATACAGAAGGGCATTGCCAATGTTCCCACAGCATGGATTGCAACGTGGGGGAGTGGTAAACCTGTGATCGCGTTGGGTTCGGATGTAGACTGTATCCCTAAAGCTTCGCAGAAGCCCGGAGTTGCCTACCACGACCCGATGATCGAAGGCGCCCCGGGCCATGGCGAAGGACACAACTCAGGCCAGGCATTGAATATCATCTCGGCACTCGCGGTAAAGAAGATCATGGAGAAGGAGAAGATCCAGGGAACACTGATGTTGTGGCCCGGTATCGCGGAAGAGTTGCTGGGCACAAAAGCTTACTACATCCGCGATGGCTACTTCAAAGATGTGGATGCGTGTATCTTCACGCACGTTGCGAACAACCTCGGCGTGAGCTATGGTGATGGTGGCGGCACCGGTATGGTGTCGGTGAAGTTTACGTTCGAAGGTGCAGCCGCCCATGCCGCAGGAGCGCCGTGGCGAGGACGTAGTGCACTGGATGGTGTCGAACTGATGAACATCGGCTGGAACTTCCGTCGCGAGCACCTCGAGCTCAGTCAGCGTTCTCATTATGTGATCAGCGACGGTGGCGATCAGCCCAACGTCGTTCCTTCTAAAGCATCAGTGTGGTACTACTTCCGTGAGAGAACATACCCGGACATCAAGAAACTTTTCGACCTCGGCGTGAAGATGGCAGAAGCTGCTTCGATGATGAGCGACACGAAAGTAACTCACGAGATACTCGGAAGCGCATGGCCAGGTCACTTCAACAAGCCCATTGCCGAAGCAATGTACCAGAACATGAAGATCGTTGGTCTGCCGAAGTGGAGCGATGAAGATCAACTGCTCGCAAAGGCAACACAGATTGAAATGAAGGCGAAGAAAGTAGAAGGTCTCGCCATGAAAATAGATACACTCGGTCTTCCCAGTCCTACCGGTACTGTGAACATCATGGGCACACAACTGATGGCTATGGGTGGCGGCTCCGACGATATCGCGGATATCTCCTGGTCTTTACCCACTGTCGTTCTTCGTTACCCATCGAATATCCCCGGCCTGCCCGGACACCATTGGAGCAACGCTATCTCTATGGCAACACCTATTGCTCACAAAGGCATTGTAGTTGGTGCGAAAGCCGAAGTGATGACGATACTCGATATGCTTTTGAAACCAGAACTGTTGAAGAATGCATGGGAGTACTATCGCTCGGAGCAGACCAAAGACATCAAATACGTTCCACTCGTAGGAGAAAAGGACCACCCTGCAGTATATCTCAACCAGAAGATCATGTCGGAGTATGCGCCTAAGCTCAAGCCGCTGTACTACAACCCGGCCAGGTATAAGACATACCTCGAACAGCTGGGGATCACATACCCGACAATAAGGCCCGATCAAAAGGAAGCAATCCAGAAACTATCGGAAGGAAAGAAGTAGATTTGTGAATGTTTACCGGGATAGTAGAAACCACCGGCGTTGTTCAGGAAATAAAAAGTGAGGGGCTGAATAAGCACTTCAAGATTTCTTCTTCGATTGCAGGAGAACTTAAAGTCGATCAAAGCATTTCACACAATGGTGTGTGCTTAACCGTTACCCAATTAACCGCCGATGGTTATTGGGTAACGGCTATTGACGAAACCCTCAAGAAATCAAACCTCGGTTCTTTAAAAAAAGGTGATCGTATAAACCTCGAACGTTGCATGCCTGCCAACGGCAGGTTTGATGGTCACATCGTTCAGGGCCACGTCGATCAAACAGCCATCGTAGTTTCTATTACCGATCAGAATGGGAGCTGGCTTTTCGAATTTGGATATGATCCGGCCCAGGGAAACATTACCGTCGAAAAAGGATCTATCGCCGTTAATGGTATCAGCCTGACTTGCTTTAATACCCGGGCCGACTCTTTCACGGTTGCAATCATTCCATACACCTACGAGCA
>DASRSO010000007.1:0-29096 GCA_035656375.1 Cyclobacteriaceae bacterium | reverse complement strand
TGGCGATCGTATTTTTCGCCTGTGCATTTCATGTGCGGGCGCAGGTGGTCCTTACAGACAATACCGATGGCGAACGCGTTCCCGCCCTCTACCATTTTCGAACAACCGATACCAGGCTCGATATCCTGAATGTGACCGGCGAACTCTTCGAGCTGCTTGAAACCAAAAGTGTTTCGTTGGGTTATGATCGAGGAGTGCACTGGTTCAAGTTCGATGTGATCAATCGCTCATCGCATACCGACTGGCTTCTAGAGGTCGGGTCTCCGTTGCTCGACCATGTTGAGTTCTACTCGATTGATGCGTCAGGGAACTGGTCGCTTCAATACTCCGGGGATCTTTACAAGATCTCGACGCGCGAGGTAATACATCGTAACATGGTGTTCCCATTTCATATGAAGACAGATGAGAGGGAGACATTCTATTTGAAGGTCGTGTCGACTTCGGCAATACAGGTGCCGCTTACCGTTTGGTCGCCCGACGGACTTCGCGACAACGTGTACGTAGAGCAATTTAAACACGGATTGTTTTATGGAGTCATGTTCATTATGATCGCCTATCATTTGTTTTTGTTTTTCTCGATCCGCGACAAGACCATTATTTACTATGTGATTACGATAATCGCGGGTACGAATGTGATCGCGTACTATCATGGTTACGGATTTTTCTTCCTCAATCCCGAGTGGCCCGAACTGAATAAAGTTGCGGGTGCCTTTGCATCACCGTTTTTTATAATCGCATCGTCGGCGCTTGCCAGGTCGTTCCTCGATCTGAAGAGAATGAACTTTTGGCTCGACCGGGTACTGATGGCGATACAATGGGTGGCTGTGGTCTTTGCGATGCTGATCATCGGTCTCGAAGACTACATCTCTTACTTGCCTATACGGTTACTGGCGCTTGTCAACTTCCTTACGATCCTCGTGAGCACTGTGTATTGCTTCAAAGAATACAGGCCCGCCCGTTTCTTCCTTCTCGCGTGGGGCTTTGTGCTGGTGCTCGGTGTTTTTCTTTTGCTGAGAAATCTCGGGGCAATAGGCGACAGCTGGCTGGTCGACAACGGACTTTATGTGAGCGCGGTTGTGCAGGCCCTGCTCATCTCGTTCGCGTTTGGCGATCGCATCAACATACTTCGTAAAGAAAATTTCGAAGCGAAGGAACGCGAACTAAAACGGGAACACGAAGAAAAAGAACGGCTCGAACGCGAAGTGCTTCTCCGCACTGAAGAGATCCGTCAGAAGAATTCACAGCTCGAAGAGAGCAATAACATTAAGAACAAACTTTTCTCTATCGTCTCGCACGACCTTCGTGGTCCGCTGATCTCACTGAAAGGAATCCTCGACATGCTCGAGTTGAATACACTCTCGCCAGAAGATCTGAAGAAGTTTACCGAACAGGTAGGAACGCGACTACATCTTACGGCCGACTTCCTCGACAATTTATTGCAATGGTCGCGCATGCAAATGCAGGGAGAAAAATTCAACATAAAAGCTGAGACGCACGAACTGCACCAGTTATTGGTCGTTGCGACACAGGTACTGCGGGCGGATTCAGAAAGAAAGAACATCGCGCTTTCGATCGATGCGGGGACGCACCTCGAATTCTATGCTGATCAGAACATGATGATGACCGTTGTGCGAAACCTCGTGTCGAACGCGATCAAGTTCACGCACCCGGGTGGTAAGGTGCAGGTAACAGCTTCGAATGGCGACGGGTATGTTCATGTTCGTGTATCCGATTCGGGTATTGGAATCCCGGAAGCGAACATGGAAAAGCTATTCACCCTTCATGGCGTTACGGTTACAGGAACGCAGCTCGAAAAGGGGACCGGTCTGGGTCTCGCAGTCTGTAAAGAGTTCGTAGAGCGAAACGGCGGAACAATCAAAGTTGAAAGTAAAGTCGGGGCCGGAACGACATTCGAGTTTACAATTCCTGCTCCGAAAGGATCCTGATCACGTGCGGGTGAAGGTGATCCCGTTCGATCGGATAGTTTGCAAGCATCACATACAGGATCTTCTTCTCCGGAATTGAAATGTAGTCGCAATAGAATCCACCTTGTGTGCCAGTGTGGCCAACAACTTTCTGCCCATTTGGAGCTTTTTCAATAAACCACGACCATCCAATGAACGGTGGCTCTGATCCTTTCCAGCCAGGGAATGTTTTGATCTCTTGCGATTCGGCGATAGTGGCGGACGTAGAGAACGCTGCAGTCTCTAATGCCTTTTGATATTTGACTAACTCTTCGACTGAGCTCCACACACCTCCGTTGCCGGCAGCGCAAAATGTTGGTTCTTCTCCGAAGTCGAGTTCGAGCCATTCAGGGAAATCGGTAGTTCCATCCTGAATTCCTTCACCGGATTCGTCGCGGTCGTAACCATGCGATACCCCGCGTTCAGGATGGGGTCCGTCGGTGATCGTGCTTGCTGTCATGCCTGCTGGCTTGAATATTCTTTCCTCCACAAATCGTCGCCAGTTCTGTCCCGTTACTTTTTCGATTATTAAAGCGAGTGCGTTGTAAGCTGGGTTTGAATATTCGTATTGCGTTCCAGGCTCAAACACCAGGGCATCGGCCTGGGTTACTGGTTGCCAGTTTTGTGCGTCGTCTGCGGTTAAGAAAAATTCACGTCGGTCGTCTTCATAAGCCTTTCGGTTGTCGGGCAATCCTGAAGTATGCGTGAGAAGGTGTTTGATCTTTACCTTACTGGCGATGTCTTTGTTCTTGAATTCAGGAAAGTATTTGATAACACTGTCTTCTAATGAAAGCTTTCCTTCATCGCGAAGCATAAGGATTGCATTGGAGACAAATGTTTTTGAAATGGAGCCAAGGTTAAATAAAGTTTTTCCTGTGATTGGCTCTTTGCTATGTACGTCGGCAAGCCCCTGGAACTTTGAAAAGATTACAGAGTCGTTCCTTATGACCATTACAGCTACGCCGGGGGCACGACCTGAAGGAAGCTCGACTTCATCATTAAAGAGACTTTCAAGCTTTTCGCTAACGGTGGTAGGATTAGGAGTGCAAGACGAAGCCATGAGAGCAAGAACAAGAAACAGGGGTAAGTATTTCATGCTGATAAGTTAGAAAAAGGAGGAAGAAGTAAGGAGCAAGGAGTAAGAATTCTGTCTGCGCCTCACTCCTGACTCCGTACTCCGTACTCCTTGCTCCTTCCTCCTGTTTGACTAACTTCGCCTCCCATGAAATTTCTTCGAAAGAAACACTCTGATCAGACACTTATAGATCTCTACGAAGGCATTCTCTTCTCCCGCCTGATCGAAGAAAAAATGCTGATCCTTCTACGCCAAAACAAGATCAGCAAGTGGTTCAGTGGCATCGGCCAGGAAGCAATTGCGGTCGGCGTTACGCAAGCACTTCAGCCCGACGAATACATCCTCCCCATGCACCGGAACCTGGGAGTTTTTACGGGCCGCAAGATCCCGTTTGCCCGTCTGTTTGCACAATGGCAGGGCACGATGATGGGCTATACGAAGGGGCGCGACCGTTCTTTTCATTTCGGAACGAATGAACATCACATAGTTGGAATGATCTCTCATCTCGGCCCGCAAAACGGTGTGGCCGATGGGATCGCACTCGCTTCGAAATTGAAGAAGGAGAAAAAAGTAACTGTGGTTTTTAATGGCGATGGCGGTACGAGCGAAGGCGACTTCCACGAAGCATTGAACGTAGCTGCCGTTTGGGACCTGCCCGTTATTTTTCTTGTTGAGAACAACGGCTACGGATTATCCACTCCCAGCAACGAACAGTTCCGCTGCAAACAATTTGTCGACAAAGCTATCGGCTATGGCATCGAAGGAGTAAAAGTGGATGGTAACAATATTGTTGAAGTATACGATGCCGTGACTTCCATTGCAGAGAAGATGCGCAAAGACCCTAAACCGGTTTTGCTCGAATGCATCACCTTCCGTATGCGGGGTCACGAAGAAGCTTCGGGTACCAAGTACGTTCCCAAGAAACTATTGGATGAATGGGCCGCGAAAGATCCGCTCGAAAACTACGAAGCTTATCTTTTGAAAGAAGGTGTTCTCGATAAGAGATCTGCAGATGACACACGAAAAAAATTAAAGAAAGAAATTGACAAAGGATTAGAGGAAGCTTTCGCTGAAACACATCCTGTAGCTAACACAGACGTAGAGCTCAACGATGTGTACGCTCCGTTCACGCAACATCCCTTCAATCCCGCTTCAGAAAAAACTTCCGAGAAACGTTACATCGACGCGATCAGCGACGGCCTTCGACAAAGCATGGAGCGTTACGACAATCTTGTTTTAATGGGACAGGACATTGCGGAGTACGGCGGAGTGTTCAAGATCACCGATGGCTTCGTGGCGAAATTTGGAAAGGAACGTGTTCGTAATACGCCATTGTGTGAATCGGCCATCGTTGGTGCGGGGTTGGGTTTATCCATCAAAGGCATGAAGGCAATGGTCGAGATGCAGTTTGCAGATTTTGTAACGGAGGGATTCAACCAGATAGTTAACAATCTAGCGAAAGCGCACTGGCGTTGGGGCCAGCCTGCCGATGTGGTTGTGCGAATGCCTACAGGTGCCGGCACCGCTGCCGGTCCGTTCCACTCGCAGAGCAACGAAGCCTGGTTTTTTCATACCCCTGGCCTGAAGATCGTTTATCCTTCGAACGCATACGATGCGAAAGGTCTTCTCTGCGCTGCGATCGAAGACCCGAATCCTTACATGTACTTCGAACATAAGTTTCTGTATCGCTCTTCGAAGGATATCATTCCCGACGATTACTATACGGTGGAGATCGGAAAGGCATCGCTGGTCTCTGAAGGCGATGATGTAACGATCGTAACCTATGGCATGGGAGTTCACTGGGCAAAAGAAGTGCTCTCGCAAATGGAGGATGTGAAAGCGGACCTCATCGACTTGCGCACATTGCTTCCGTGGGATAAAGACGCCGTGGCAGCATCAGTAAAAAAGACCAACAGGGTGTTGGTGCTTCATGAGGATACACTCACCGGTGGTATTGGAGGAGAGATAGCTGCATGGATAGGGGAACATTGTTTCAGGGATCTTGACGCACCGGTTGTTCGCGTTGCCTCACTGGACACGGCGATACCATTTGCTCCCACTCTCGAAAATAACTTTTTGCCAAAAGGGCGGATCAAGACACGGCTTCAGGAGTTGCTTCGTTTTTAGTAACTTGATCGTTTTTCCGCCCATTTTTTGGCGAAACATATTCACCATATCCTCCGGACCTTCCTGGTCCTCATCGCGATCGCTATCGTAACGCCGGCCATTGCTCAAAACACCAAGGGCGACCGTGCCGTCGACAACCAGCGTAAAGTGCGCGAAACCAAGGGAAAATCGGTCAAAAAGAAGACAAAAGCATCTACCCGCGATATCGCCGGAAGGCGCCTCAGAACCAAAAACAAATCGTCGGCAAACCGGGCGAATGTTGGCATTCCACAGCCCACCACCACTGCCCGCCAACCGCGCAGGGTGACCGACCGGGCCGCGCCGGCTCCCGCCAGTAAACGCTGGGCTTCCAGGGAAGCACGCCGTTCGGACCCCGATCGCTCATGGCAGGGCGACATCTCCGGATCAAAGCCAAGGCGCATCCGCCCGAAAGGCGCAGAAGTAACAGGCCGAAATGTTTATCCCCAGGGAGAGTATGCTACGAAGCAACCTATGGGCGAGGCGTTGCCATTTAAGTATCATCCGAACAAAACGGTTTCAGGAAGACCCATCGTAAAGCGAACTCCGAAGCACAGCGAACGTGCATGGAAAGGTGACATCAAAGGACAGCCATTCTCTTCACCGCGGTCGGCAACGGGCCAGGTAAGCAACGTCTACAGGCAGAAGAACAAGTATTCGAAGTATGTTAGCAAGCGCCCTTCAGGGAAGGATGTAGCGTTCAGCAATAAGGCTAAGCTGGCGAAAGCTGCAGCGATGGGAACCGACACGTCGCCGAAGAACTGGAAGCGCTCGGTCGTTACTGCAACAGGACAAGTACCGTTCGTAACGCGCGGCCGCAAGAATGTTTATTGGGGTAAGATCAAGATCCGCGAGAGAGCAAAAACGAAAGACATGGCGGGACGTCCGCTGTACAAAAGAAATTTTCAATCGTCGGGAATGGGCCTCACCAACCGTGATACTCTTGCATTCTTTGGACGTAAGCCACACGGCGATGTGATGGGCAAAGGAAAAGGACGAAAGTTTACTCCTGGCTCTGAAGCTAAGGGTGGATGGTTGAATGACATCGCCGGTTATCGATTAAGAAAAAGAACACCACAAGGTCAGCCCACTAAAGGATTCCTGGGATTCAGATCGAAGAGTGGCCAGTTAAGAAGCGGTAAGCTCCAGGGTAAAGCGCCAGGCATTGGAGCCGGTGCTATCGAAAGACATTTGAATAAGACCGGCGGCATTAGTGGCAAAGCATATGGCGACCAGGGCGGAGCGTATACAGGATATCTTAAAGCAGGCAAGCGAAATAAGTTCAAAGGTGGAGCTGCGTCTGCATTATGGAATAACAATCGAACTCCAATTGCCGGTAAAGCATTGCCGGGAAATGCCGGGCGAGCTGGAAATTATTCAGGCAATCTCAGGGGATCGGGTAAAATGTTCGGCGACCAGGGCGGCAGGTATACCGGTTATCTGAAAGCACAGAAGAAAGGAAAGGCAGTGCTTACACCGAAGACACTTTGGAACAACAAGAATAAGCCAGTAACAGAACTTGAACTTGGGCGCGCCGGTGGAGCTGCGGGAAATTTTTCGGGTAATCTAAGAGGCTCCGGTAAAATGTTTACTGACCAGGGAGGCAGGTACACCGGTTATCTGAAAGCACAGAAGAAAGGAAAGGCCATTCTTACGCCGAGAGCGCTTTGGAACAACAAGAACAAACCTGTTACAGAACTTGAGTTAGGACGTGCAGGGGCTGCTGCGGGAAATTTTTCGGGGAACATGAAAGGCTCCGGCAAAGCATTTAACGACCAGGGTGGATCGTACACTGGTTATCTGAAGGCACGGAAAAAAGGTAAGGCAATACTGACACCGAACGTGCTTTGGAACAACAACGGGAAATCGGTAACAGAGCTTGAGGACAGGGGCTTCGCCGCTGCAGCCGGAACGTTCCAGGGACGCAAGAAAACACGCGGACCGCAGAAGGGAAAGATGCTCGCCACACCTAATGTACTTTGGAATAACAACGGCAAGGCAGTTACCGAACTTGAAGACAAAGGATTTGCCGGGGCTGCAGGTACGTTCCAGGGAAGAAAGAAAATTCGAGGCGACCAGAAAGGCAAAGCGTTGCTTACACCAAGTGTAATGTGGAACAACAAAGAGAAAGCAGTAACACAACTCGAAACCACAAAGCTTGCTGCAAAAGCAGGATACTACAGGGGCAACCGGAAGACCCGTCAACAAGAAAAGGGAAAGATCATGACGAGCCCGAATGTTCTTTGGAACAACAATGAAAAAGCAGTCACCGAAGTCGCCCCAACAAAATCAGGAGAAGCTGCCGGTCTTTACCAGGGACGCTTAAAAGCAAAGGAACCTAAAAAATATCCTTTGAACAGTAATCATATTGTTTGGAACAACAACGGTAAAGCAACTACACAGCCCGACTACAATGCTGCGGGTATGAGCGCCGGTCAGTTTACTGGTAAAACAAAATTCCACAAGGAGAGTAAGAGCCGCGATGTTGAGATCGAGGATCGCATGAAGGTTAAGAAGCAGTACACACAAGGTCCTTATTCTGTAGACGAAGCGATCAAGAAAGAAAAAATTCACCAGGCCACCGCGCGCCGTGTAGATTACCAGGGTAATGTAAAAATGCGGAAGTTCTTCGACCGTCGTGGCGAAAGCCCGGATGCAAAGTTTATCAATCCCGGGGAGAACAATGTCAAAGAAGATCGAACTATAATCACCAACGTGAAGTTATTGTGGGCAAGACTCTTCCAGAAATCAGAGTCGCAGCCGGCTAATTTGAAATCCAATTCAAACAAGCTTCGGTACGACAAGAGGGAGAAGGGATTGTGGGCTGACTAAAGTTTTTTTATGAGTTGGATCGATTTAGTTTCACCTGAGCAGCTTCAGGAAATCAGGAGTGAATCGCAGAGATCTCCGGTGATGATCTTCAAGCACAGTACAACATGCAACATCAGTGCGATGGCCTATCATCGTCTGCAGCGCAACTCTGCTCCGAAGATCAAAACGTATTATCTCGATCTTCGCGCATACCGCGAAATTTCAAATCTTGTTGAGAGTACGTTCGATGTGCTCCATGAGTCGCCACAGATCCTGATCATCGACAAAGGTGAAGTAGTCTATCACCGTTCGCACGGCGACATCAATCCTTCCGACATCCGGGAGTTTCTCGAAGAAAAGGCTACCAGTTAAACGTTACCTCCTGTTTGAGGCCTTCTGCGAGGCTAAGGGCCACGGGGCACGTACGCGCAGCATTTTCCAACATCTGCTTTTGCTTGTCGGTTGCCTTTAAAGAGGTATGGGTGAAGTTCACGTGTATTTCCGAGATCTTCCTGGGGCTGGACGCCATCACTTTGGTGATTTCTGTGGTCATGCCCGTAAGGTCAACCTTTTCGCGATCTGCCACCTGTCCCATGATTGTCATCATGCAGCTGCTCAGGGCAGCACAAACCAGGTCGGTGGGGCTAAACGCCTCTCCTTTGCCCATATTGTCAACCGGGGCGTCTGTAATTACTGTATTTCCCGATTTCAGGTGCTTGTCGCGGGTGCGCAATTCGCCTAAATATTCACCAGTCATCGATCCCATAAAACCAAATGGTTTATTTTTTGCGTTATAGATATAAACCCTAAATTTATCGTGTAGATCGGAAAGAAAGCGCCTGGCCGTGAAATTAATCTCCCTTTGCATATTACTAACACTATCGCTGGCTGCAACGGCTCAGACCCAGGATAGCTACGACTACAACTCAGAGTTCATCTGGGGTATTAACAAGAATTCTTCTGGTGGTTTGATCGGTGGTTTTGTATTCAAAAAAGCACGCAAGATATCCGACAAAGTTCTTGAGACCTGGGGTCTTGAGATCATGAATGTGAAGCATCCGCAAGAGGTTCGGAGAAGCTCGCAGTTCACCGGCAACTTTTTCATTTTTGGTAAGAGCAATTACCTGTATGCGATCAGGCCGCAGTACGGTCGTGATTTCATTTTCTTCAAGAAAGCTCCCCAGCAGGGAGTTGAAGTGAAAGTGGTCCTGGCTGCTGGTCCGTCGATCGGGGTTGTGGCGCCTTACTACATCGAACGCCGTACGGATAATGTGAGCGCGACACGTCACCAGCCATACACTGTTGATATTGATTACAACCAGATCCTTGGCACCGGAAATTTGTTCGAGGGCGTTTCGGAGTCGAAGATCCAGATTGGTGCCAACTTCAAAGCTGCGGTAAATTTTGAACTCGGGACTATGAAAAGCCAGGTGACTGGATTCGAGGCCGGGTTCCTGGTGGATGCCTACACCAACAAAATCATCTTAATGCCGTCTGCCACCAACAGGGCCGTTTTTCCGACGGTTTTCTTTACCCTGTTTTACGGCAGCAGGAAGTAAAAAATTCCTGAAAAATCTTCCATTTTTCTGTGACTTTCTGTCTTTGGCAGCATTCTTGAGTTATATTTGAAATCCTAAACTATCGAGACATGGAATTAAAAAAGAATCCAAAAGCTGATTTACACCGAAGCTCGACCTTCTTTTTCAGCATAGGGCTTCTTATCACAATGTCGCTCGTGCTTGCTGCCTTCGAGTGGAAGCAATACGAAGCGAAAGTTGCTGATCTGGTTGAAAGAAAAGCTGACGTATTCGAGGAGACTATAGAAGTTCCCCCGACTGATATTCCCCCGCCCCCGCCGCCCGCAGTGCAGGCTCCGGTGATCGTGGAGGTTCCTGACGAAGAAGAAATCGAAGAAGATATCCAGGTGAATCTCGATATCGAGGTTTCACAAGATACTAAGGTTGAAGAGATCGTAGTTAAGGCCGAAGAACCCAAAGAAGAAGTTGACGAGATCTTCACAATCGTTGAAGAGTCTGCTGCTCCTAAAGGTGGTATGGCTGCCTTCTACAAATATGTAGGTGATAAAATGAAATACCCTCCGCAAGCTCGTCGTATGGGTATCGACGGAAAGGTGTTCGTTGAATTCGTCATCAACAAAGACGGTTCTATCACAGACGTTAAAGCTGTGAAGGGTATCGGTGCTGGTTGCGACGAAGAAGCTGTTCGCGTGGTACAAAGTGCTCCGGCATGGACTCCCGGCAAGCAGCGTGGTAAGCCCGTTAAACAAAGAATGGTGTTGCCTATCACATTCAAGCTCGGTTAAGAATCTTATCCAATTTCATAGTAAAGCCCTGCAGCCCTGCTGCAGGGCTTTTGTTTTTATGTGACTTAAGATTTCATGATGCATTAGTAGTTCATAACCAAACTATTGCGTCATGGAAGTAAAAAAGAACCCCAATGCCGACCTGACCCGCAAGACAAGTTTCTTCTTCAGTGTCGGACTTCTCGTTACAATGTCGATCGTGTTGACTGCATTTGAATGGAAGCAACATGAGTCGAAGATCGAAGAGCTCGTACAACGAAATGTTGATGCGATCGATGACATGAACGTGCTGGCGACAGTGATACCGCCTCCGCAGCCGCCACCTGTTGTTAAAGCGATTGTGATCAAAGAAGTAGAGGATAATGAGGAGCTCGAAGAAGAGATGCCTTCAATAAATATTGAAGTTACAGGGCTTACCGCGATGCCTGAAATTAAAATAGTGCCTGTTGACGAGCCCGAGGAAACAGAAGAGATCTTCAGGTTTGTAGAATCACCCGCGACATTTGATGGTGGGTTAAATGCTTTTTATAAACTGGTCGGTGAAAAGATCAAATATCCCGTGCAAGCTCGCCGCATGGGAATTTATGGTAAAGTGAATGTTGAGTTTGTGATCGACAAGGATGGCACAATCATCGATGCCGTAGCGCTTAATAAAATTGGTGGCGGTTGCGACGAAGAAGCCATTCGTGTGATCAAGAGTTCACCAAAATGGAATCCTGGCAAGCAACGTGGCAAAGCAGTAAAGCAAAGAATGGTACTGCCCATCACCTTCGCTTTAAATTAACCGATCACTTGATCACGAATCCTAATGCGAGACCAATAATGATTATCGCCCACGACGGAAACTTTGTGAAAGCAAGTAGCGCAAACGTGGCGATAGTCATTCCAAAGTTGAGCATTGTATTTTCTAACGGCTGAAAGAGGAGGATAGCGCCGGCAGCGATCAGCCCCGTGTTAGCCGCATTGATCCCTTCCAGCGATGCACGTATGGGACGGTATTTTTTAAGACTGTCCCATACGCGTATCAGGAAAAATATCAGGAACGTGCCCGGAAGAAACATGCCCAATGCCGATGCCACTGCACCGGCAATCTCCCCACCCGGTCCGAAATCGCGCATAGCCAGCGCGCCAATAAAAGCACTGAACGAGAACAGCGGACCCGGCAACGCCTGTACCAGCGCATATCCCATAAGGAACTCCTGAGTGTTCAGGAATTGCTTGGGCGCATACGTAACGAACTCGGTATACAGCATTGGCGTAAGCACCTGGCCTCCGCCAAACACGAGGCTGCCGTTACGATAAAAGTTTTCAAAGAGGCGTATTGGCAACAACACCTCGCCATAACCAAGCGCTTTTGTGATGAGACCTAACGCACCGACGATCACCAACACCCCGATCCAAAGAAAGAAATTCTCCCACCGTATGTTCTTCGGCTTGTTCTCATCTTTCGGGTGACTTCGATATTTGAATGCTGTGATCGATCCCGCCGCGAGCAATGTGATCGGGAACACGAATGGGTTCTTGACAAGATATGTTGCAACTGCAGCAACGATCATTAATGCAATGCCTGTTTTTGTCTTCACCGTTTTCAATCCCATAGAGTAGGCTGCGTATGCAACCATACCCACAGCCATGGGTTGAATGAACCGGGTGAAATCGAAGGAGACGTCTTTTGCCTCCAGGCTGCTCACGATGATTCCTGCTGCGGTCATGATCGCAACAGAGGGCAACATCCAGATGAGCAAAGTAAGATACGCCAGGTTTGGACCGCCGAGCCTGAAACCAACGGCGCTCAGTGTTTGCGTAGACGTAGGGCCTGGCAATACCTGGGCGAGGGCGTTCAGCTCATTAAGACTATCGTCGTCGAGATATCCTCTTTTCTTTACGAGTACATTCTGGAAATGCGCCAGGTGTGCCTGGGGGCCTCCAAAGCAGGTAACAGAAAGGAGTGCAACATCTCTGAGAAAGATGATATATCGGACCGTTCTGATCACGATTACTTCTTAAGTCCTATCTCGCGAAGGCGTTGATTGAGGAACTCACCAGCGGTGATGTCGTCCCACAGTTTAGGATGGTCCTTGTCGACCGTTGAAGGAAGAGCAGTAAGGTCCATTTCGCTTCTTGGGTGCATGAAGAAAGGTATCGAATAGCGAGGTGTGTTCATCAGGTGCCGCGGGGGATTGACAACGCGGTGTATGGTGGACTTCAGCTTCTTGTTTGTGAGACGTTCGAGCATGTCGCCCACGTTCACCACGAGTTGCTCGGGGAGGGCAGTGATTGGTATCCACTTACCGTCGCGACGGAGCACTTGCAGTCCATCTGCGCTGGCGCCCATGAGGAGAGTGATGAGGTTTATGTCGCCGTGTTCGGCAGCGCGAACTGCGTCGGCGGGAACGGAGTCGGGATCTTCGATAGGGAAGTAGTGGATTGGACGAAGAATGCTGTTGCCGTGACGGACCTTTGCGTCGAAATAATTTTCGGGCAGGTTGAGATAGAGGGCGATGGCGCGAAGCATCTGCACACCCGTTTTTTCGAGGCGGCGATAGACTTCGGTAGCCACTTCCTGGAACTCAGGTACCTCGTTGGGCCACACGTTGTCGGGATATTCTTTCTTGATCGGGTCGTCGTCTTCGACCTGCTGACCTACGTGGTAGAATTCTTTGAGGTCGCCGGTGTTGCGGCCCTTGGCATGTTCCTTTCCTTTGCCGATGTACCCGCGTTGACCTGCGAGGCCGGGTATCTCATATTTTTGTTTGACCCCATCGGGCTGAGCAAAAAATCGCTTGATGGAAGAATAAAGCTTTTCCGTGAGATCGTCGGTAAGGTAGTGACCACGAATGGCTACAAAGCCAATGCTGTGATAAGCCGCCCCGAGGTCTTCCACAAATTTCTTCTTCTTCACCGGGTCGTTGCTGTTGAAATCGGAAAGATCGAGTGACGGAATCTGGTCGTATAATTGCTCACTCATGGCTATACGGTTTGATGTTAACGGTCATCGCAAGCTAGTTATTTTTAGGTAATTTTAGGATGGAGCCAGGAGGCATAAACACCAATAACATGGAGAACATCAGCAGGAGAAAATTTGTAGCGCTGACAGCAGCACTACCGTTTGCCGCAACCGCCGGAAACTTGTCAATCTTCAAGGCACCCGCACTTGAATTTTCGCAAGTAAAATTGCCATACGCGTACAATGCACTCGAGCCTCACATCGATGCAACCACGATGGAGATTCACTATACAAAACATCACACGGCATACGTGAAGAATGCCAACGATGCGATCGCCGCAGAGAAGATCACGTTCGCGACCGAAAAGGAATTCTTCGCAAACGCTTCGAAACTTTCGGCGAAAGCCAGGAACAACGGGGGCGGTGTCTGGAACCATAACTTCTTCTGGGAAGTAATGAAACCGAATGGCGGAACGCCGACCGGCAAGATATCTGAAGCGATCAACGGCGCGTTCGGATCGTTCGATAAGTTCAAAGAACAATTCGGTGCTGCAGCAACTTCGCGCTTCGGATCGGGCTGGGCATGGCTTGTGAACGATGGAGGTAAGCTCAAGATCGGATCTACTCCCAACCAGGATAATCCACTGATGGATTCAAGCGAGATAAAAGGAACACCGCTTCTCGGACTTGACGTCTGGGAACACGCATACTATCTCAAGTATCAGAACAAGCGTGCCGATTATATCGCGGCATTCTGGAACATCATAAACTGGGACGACGTAGCAAAAAGGCTATGAAGCTCTTATTGATCCTGATGCTGTTTGCGGCGGATGATCAGTTTGTTGCGCCAGCAAAAAAATTCCTTTCATCGATCGATGCTTCTGCGAAGTCGAAGCTCATGTTCGGTTACAACGACAACGAACGTTACAACTGGAACTTTGTGCCTACATCACGAAGAGGGATTCCGATAGGAGAGCTGAGTGATGCACAAAAGAAATCTCTCGAAGAGCTACTCACCGTGTTTCTTAGCGAACAGGGATACAGGAAAGCTACAGGTGTGATGTCGCTGGAGGGTGTGCTTCGAGAGGTGGAGGGGCGCGGCACGAACGACAATTATCGTGATCCGAAAAAATACTTCGTATCGTTCTTTGGCGAGCCTGAAATGAAGTCGCTGTGGGGATGGCGTCTTGAAGGACATCATCTTTCTCTGAATTTCACATATTTCAATGGTGTGGTGGAAGCGTCGACACCTTCGTTCATGGGAGCAAACCCTGCAGTAGTGCCGTCAGGTAGTCGCAAGGGCGAAGAATTATTAAAAGACGAAACAGCCCTCGCATTCGCATTCCTGAAAACCCTTTCAGAAGATCAATTGAAGATTGCTGTATTTTCTTCCAACGCTCTTCCCGAGATTGTTACCGGCAACGCGCGCGAGGCAAAGCTGCTGGATCCGAAGGGCATCTCTTACAAGGAGCTCAATGCCGATCAGCAGAAAGCTTTTATAAAACTCCTGAACGTTTTCGTAAAGAACTACGAGCTTGGTTTCTCATCGAAGCTCTGGGATAAAATCCAGAAGGCTGGCGTCGACAACCTGACGTTTGCGTGGGCTGGTGCCACAACCCCCGGCTCCGGAACCTATTATCGCATCCAGGGGCCGACCCTCCAGATAGAATACGACAACACCCAGACACGTGCGAACCATGTTCACACTGCCGTGCGTGACCTTACGAACGATTTCGCGGGCGACGTTTTAAAACAGCATTATCAAAAAGAGCATTAGTCTTGAAGTACTTAGCAACGATATTTTTCACGATCGTCATTCTTACCGCCGTGCTTTTGCCGGGATCGAAAATTCCGGATACCAGCCTGCCGTGGATCGACAAACTCGTTCACTTCGTTTTATTTATGTCGTGGGCCGTGGCGATCGTGAACGATTTTAATTTGAAATGGTATGTTGCGTTAATTGTTGCGGTTTTATTTGCTTTACTTACAGAAGTGATACAACTTCCCATTGAAGGCCGCACGTTTGATGTTAATGATTTGATTGCCGACACGGCCGGGGTAGTATTTGGACTTGCAAACGCATCGTTTATTATAAGAATAACCCGAAAGATGCTTCGCAGATAAAATGAAATCAATTCTTGTTGTCTTTGCTGTGGTGCTTTCCTGTCAGGCATTTTCACAGCCAATTCAGATGCACAAAACCCTTGGGGGCGCGCATTTTCAGCGCGACACCGTGTACCTCTCTCACCGTCATGTTGCCGAGATCCTGAGTGTCGACCCGGAGGCCACCAACGAGTTCAAAATTGCAACTAAGAACTACCGGGTTGGTGGTATCATGGGCTTCAGCGGCGCAATATTGCTGGCCATTCCTTTGGTGTCGGCTTTTTCCGGCGGCGAGCCTGAATGGATCATGGCCGGTGCCGGCGCCGCGCTGATGATCGGCTCCATTCCTTTTTCGCGAGGCTTCAAGAATCACGCAGAGGCAGCTATAGAGGGCTACAATACCCGCCATGAACCTGCGTCGCAAACGCGACTTTACTTCAACGGTTCGGGAATCACGCTGAAATTCTGATAGACCGACAGCACGTCGGTTCCTATCCCTGTGGTCGATACGGGCACGCCCGGTAATGACGGTGCTTTCAGCCCATCGCCGAACGAAATTTCCGACTGGAACACGCGTGCTTCATCCCAAAGATCTTGTGAAATGAAAAGGTTGAGGGTTTCGGCACCACCTTCTACAACCAGTGATTGAATTTTTCGGGTAAAGAGATCGCGCGAGATGTTATGACAAAAATTATCTTCCGGAACTTTAACAAAAGACAGATTTTTCCGCTCTTCGTTTTTGCTAAGGTTGTAACAGATCGTTGGCGCTGAACCATCAAATAAATTTAATGATGCATCCAAACGCAGCGTTCTATCAATTACAACTCTAAGAGGATCTCGCCCCACCCACTCGCGCACATTCAGCTTCGGATTGTCGGTCGCAGCGGTTTGTGTCCCTACCAGGAACGCATCCTCTTCACTTCTCCACCGGTGTACAAGTTTATGCGACAACGAGTTGCTTATCTTAAACCATTCATGACTGTTGCGCGAAATAAACCCGTCGGATGTCTGCGCCCACTTGAGGATAATGTACGGCCGTTTCTTTTCGACGTAAGTAAAAAAACGGCGATTGAGATAGCGACCCTCTGCTTCGAGCACACCGGTAACTACTTCAATGCCGGCATCACGAAGCTTTCTTGCGCCCTTACCTGAAACGAGTTCGTTGCTGTCGGCATTCGAGATCACAACTTTCTTTACGCGTTTCTCTATCAACAGATCGGCACAAGGCGGCGTTTTCCCGAAGTGTGAACACGGCTCAAGATTTACGTACACCGTTGCCGACGAGAGCAATGATTGATCGGCTACCGATGCCACTGCGTTTACCTCGGCGTGCGGACCTCCGTATTTCTTATGCCACCCTTCGCCGATAATATTCCCGTTGTGCGCAATGACACAGCCCACCAGGGGGTTGGGGCTCACCGATCCAATGCCATTGAGGGCAAGATCGAAGCATCGACGGATGAATTGTTCGTCTGTCATCGGGAAATCACTAACATTGCCCCAAAGATCATGGACAAGCATACGAATTCCAAAGACCTCCTCCGGCAGTTGGTGTCGAAGATCCGGATATCGGAAAGCAAGGGGGAAATTGAAAGCATCGTGTATTTGTTAATGCATAGTCTTTTTGGATTAAGGAAGGAGCATATTATCGCTGGTAAAGAGGTTACGTACAACGAAATCGAACTGGATGAGATAACCAATCGAATCAATGCCAACGAGCCGATCCAGTACATCCTGCAAGAGGCGGAGTTTTATGGAAGGTTGTTCTATGTAGACAAGAATGTTCTCATTCCACGACCGGAAACGGAGTTGCTGATACGGGAAGTATTAAAAGTAGAGAGGGGCGCAAAAAGGATCCTTGATATCGGCGTTGGAAGTGGGTGTATAGCCGTAACGTTGGCATGTGAGCTCCCGGATGCCGTCATCGTGGCAACAGATGTCAGCAACAAAGCAATCGATGTTGCTTACAAGAATAGTTTGACGTTCAATACTTACATCGATTTCTTTGTAAACGATGTGCTTAACGAGGACCTGCCGGTTTCAGAAGCGGAGATAATTGTAAGTAATCCCCCGTATGTTGCGCAGGCGGAGTCGTCGATGATGAGCCCTAATGTATTGGAGCACGAACCACACATCGCGTTGTTTGTTCCTGATAATGATCCTTTGATCTTTTACAGGGCGATCGCCAGGCAGGCGAAAAAACTAAAGGCAATGACGTTTGTAGAGATCAACGAGAGATTTGGGACCGAGGTGAAGGAGATATTTGAGGAAAATGGATTTAAGGCGGAGATCATTAAGGATATTGACAGGAAGGACCGTATAGTAAAAGCAACTCTTTAAACTTTTATGGATAAAAAAATTGACACAGTAGTATTCGACCTCGGTGGCGTATTGATCGATTGGAATCCCAGGTATTTATACAGGAAAATATTCAAGACCGAAGATGAGATCACCTGGTTCATGACAAACATCTGTACGTCGGAATGGAACGATCTCCAGGACGCGGGCCGTTCGTTTGCCGACGCAACCGAAGAGCTCGTGAAGAAACATCCCCAGCACGAGCTTCCCATTCGCGCCTGGTATGGTCGCTTCCCCGAAACGATCAGCGGCGCCATCCAACCCACCGTCGACGTTCTTACGAAGATCCGCGACAAGAAAGCCCATCGCCTTTACGCACTCACCAACTGGTCTGCCGAATCTTTCCCCTGGGCACAGCAGAACTTCGAATTCCTTTCGTGGTTCGAAGGGATAGTGGTCTCTGGTGTTGAAAAAACCCGCAAGCCATTCCCGGAGATCTATGAACTGCTCTTAAAACGGTATTCTATCGATCCGGCAAGGGCGGTTTTTATCGACGATAATATCAAGAACATAAAGGCGGCAAACGAGGCTGGTCTTCATACAATCCATTTCACACACGCAGCCGACCTCGAGGAGCAACTTCAGCGCCTGAACGTGCTGTAAATACTCCATGCTTGGGGATGCAACTTTTAAAGGTTGTATCCCATCTTTAGGCAAAGCTCCACCTGAATGCTAAAAAACTTCCTCCTGGTCGCTTCCCGCAGTTTCCTGCGTCAGCGGTTCTACTCCTTCATCAACATCTTCGGTCTTTCCACCGGCCTTGCAAGCGCCCTCTTTATTTTCCTTTGGGTGAAAGACGAGGTGTCGATCGATGCCCAATTCAAGGATAGCGACAGGCTCTACCGTGTTGTGTCCAACCTTAAGATGTCTAACGGCGACGTACTGACGTGGACGATAACGCCCGGCCCGATGGGCGACGCGATCGTCGAAACGGTTCCCGAGGTGGAAGTGGTGGTGAAAACAATGAACCAGGGAACACACCTGTTCCAGGTTGGCGACAAGAGCTTTCTCGAACCGGGTCTATATGCAGACTCGACCTTCTTCAAAATGTTTGACTTCCCGATACTGAGCGGTTCAGCCGATCAATTGGATCGAAGCTCGGTAGCGATATCAGAAAAGCTCGCGAAGAGCCTCTTCGGAAACCAGGAAGCTGTGGGGCAGGTGGTGCGTGTTTCGAATAAATACGACCTCGAAGTGAAAGCTGTGTTCGCGAATGTAGAGAGAGGCACCTCAATGCGCTTCGAATACATTCTGCCTATGGACATATATCGTATCAATCGTGGCGATGGTTTCAATTGGGGCAACTACGATCACCCGTTGTATGTTAAAATTGCTAAAGGCACATCTCCGGAAGAGGTCATAAGAAAGATCAACGACATGGAAGACGCCCGGGTCGAGGCGGAAGAGCCGGGAACCAAAGGGAATGTAAATTTCTTTATGGTGCCCCTAAAGGATTTCTACCTGAACTCGAACTTCGTGAATGGAAAAACCGAAGGTGGCCGTATCCAGTATGTGAAGATATTTTCGATGGTGGCGATCTTTATTGTGCTGATCGCATGTATCAACTTTATGAACATGGCTACCGCACGGGCCGTACAACGTGCAAAAGAAGTGGGCGTTCGCAAAGTGGTTGGAGCACAACGCGGCGGATTGATCAGCCAGTTTATCGCAGAGTCGATGATGACGATGGTGATCTCCATGATCTGCGCGATGGTCATCGTTTACGCATTGCTTCCGGTGTTCAACCAAATTGTTTCGAAGAACATCGTCATGGATCTTGCCGATCCGGTGTTGGTGATCTCATGCGTGGCCATCGTGGTGATAGCGGGACTCGTTGCGGGCAGCTATCCGGCTTTCTTCCTTTCTTCGTACAGGCCGGCCGCCGTTCTTAAAGGAACAGGTGCAGCGGGTCTTCGCGGGGCATTTCTCCGCAAGTCATTGGTCGTAATTCAATTTGTTATCACGGTGATCATGATCGCCAGCGCGATGGTTGTGCAGCGGCAGGTTGAATATATCCGTAATAAGAACGTTGGCTACGACCGCCAGTCACACATAAACTTCTTTGCGTATGGCGATGTGCGAAAGCGTTTTGATGCATTCCGTGCGGAAGCCGAAAAAATCCCCGGTGTACAGGTCGTTTCGCGCTCCGATAATTCTCTCGTGAGTGTGAACAATCAAAACCAGTCGTTTTCGTGGCCGGGACGACCCGAGAACGACAACACGTTCGTGAGGACGGTTGTTTGTGACTACGGCTTTATGGAAGCTATGGGCCTGAAACTTGTGGAAGGAAGATTCTTCAACAACGCGGTTGCCGACACGGGCGCCTATGTGGTTACACAAAAGATGGTAGACCTGATGGGTGTTGAAAATCCGATCGGCTTAAAAGTAAGTCAGTGGGGTCATCCGGGCGAGATCGTTGGCGTTGTGGAAGACATTCATTCCCGATCGATGCATGAGGCAATCGATCCGATAGTTTTCATGTACAACGCTTCGTATCCGGGCCGGGTGGTAGTTCGCTACGACGCCATCAAAACATCGGAGGTGATTGCGGGTCTGCAAGACCTCGCAAAACAATTCGCCCCCGACTATCCATTTGCCTACACCTTCCTCGACCAGGACTTTGAAAGGCTCTACAACCTCGAAAAGGTTACCGGTTCGCTGGCTCTTGGCTTCACGATCATAGCGATCATCATTTCGGGCCTTGGCCTGCTTGCGCTTGCCGCCTACACTGCCGAGCGTCGCAAGAAAGAGATAAGCATTCGAAAGACCCTTGGTGCGAGTGTGACAACGATCGTTTCGTTGATGGCAAGTGATTTTGCGAAGCTGAGTTTGATTGCGGCCGTTGTGGGCTGTCCTGTAGCCTGGTGGCTGATGGGTCTGTTCCTTTCCGGCTATGCGTATCACATGGATCTTACTGTAGATATTTTTTTAATAACGGCGATAGTGGTGGTCGTTATTTCTATTGCGACCGTTATGTTCCAGGTGGCAAAGGCAGCGGTTGCTAATCCTGTGGATGCCCTTCGCAATGAGTAGGGAATTTCGTGACTGCTTCTAGCTGGGAGATCCCCGCCATTCGGCGGGGACTAACCAACTTAGACATTGGTATTCGAGGGTGTTTGGCCTCAATACCGATGTACCGCTATATTATTTTAAAGACATCACCGATTTCTCGATAATGTCGGCGCATTCATGGATTTGTTCTTCCGTGATCACAAGGGGAGGAGCGAGACGAATGATGTTGCCATGCGTAGGTTTTGCCAGGAGGCCATTCTCTGCAAACTTCAGGCAGAGATCCCACGCAGTGTCACTTTCTTCTGTATCGTTGATCACAATTGCATTCAAAAGTCCTTTGCCGCGAACCAGTTCTATCAGGGTGCTTTTCTTTACGATCGCGTTCATCCTGTCGCGGAAGATCACGCCGAGTCGCGCAGCATTCTCAATAAGCTTTTCGTCTTTGATAACATTTAAAGCCTCGATACAAACTGCGGCGGCAAGTGGATTGCCTCCGAAGGTCGATCCATGTTCACCGGGTTTGAGCACAAGCATCACCTCATCGTCTGCAAGCACGAGCGAGACCGGCATTACGCCGCCAGACAACGCCTTGCCGAGGATCAACAGGTCGGGCCGTACATTTTCGTAGTCACCAGCGAGCATTTTACCGGTACGTGCGATGCCTGTCTGGATCTCATCCATCATCAGCAACACGTTGTTCTTACGGCAAAGCTTTTCGGCAGCCTCCAGGTATCCGTCGGCGGGAACGTAGACGCCTGCTTCGCCCTGGATGGGTTCGATCCAAAGTGCGCAGACGTTAGGATCGGCCAGCGCTTTTTCGAGGACCGGAATATTATCGTAGTCGACAATATTGAAACCGGGCATCAGGGGACCGAAGCCACTGGTTGCGGAGGGATCGGTCGAAGCCGAAATGATCGTTGTGGTTCTTCCGTGGAAATTTCTCTTTACGGCAACGATAACTGCTTTGTCTTTCGCTATTCCTTTTTTTGTATAGCCCCACTTGCGTGCAAGTTTGATGGCAGTTTCGTTTGCTTCGGCGCCGCTGTTCATGAACAAAGCCTTCTGATATCCGAAGAGTTCACAAACATATTTCTCGGCAACGCCGAGTTTATCGTTGTAAAACGCACGCGATGTGAGCGTGAGTTCTTTTGCCTGCTGGATAAGCGCGTTTATGATGCGCGGATGACAATGACCCTGGTTTACGGCGCTGTAAGCGGAAAGGAAATCGTAATACCTTTTGCCTTCAACATCCCAAAGGAATACACCCTCGCCGCGAGTAAGTACTACTGGCAGTGGATGGTAATTGTGTGCGCCATATTTTTCCTCCAGCGCGATAGCGTCCTGGCTGGAAGTGATGGTGTCGGTCATGGGATAAAGGTAATAGTTAATACCTTTACGCCAATGGAGATTGCATTGATTGTTGCTGCCCTTGTCGTGGGAGCTTTGTTGGGATGGATTTTGGGTAAAAACCGGGCCGATGGTTCTTCGCAGGAATCACGGGGGAAACTGATTGCTGAAGAAGAAAAGAATAAAAGTTTACAAGAGGCAACCAGGGAGCTGCGAAGAGATCTGGACTCCGAACGTGCAAAAGTTCTCGACCTCACAAACAGCCTGGCAGCCACTGAAGCCGACTATCGCAACCTCGAAGAGAAGCTCGACGAACGAAAACAGGAGATAGCTTCGATCCAGGAAAAATTCACAGCCCAGTTCAAAAATCTCGCAAACGACATCTTCGAAGAGAAAACACGAAAGTTTACCGAGCAGAACAAGTCGAACATATTCGATGTCCTGAACCCACTGCGTGAGAAGATCGAACAGTTCCAGAAACGCGTGGAGGATTCTGATAAAAACAACATTACCAATACGGCTGCGCTTCGACAACAACTCGAAGACCTTCAGCGCGTCAGCATGCAAATGTCGCGAGAAGCCGAGAACCTGACCCGTGCACTTAAGGGAGACTCGCAAGCGCAGGGCGCATGGGGCGAATTTATCCTTGAAAGTATCCTTCAGAAGTCGGGACTGGAACGTGATCGCGAGTATACTATCCAGGAAACATTTTTCACCGACGATGGCCGTCGTCGCCCCGATGTGATCATTCGTTTGCCTCATGGCCGTCATGTGGTTATAGATTCGAAGCTCACACTGAATTCGTATAATAATTTTGTGAACGCCGAGACCGATCTCGATAAGGCTACGGCCCAGAAAGCTCACATGATGTCGATCCGGCAGCACATGAAGAGCCTGGGTGAAAAGAACTACCAGAATCTCTCTGAAAATGGTCTCGACTTCATCATCATGTTTATCCCGATCGAGCCCGCCTACATTCTTGCCATTCAAACGGAACCGGCCCTGTACGAAGAAGCCCTCGAAAGGAGAATTGTTTTCGTGAGTCCGACATTGCTTATACCTTCACTTCAGCTTATCAAGAATGTGTGGAAGCAGGAGTATCAAAATCGTCACGTGTTGGACATCGCCACGAAGGCAGGCGACCTTTACGACAAGTTTGCAAGTTTCTCAGACGACCTCGTGAAACTTGGACACTCGATGAACACGTCGAAGAAACTTTATGAGGAGTCAATGAAGAAGATCTCAGCAGGCCCGGGAAATATAGTGGTCAGGGTAGAGGAGTTGAAGAAACTTGGAGCAAGAGCGACAAAAAGTATCGACAAGAATTTACTGGGCAGGTCCGAAGATCAAACGGACTTGTTTAATCAATGACCTGGGAAGCGCAGCCATCAATTTATATTGGAAGTTTACGATTGGATGAGCCGGTAACGACAGTTACCGACCTGCTCGTGTCTGCCGTTTGTCTTTACGCGTACAATGAGCTTCGAAAGAAGAAACTTCCAGGCAACGCGCAGACGTATTTTAGATTCTACTTTTTGTTGATGTGTATCGCCACTTTTTTTGGTGGTGTGATCGGCCACGGGTTTTTATATGCACTGAGCTTCGCGTGGAAACTTCCGGGATGGATCGTAAGTATGTTGTCCGTTGCGCTCATCGAGCGATCATCGATCGAGAGAGCAAGGCCGTTGATCGGTCCGAAAGTTGCGAGATTTTTCCTGGGATTGAATATCATCGAGTTGCTTACGATCATGACCATCACGATGACCTCGCTCAACTTCAAATGGGTTGAATTCCATTCAGGTTATGGATTGCTGGGCGTCGTGCTCCCGTTCCATTCTTATGTCTACTACAAAACCCACGATAAAGGAAGTTTGATCGTAATTTCTGCCGTGCTGATCGCCAGCGTTGCAGCGCTGGTTTTCATGAACCAGATCTCATTCGGCATTTGGTTCAATCACCTCGACATCAGCCATACCATAATGGCAATTGGCGCGTATGTATTTTACAGGGGCGCGTTAAGCCTGCAAATGACTAAGACTTTGGCGTAAGCTCGATGTCTTTCGTGGTCATTTTGAACTCACGTCCATCGTCGAGTGTGATCGTTACAGTAAATGTGTGATGTTGCGCCGCATCGATGTCGAGTTCTGAGAACAAACTAAAGGAGTCCCCGTAAAAAGGCTTCTCGATGAAGTCCTCGATTAGTGTAACAGTTCCGTTCTGATCTTCAATCGAAAAAACCGCGCTGATGTCGTCACCTGCGACGTAGCTGAGCTCGCCAGAGCTGTTCGTCAATGCCTGGTTGCTGGTGATCACAATTGAAGTAACCATTTGCTCGCTGAAGGGTACGGGAGGGCTGCATGCATATGCTGCCATCGTTCCACCGCTATGTTCGTTGAATGCATGATGATAAGTGACGTTCATTGATATCACCATAGCGTATTTCGAAAGTGGACTGCTTGTGATGTCGGGGGTGCTCCTGGTTTGATAACGGGTCGACGAGCCCGGTATAAGTTCGCGGGTTCCATGAGCGACGCTCATAGAATTGATGCTGAAGCTTGTGTCCCACTCCGGATTGCAACCACACGAGCCACAACACGATTCAATCAGCACGGGAATTGTGATCAACGCAACGCAGATAAACAGCACTCTTAACGAATTCATTTAATTATTTAGTAAGCACGGGAAATCAAGGTATAAATTCTACCTCCTCCGTCGTCACTTCAAAACTCCGACCGTCGCTTAGTTTGATGTGGACGGTCAATTTATGACGTTGCACTACGTCGACAGCGTTGTCGCTCATCAGGGAAATATCTGCATTCCACAATGTCAGGCCGATCAATTCGCTGGCCTTGTCAACATCGGGATATGAATCGACTATTAAACTTTCGGTGATGTTGGTGCCGGCAGGATAGCTGGCGTTAGTGAGGGTAAGGTCATGATTGCTTGTAACGATAAATTCGGAGATAGTCTGATCTGACTTTGCAGGCTCGGGGTCACAGGCATAGGCCGCCATCGTTGGCCGGTAGCCATCCAGTTTTGCTCGCCTGAACTCGGCGTCTCCGAAGATCTCAAAAGAGTATTGAGAAAGCAGGGCAGAGGTCGGAGCGGGCGCTGACCAGTTGCCTCTCTTATGTGTGACGATCGAAAAACCGTTGATGCTGAAATTCGTTGCCCAATCAGGGTTGCACGGACAAGCCCCGGTGCCAATCCCACAGCAAGACTCAATGAGAACTGGAAGCGTGATCAGTGATAAACAGACAACAACGAATTTCCAGGGTTTCATGGCACATCAGTAGATGCGCCCAATGGAGTTAGCAACCAGCCTCTTCATTTCAAGCGGTTCGATTATCCCTTGCTTTGAGTAAAGGACTTTTCCACCGGGTGCAATAAACAATGTATAAGGTAACGACCCTTCCCATTTCTTGTCGAGTGCATCGATGAACTTGTACTTATCGCCGACAAGAATATAGTTTTTCGTCGACGCCTTTTTCTTCTTCAGGAAATTCAGGGCGTTCGGTTTACGTGCGGCTTCGTCCATGCTGATGGTTATCAGCTCGAATTCGCGGTTGCGATACATGTGGTGCATGGTTATAAACTCGGGGAACTCCGACACGCACGGTCCACACCAGGTAGCCCAAATATTGATCAGCTTATAGTCTTGCGTGTTGTTTGCGAGAATGGCTTTCAGATCTTCAATCTTCAGGTCTTCTATAGTAACTGGTTCTTTCTCCCAGCCCAGGGCCTCCCTGGCTACATAGTCATTTTTTACGGGCCACTTGATCGAGCACCCGAATGTTTTTGTTTTATCAACGGGAACAGCCTTACCTGCTATCAGTGCATCGAGTGCTGCACGTGTATCGTGTGTTTTTGCTGTGCCGGGCTTTTCACCATCGTCGATACGACCGGTGTAGCGAAGCGTCCTCTCTTTATCGAAAATGAAAACATGTGGTGTGGCCTGTGGACCGTACTTCATCGAGAGCTTTGAATCTTCGCCATCGAACAGGTAAGGAAAGTTGAACTGTGCATCTTTCGCGCGGATCTTCATGTCTTCGAAGCTGTCGCCAAGATCGGTGTAACCCATTTCATCGAGACGAACAGAAAGCGGATCGTTGGGAGAAATGGCAACCACGGCAACGCCTTTACTTGCGTAGTCGCTGGTCAGTTGCTTGAGCCGCTCTTCATACGCCTGGGCGGTAGGACAATGATTGCAGGTGAAAACAATAAGGAGTATTGGCGACTTGCTAAAGTCGTTAAGGGTATACGTTTTTCCGTCTACCCCGGGTAAAGAAAAGTCGATTGCCTTCGAACCGATGGGAAGTGTTGCCGGGCCATCCTCGGCAGCGAATGTAAACAGTGAGGTTACAAGCAGACACAGCGTTAAACAACTCCTGATCATAAGATTCAATTTTGAGGAACTTAAGTTACATATTTTGGTAATCTGTGTTACCTTTCAAATTCGTAATTATTTCAAACAATGAAAAGAAGAACTGCTATACGCAACGTCGTGCTGATGACAGCCGGCGCAGCGCTTCTGAATGGTTGTGTGGACAAGAAGGCGACGATAGCACTTGCCCACATTCCGATTACCGGCGACGAAGAAGATTTGTTAACGGAACTTACCGAAACCATCATCCCCAGGACCGATTTTCCCGGCGCAAAGGATCTTAGAACGGCCGAGTTCATATTCACCATGGCCGACGATTGCAGCAGTCCCGAAAATCAGAAAAAGTTTACGAGCGGCATGAAAGCCTTCGACGAAACGTGCAAGGCTAAGATGGGCAGCAGGTTCGTTAAACTTTCAAATGAAAAACGAGGCGAGTATCTCGGGCTCATCGAAGCCGACAAAGAAGGAAAAGAATTTTCCGAAGAACTTAAATGGTTCTACCGTGGTGTGAAGAGCTCCACAATACGCAACTTCACCACGTCTCAACAATACATGACAGAAGTTAGAAACGTTACAACACTGATCCCTGCCAAATTCCAGGCATGTGTTCCCGTAGCATCTGTTTAACAACAAAAAACATTCGACATGACAAATAATTTCGATGCAATAGTTATCGGTAGTGGAATGAGCGGCGGCTGGGCTGCGAAAGAGTTCTGTGAGAAAGGTCTCAAGACTCTATTGCTCGAGCGTGGACGAAACGTAGAGCACCTCAAAGATTATCCCACCACCAACATGATGCCGTGGGAGTTCAAACATCGCGGCGAAGTTCCTTACGAGATCCAGAAAGATAACCCAGTGGTAAGCCGCTGCTATGCTTTTCGTGAAGATGCCATGCATTTCTTCGTGAAAGACACAGAACATCCTTACGTGCAGGATAAACCATTCGATTGGATCCGCGGCTACCAGGTAGGAGGTAAGAGCATTCTTTGGGCGCGGCAAACGCAGCGCTGGAGCAACTACGACTTCGAAGGGCCGGCACGCGACGGCTTCGCAGTCGACTGGCCGATCCGTTACAATGACCTCGCACCATGGTATAGTCACGTTGAAAAATTTGTAGGCATTAGTGGCAACAAAGACGGTGTTGATACTTTGCCCGACGGTGAATTCCTGCCTGCATGGGGATTGAGCTGCATCGAAGATCATTTTAAAAAATCTGTTGAAGCGGCCTGGAAAGATCGTCATGTGATTTATGCACGTTGCGCGCATCTTTCGGAGCCACAGCAGATCCACCTCGACCAGGGACGCGGTCAGTGCCAGTCGAGAAATATTTGTCAACGCGGATGCCCTTTTGGTGGCTATTACAACTCGAACTCGAGTACAATACCGTGGGCTGCAAAAACCGGTAATCTTACTCTTCGTCCGTTCTCCGTTGTTCATTCGATCATCTACGACGAAGCGAAAGGCAAGGCGACGGGCGTTAGAGTGATCGACACGAACACCAAAGAAGCCATTGAATATTTTGCGCCGGTGATATTCCTTAACGCAGGCGCCCCCAATACAAACCTTATCCTTATGAACTCCACGTCGAGCCGTTTCCCGAATGGACTCGGTAACGACAATGGTTTGTTAGGTAAGTATTTTGCATTCCACAACTACCGTGCACACATCAATGCACAGTACGAAGGACTTTCGGATGTTAACTCAACCGGCGGTCGTCCTACCAGCGCGTATGTTCCCAGGTTCAGGAATGTGAAGAAACAGGAAACGGATTTCCTTCGCGGCTACGCAGCAACCTTCGGTGGCGGACGCTGGGGCGGTGGTCCCGATACCAGCGGTTATGGCGAAGAGCTTAAGGCAAAGCTGATGAGCAAGGAGCCGAGGAAGCTCGGACCATGGGGCGTGAGTGCACAGTTTATGGGAGAGACTATTCCAAAAGAGACCAACTTCGTGTCGTTGGATAAAGAGAAGAAAGATGAATGGGGAATCCCGTTGCTCAAATTCAACGTGGAGTACGATGATAATGACGAGAAGATGATCAAAGACTTCTTCGAACAATACACAGAGATGTTTGAAAAGGCAGGCTTCACAAACATACAGACCAACGACGACCATCGTGCTCCCGGTCTCGACATTCACGAGATGGGTGGTGTACGTATGGGCAAAGATCCAAAGACATCGTTGTTGAATGGATGGAACCAGATGCATAATGTTCCAAACGTTTTTGTGTCCGACGGAGCGTGTATGACCTCCACGTCTACACAAAATCCTTCGCTTACTTACATGGCAATTACTGCACGTGCGGCTAATCACGCAATAGATCTCTTAAAGAAAAACGAACTCAAATGATTCCAGTAAAAGCATACGCAACCCAAAGTCCGACTTCAAAACTTGCCCCATTTAACTTTGAACGCCGTGACGTTGGCGACAACGACGTGCAAATAGATATTTTATATAGCGGTGTTTGTCACTCCGACATTCACCAGGCTCGCGACGAGTGGGGCGAATCGATGTATCCCATGGTTCCCGGTCACGAGATCTTTGGACGCGTGCTCAAGGTTGGAAAGAATGTGAAGAGGTTCAAGGCTGGCGATCTTGCGGCGGTTGGCGTTATGGTCGACTCATGCCGC
>DASRSO010000006.1:0-20983 GCA_035656375.1 Cyclobacteriaceae bacterium | reverse complement strand
CACCCAGAAGTAGTTTACGCTTGTCCATTCTTTGTCTGAAAGATCCTTTTTGAAACTGTCGCCGTAGGTGCTGCCTGCCGCAGGTAAATGCGACACAGCCGTAACGCTTACTATGTTGCTATGTTTCAGCAATTCGGTCTTCAGCGGTCGTGGGGCGGCTTTGTTCAACCTTAAACTTATCTGGTGTTCCATGTCGAAGCCATGATCTTTATCGAGGAAAAGATCCAACTGGCTGTAAAGAACAGTTACCGACAGGATGAAGATCAGTGCAAGTGTAAACTGCGACACGAGCAACGCCTTTCTTAAGCCCATTTTAGAAAAGAGTCGCATGGTGCTAAGGCTCTTCAGCACTTTTACCGGCTGAAAGCCCGAGAGCACAATGGCCGGGAACATTCCCGCAAGCAATCCAACTACCACCGCGAAGACCACGAACACCGCATAGACTTCGAAGTTCGATGCAAGGTCCCAACGGAAAACCCGGGCAAACGTGAGCTGAAGGATCAGTGGTTTTACGAGCATCAGCAGAGCCATCGACAGCACCAGGGCACACATCGACACGATGAGTGATTCTGAAATGAACTGTGAGAATATTTGTGTCCGCGATGCGCCGTTCACCTTACGCACGCCGATCTCTTTGGCGCGCGTCAGCGAACGTGCTATCGAAAGGTTCGTAAAGTTGAAACAAGATGTGATCATGATAACCCCGGCAAGTCCGCCGAGAATGTAAATCAGGATCCACGGTAGTGAAGGTCCGATGGGGTTGTTGACAAACGCACTGGGTGTCATTTCTGCCAGGTTCTGGAGTTGATAGCGCATTTTGAATACACCCTCCTTCGTAACAGGCGCGATATGTTCGTTGTAGATCTTCTCGAGATAAACGTGTACATCGTTGCGGTCTACGCCTGGTTTAAGTTGGATGTAGGTCCAGCCACTCCAGAAGTCCGTCCAGTCGTCGAAGCGGCCGTTGGCAAGTTTTTGTTTATCGAGGCTTACAAGCGATTCCATGCTGGCAAGCGCTTCGAAGGCAATGTGTGTTTTATGTTCCGTCTTCTTCAGCACACCGGTCACCGTGTAAACGCCGAGGTTGCCGACTTTTAAAGTTTTACCCAGCGGATTCTCGTCGCTGAAAAGTTTATCGGCGGCTTCGCGGGTGAGGACTACTGAGAAGGGCAGATCCAATGCGGTTTTGGCATCGCCATACTGCAGTTCGTATTCAAACATCTGCAGCGCGCCGGGGTCGGCGAAGTATCCGGCGATGGGAATGTTTACATCGCGGTCTTCAAATTCCATCCATCCGTTTCCGAAACCTCTTTTGAAGCGGACGACGTGATCGATACCTGAATGTTTTTCGAGCTCGGGCCGCAGGTTCATGTTCGACGTAGAGTTGATCGTGCCACCCTTTTCTTCGTAGTCCGCACGGATCGTATTCACCCGGTAAACAAGATCTTTCCTGGTGTTGTATCGATCGTATTGCATCTGGTCGGCAACCAGCATGATGATGCCCATGCAAATCGACATCGCCATAGCAAGGCCGAAGATATTGATGGCAGAAAAAAAGCGGTGACGAATAAGATTTCGCACCGCTGTTTTAAAATAGTTGCGGATCATTTAGAATTTTTTTGAACGATGAAGTAGTACGCAAGAAACCCCAGGGAGACAAACACCGCCACCAGGCCATAAGGCAGCGGCGAATCCGGACGCACATCAATGTATTCGATCGCGATAAGGGCGAGGCCGAACGAAAGAACGATAAGTCCCCATTTCAGCGTGCTGTACTTTCCGTCGGTTGCGGTTTGTTGTTTGAAAATTGCCTGTGTTTCGTCGTTAACGAATCCTTTCTCGATCATCTTTTTTTTGAGGATGTAATCGGTCATCACTTTTGTGAAAAGATAAACCGCCGAGCCGAAGCTTCCGATGATTGCGATGGGCATCAGAATGTCCCTCAAATAGCCATTCATAACTTTAAGTATTTGTGTTTGGTGGGTGAGACACGGGCCTGGGGGCACATGTTGCAGCTATTTTTAAATTAATTTAAATCTGCAACATCCTTACCCTTTCTGTGTCTAACGTCGAAATGGATGACGACAAGGCCCTCGTTTCCCGCGTTTTAGGCGGGGATATGCAGGCTTTTCGTGCTCTCATAAAGAAGCATGAGAGGCTCGTGGTTCATATGATCGGGAGAATTGTGAAGCAGGAGGAGGACCGTGAGGAGTTGTGCCAGGACGTGTTTTTAAAGGTGTACGAGAAGCTGGCTGACTTCAATTTTCAGTCGCAATTGAGTACATGGATCGCTACGATTGCCTACCGGCATGCGATCAACCATTTGAGAAAGAAAAAGATCACGTTGGCGGAGTTGCCGGAGGGTGAGATCGTTATAGCAGATGAGGTTGCAGATCACGACATCGATGCGTACCTCATAAAATTAATAGAGGCGTTACCAGTGCAGTACAAAACAGTTATTACCTTGTATCACCTGGAGCATAAAAATTATGCAGAGATCGGCGAGATCACTGGAATGCCTGAGGGAACAGTTAAGAATTACTTATTTCGGGCAAGACAATTGTTGAAGGAGAAAGCGGCGAAATATTATGAGTAACAGGATAGACGAAGCGATTAACAAAGCTCTCGAGAAAGAGCCGGAATACGAATTACCACATGGTTTCGCCGACCGTGTTATGGCGGCCATTCAACGCAAGGCCGCAGAGAAAGAAGCAAAACGCGACAGGTGGTGGTTGGTTACGGGATTAATCGGGATGGTGGCCGCCTTCATGTATGCAGTTGCCGCCGTACAGTTCAAACCGGGAGTTGGAGTGTTCACTTTCTTTTCGGGTTATTGGGGACTCATCCTTTTCGGAGTCCTGTTTGTGACCGCGCTTAATGTGGTCGACAAACGTCTGCTAAAGCACCACAAATAGCAAGAATCAGGTTGATCGAAAGAGCACGCTCACGGTACGTTTGTGATCATGAAAGAGTGGCAGCCAATTCGCGAATCGCTGGACAATACCGGCTTCGCAAAGATTAAGGGTTTTTTATCGTCGAGAGAGTGCGATGAACTAATTAAAGCCTACCCTGATAATCGCCTTTATCGCAATACCATCGATATGAAAAGGTATCGTTTTGGCGAAGGGCAATACAAATATTTCAATTACCCGCTTCCAGCCTTAATACAAAAAATAAGAGAGGAGTTTTATCCAGAGCTTGCAATCCTGGCTAATCAATGGAATGAAAAATTAGGGATAAAAGAAAGATATCCTTCTGCTCACGCTGAATTCATAGAGCAGTGCAAAAAATACAATCAACTGCGACCCACCCCTTTAATACTTAAATACGAAGCCGGCGGATTTAACACGCTTCACCAGGATCTTTATGGCGATGTGTACTTCCCATTCCAGGTAGTTTTTCTTTTAACCGAACCTGGTGTCGACCACGAAGGAGGAGAGTTCGTGTTAACGGAACAGGTTCCACGGGCACAGTCGATCGCGCGTGTGGTGCAAGCTAATAAGGGCGACGGCGTGATCTTCACAACAAACTTTCGGCCGGTAAAAAGTATGAAGGGATATTATAGGGGGAAGTTGAAGCATGGAGTGAGTATGGTGTTATCGGGGCGACGGTATGCTGTGGGGGTTATATTTCATGATGGGAAGTGAGGAATGTTGGAATGCGGATGCGGGAATGCGGATGAATGCGGGGTGTCGCAAAGGTTCGCGGAGGGCAGCAAAGGTTCGCGGAGGCATTTGTGGCTGTGCAATGTACTTGTGTAACTGCACTATGCCTGTATCCTGCACCAGACTTTGTGTCGCTCTGCGAAACATTTTACTCGCTGCGCAATGTGTTCACCGGATTCATTAGTGACGTTATGATAGTCTTGTAGGCAACAGAGATCCCTGCCACCACAAACAACGTGGCCACGCAAATGCTTAAGGTTATCGCGTCTATATTTTTATAATACTCCCACACCGCGTCCATCATCTTATTCCCCGCAAGGAACCCAAGCCCCCCGCCAAACACCGACGCAATCATCAGTATTATCACGAACTCTGTATTGATCACTCTCGCGATGTTTGGAGCCGACGCGCCGAGTATTTTCCTCACACCAATCTCCTTCGTACGCTTAAGGATATTCAGCGACAGCAGTGCGAACAAACCCGTAGCCGACAATACTGCAGCTACAATTCCCAGGAACCCGAAGATGCTCACTGAGTTCTTGTTGATCATGGCTGTTGTGCGGATGTTGCCATCGACATAGTTTCCACTGTACAATGTATTAGGGGAAACTTTCTTCCACTGCTCTTTCATGAAATCATTCACGACAAACAACTTTCCTTCCGCAGCACGCACCGTCATCTGGTCGTATTTGTTTGGCCCGATGTAGCGGAGCATCACGGGCTCAACTGGTTTCCAGAAACCTGCAGTGAGGATGTTTTTCGTAACGCCGACAATAAATAATTGCACGCTGTCCGACATCAGCACGCGTTTGCCAACGGCGCTCCCTTCAATGCGCATCTGCTTGACGAACTCTTCAGATACGAGTATGGATTCTTTCTTGTCGGTCTCGGAGTTTGTTTCGAAGCCGCGACCTTCCACGATAGCGATGTCCATCGCGGCGAGGTAGTCTTCACCAATGTCGACGGTTTCTACCGAGAGCTCTGTGGTTCCGAACTTTAGCGGAACCTTGTAAAACTTGTCCGACACATGACCTTTCGATCCGCCGATAGCTACGATGTCGCTGTTGTTTCTCAAAAGGTTTCGGTACGTCTCGAACTCCTGTTGACCCGCGACATTCACTTTGATGATGCCGTCCTTCGCGTAACCGATGTCGTAGTCGCGCTGGTACGAGGCGTTGCGGATAAATGCCACGCCCATGATCATGCAGAGCAGTGAGATCGAGAACTGGAATGTTAACAGTGTTCGTGTAAACCAGTTCGTGCCGCCGAATTTCATTTTGCCTTTAAGGATCGCAACCGGCTTGAATGACGTGATGTAAAATGCCGGGTACATTCCCGCAAGCACTGCGGTGAACAACAGCAATGCACCGAGAAACACGAAGAACGTAATGTTATCTGTATAGCTTATAACCAGTTTAATGCCTGGCCACAAACTGTTGTATGCAGGCACCAGTATTTCAGCGATAAGCAGTCCGGCGATCATTGCAAGGAAACATAAGACCACACTCTCGCCGAGGAATTGTATCACGAGTTGTGTCCTCATTCCTCCCATAGTTTTGCGGATGCCGATCTCTTTCAACCTGCGTCCCGACATAGCCACCGAGATGTTCGTGAAATTGAAACATGCCAGCAACAGCAGGAAGATTGCCATGATACCCGGTCCCAGTACGGCCGAAGGAGGGAAGCCCCAACGTAATTCTTCCCCGCTCAGCCATGAGCTGCCGTGAAAGCTTGCCGCCAGCGTTTTAAAGTTTTGAAGATAGTAGTCGGTGAGTTTGAAATCGGGGAGAGCTTTGTTTTGAGGTTCGATGTAAGATTGCAATTGAGTTGCGATCGCTGCCGTTCTCGATGGATCATTGATCTGGAGGAACAGCGTGTTCGAATTCTTCCAGTCATTTGTTTCGTCTGTCCACGGAACAATTGCTTCGAAAGCAAAACTTGAGTTCAACGGCTGTGCTTCGAATACACCACCAACGTTGTATTCGCCCTTGTTGATAAGTGTTAGTTGCTTGCCGGCAGCTTGTGTGGTGTTGAAATATTTCAATGCAAGCTCATTGCTGATGAATATCTGGCTCTTGTCCCTGAAAGCAGAGAGGCTTCCATCCACCAGTTTGAATGTGAACAACTCAAAGAACGGTTCGTCGGCGCTCGCAACACTAGTCCTGAAAACTTCATCTCCAACTCTCACATCGTTCGAGCCCGAGGTGTAACGCACAACCTTATCTACATCCCCAAAGTTTTGTTTTACGATCGAACCTAACGGAGCAGGCACCATCGCATGACGATTTTCTTTGCCCTTATCTAGGTAATGTGCCTGTACACGGTAGATCGACGATGCATTCTGATGATTCTTGTCGAAGTTGGTACTGAAATCCCAGTTCAACCAGGCAGTAATGCAGCAGGCGACGGCGATCCCCATGCCGAGCATGTTGATGGCTACGAAGACCTTATTCCGGAAAAGATTCCGGAAGGTGATGAGCAGGTAATTTTTGAGCATGATCCACGGTTTTCGTCCTTAGACATAAAAATCCCGGTTCATGTTACATTTTGAAATTATCCGGGTTACCCCTAAAACTAAACCTTGCCTGCAGGCATCGAAAAGTCATGTTACAAAGCTATTTCAGAGTAGGCTGGAGAAATCTCCTCCGGAACAAGGGGTATTCTTTTATCAATATCGGCGGCCTGGCACTGGGCCTCACGGTGACGCTACTGATCGGACTTTGGGTGAAAGACGAGCTTACGTTCGACCGGTATCATAAGAATTACGACAGGCTGGTGAATGTAATGCAGTACGGCACTTCGGGTGGAGTGAGGCGTATCGGCAGAGTAATACCGATGCCTTTGGAATCTGAATTGCGGGCAAAGTATGGCAGTGACTTCGAACACCTCGCATTAGTTTCATGGGAAGGAGATCACATTCTTTCTGTGGGAGAAAGGATCATTTCGAAAAGAGGAAATTATGTGCAGCCCGATTTTCCGGAGATGTTCTCGCTTGAAATGCTCCAGGGGAATTATCACTCATTCCGAAAACCCGGGTCGATCTTACTGTCAAGAACTGCAGCGATTGCACTTTTCGGATCGATAGATGTTTTGAATGAAATTATCTTAATCGATAACAAGTATCAATCGAAGGTTGCAGGCGTGTTCGAAGATCTGCCGCGTAACACCACATTCAAAGGCATTGAATTTTTCGGCAGCTGGGACATCTACATGGCCGACGAGTGGGCCGGTGGCCCTAATACAAACTGGGATGATAACTTCCTGAGACTGTATGCTCAAATGGCACCGAATGCCTCCGTCGATGACGTGTCGGAAAAGATCAAGTATATAAAAGCCGATCACGTAACCGACAAATCCGGTGACCCGGTGATCTTCCTTCAGCCCATGAAAGAATGGTATCTGACGGGTCGTATTGAAATGATCTGGATGGTTGGTACCATTGGCTTTTTCGTACTCCTTCTCGCTTGCGTCAACTTCATGAACCTGAGCACAGCGAGATCCGAGAAGCGCGCGAAAGAAGTCGGTATCCGGCTGACGATCGGGTCGAAGAGAAAACAATTGATCACACAGTTTCTCAGCGAGTCGTTCCTCGTCGTGTTCATTGCAATTTCGGTCGCGGTGACTGCGGCAATTTTACTATTGCCTTCATTCAACACGATAACAGAAAAAGAGATCTCGATCAACTCTGATTTCTGGCTAGCCTGTATTCCGTTGATCGTAGTCACAGGCCTGGCCGCCGGCTCTTATCCTGCATTGTTTCTTTCTTCGTTGAAGCCGGCAAGAGCGCTTAAGGTCAACCCGCTGCCGAGAAGAATACTCGTGGTCTTTCAATTCACGATCTCTATCTGTCTCGCAATCGGAACTATTGTAGTTTATGAACAACTCGAGTTCTCCAGGAATCGCTCGGTGGGTTATGATCAGAACAGGCTCATCACAATTCCTATGAAGTCATCCGACTTTAAAGGAAAACTGAACGTACTGCGCAACACCCTGAAAGACGCCGGAGCTATCGAAGAGATGGCGCAATCATCCAGCCCTGTGACGGGTATCTGGAATAACACAAACCAATTTCGTTGGCCTGGAAAAGATCCCGCGAAGGATGAGGGCTTTGGAACCATCTTCATTACAGCAGACTACGGTAAGACCATCGGGTGGACGATCGCGCAAGGCAGGGACGTAACGGAAGCCGATACAACGTCGATGGTGTTGAACGAAGCAGCTGCAAAGTACATCGGAATAGAAGATCCTATCGGTATGCAGGTTGAATGGGGAAAAGGAAAATTCGAAGTGGTAGGTGTTGTCAAAGATGTCCTTGCGGGTTCTCCGTATGCACTGCCCGAACGCATGGCCTACTTCGTCAGGGAGGACCGTTCGAGCTGGATGATGTTGCGACTGAGTGCAACCAGGAGCACCCGCGAATCACTCGCAATCGTTGAGTCGGTTTACAAACAGGTAATTCCTGCCGCACCATTCGACTACAAGTTCATCGACGAAGAATACGCGCGAAAATTTGCAAGCGAAACAAGGGTTGGAAAACTTGCGTTGATATTTACCGTGCTTGCGATCGGCATCAGTTGCCTTGGATTGTTCGGGCTCGCGTCCTTTGTCGCCAGCCAGAAAGTAAAAGAGATCGGGATACGGAAAGTTATGGGAGCATCTGTGCGAAACCTCTGGCAGATGCAGTCACGAGATTTTGTAATTCTCGTTGCCGTGTCGTGTTTTATTGCGATACCGCTTTCCATTTACCTGATGAGCGGCTGGCTTTCGAAATACCAGTACCGGATCGAGCTGTCGTGGGAATTATTCGCGACGGTCGCGATTAGTTCACTTTTAATCACTTTAGTCACGGTAAGTTTCCAGGCAATACGGGCTGCGATGGCGAATCCCGTGAAGGCGCTGCGGTCCGAGTAAAAGCTCGTGCCCTGTAAGGGAATTTTCATTTTCTTTGCCGCTCTTTCAACTACCAAGCCAATGAAAAGGATTATTCCCCTTGTAATTCTTTCACTGTGCGCTACGCATTTGTTCGCACAGGAGAAGGAAACCAAAAAAGACTCAACGGAAAAAGACGACAAGAAAAAGAAAGACCTCCCACTGAAGGTCGGTCGTCGCGTTCCAATCAAGACAAACGAAGGCACCTGGATGTCGCTGGACGTAAGCCCGGATGGCAAGACGATCGCGTTCGATTTTCTTGGTGACATCTACACCATGCCGATCACAGGTGGTAAAGCCACACAGTTTACATCGGGTATGGCGTTCGACTCGCACCCGAAATTCAGCCCCGACGGAAAACGGATACTCATGATATCCGACAGAAGCGGCGGAGAGAACATCTGGTGGTTCTCACTGGATAAGACGGACTCTGTTCAGGTTTCGAAAGGCAACACCGATCATTACCAGTCGGCCGAATGGACACCGGATGGAAACTTCGTGATTGGATCGCGAGGTGTTCGTATGCTTAAACTCTGGATGTTCCACAAAGACGGTGGTTCGGGAGCACAGCTTATTTCGAAACCAGATAACCTGAAGACAGTTGAGCCGGCTTTTGGAAGCGATAGCCGCTACATCTGGTTTTCACAGAGGACTGGCGCATGGAATTACAACGCACAACTGCCGCAATATCAACTGGCCATCTATGATCGTGAAACCGGCGAAGTGGAACGAAGGACCGACAAGTACGGATCGGCTTTCGCGCCCACGCTTTCTCCAGATGGAAAGTGGCTCGTATACGGCTCACGCTTTAACGATCAGACAGGTCTTGTTCTACGCGACCTGAAGAACGGCGACGAGCGTTGGCTCGCATATCCCGTGCAACGCGACGAGCAGGAATCAATTGCGCCACTTGGTGTTTTGCCTGCAATGTCGTTCACTCCCGACAGCAAGGATCTCGTTGCTTCCTATGGCGGAAAGATCTATCGCATCCCGGTAGCAGGCGGAAATGCAGTTAATATTCCTTTCGATATCAATACAGAATTATTGCTTGGACCGCAGGTAGATTTCAAATACCCGATCAAGGACGACAAGAACATAACCGTTACGCAGATCCGCGACATCGCTGTGTCGCCTCTCGGAAATCAGCTTGCGTTCACGGCGTTGAATAAACTTTACGTGATGGATCTTCCGAAAGGAACACCAAAGCGTGTAACGACAGTTAATCATACCGAAGCAATGCCGGCGTGGAGTCCGGACGGATCGCAGTTGGCGTGGGTAACATGGGAAGGCGCCACTGGCGGCAATCTCTACAAGATCGATCTGAAGGTGAAGGGCTCGAAGCCCAGGAAGCTGACGACTGAATCTTATGCTTATACCGAACCAGTATGGTCGAACAATAAGCGAATAGTAATGATCCGCACACGCGGCCAACATTTCAAAGATCAGGATGGTCCCCAGGGTTTTAAGGCAGAGAATGAAATTGTGTGGATCGGCGATGACGGCGGTCCTGTAAATTTCATAGCACGTGCCGCAGGAAAGTCGGCCCCTCACTTTACGGAGAATCCCGACAGGATCTATTTGTATAGCGACCAAAAAGGATTGTTGTCGATGCGTTGGGATGGCACCGACGAAAAAGTGCACCTGAAAGTAACGGGTATCACTACCTATGGCAGTACGCCCGACGAACAATTCCATTGCATGATGATCGAGTCGGCCACCGAACCACAGCGCGAACCATCGAATGCCGATGTGATCCGCATGGCTCCGAAAGGCGATCGCGCACTGGCGCAGATCAACAACGAGATCTATGTTGTAACTGTGCCGATGACCGGCGGAGAACCTCCGAAAATTTCTGTTGCAGACCCCGAGAAGTCATCGTTCCCCGCAAAGAAGCTGACGAAGCTTGGAGGTGAGTTCCCCGCGTGGAGCGCAAATGCAAAGTATGTTTACTTCTCATTGGGCAATGCATTCTTCTCATACAATCTCGATTCAGCAAAACTGAAAGACGATGAGATCCGGAAAATGAAAGAGGAAGAAAAGAAGAAAGCGAAAGACAAAGAATACAAACCCGGTGAGCTTCGCGTAAAAGTCACAGTTCAGAAAGACATCGCGCAAGGGAAGATCCTTTTGCAGAATGCACGTATCGTTACCATGAAAGGCAACGAGATCATTGAGCGTGGCGATATCCTTATTGAGAACGCGAGGATCAAACAGGTAGGCGCTGCCGGAAGTATCCAGGCCGACGCCTCGGTGCAGAAGATGGACATGGCTGGTAAGACCATCGTTCCAGGCTTTGTTGACACACACGCGCACATGTGGCCTTCGTGGGGATTACATAAGAGCCAGGTTTGGATGTACGCTGCCAATCTCGCTTACGGCGTAACGACAACACGCGACCCGCAAACTGCGACAACCGACGTGCTCACGTACAGCGATATGGTCGAAACAGGAGAGATCATCGGACCACGTATTTATTCGACAGGTCCCGGTGTTGGTTACTGGGCTTACAACCTTAAGGACTACGAACAAACAAAGGACATACTGAAGCAATATTCAGAATACTACAACACGAAGACGATCAAGATGTATCTCACTGGTAATCGTCAGCATCGTCAGTGGGTAATACAGGCTTGTCGCGAACAACAACTGATGCCGACGACAGAAGGTGGCCTCGATTTCAAGCTGAACATGACCAATCTTATCGACGGTTATTCTGGTCACGAGCATTCGCTGCCGATCTACCCGTTGTACAAAGACATCGTAACGGCCGTAGCGGAATCGAAGATGACCTACACCCCGACGTTGCTTGTTGCGTACGGCGGACCGTGGGCAGAGAACTTCTACTATGCGACAGAGAATGTGAACGGTGATCCGAAGCTGAACCATTTTTCATCGAAGGCAGAGCTAGATCAGAAGTCAAGAAGAAGGTCAGGTTGGTTTATGGCCGAAGAGCATGTGTTCAACGATCACGCAAAGTTTGTAAACGACCTCGTGAAAGCCGGCGGTGGTGCGGGCATTGGATCACACGGACAGTTGCAGGGTCTCGGTTATCATTGGGAGTTGTGGAACGTTGCGTCGGGCGGAATGAGTACACATGATGCGTTGCGTGTTGCGACGATACTCGGTGCGAAAGCGTTGGGACTCGACGGCGACCTTGGTTCTATCGAAGCGGGTAAACTTGCGGATCTCGTTATACTCGACAAGAATCCCCTCGAAAACATTCGTAATTCCAATAGCGTCATTCGGGTGATGAAGAATGGAAGACTGTATGATGGGAATACTCTTGACGAAGTCTATCCTTTGCAGAAGAAAGCTCCGAGTTTTGAAACAGAGCAGATTTCACCGACCGGAGCATTGCCAGGCGTGAGGTAAATTGTTCTGGTTCTGGGTTCGGATAGTTTTTGGAACATACTGATCAATTTGACTGTGGAGACATCATTGGCGTTCATGCATCGCAACCAATGATGTCTCCATGCTTTTGTATGATCCGTTAGTTGTGTAGATCATCAGCACCCAGAACACAGAACCCCGCGAAGCGGACCTATATCTCGTCCAGATCCCTGTTCATCAATCCATACCCCGAAAGAACTAACAGGCCGCCTACTATCGTCAACAACCATGGACTAAAACCAACTACCACTGGCCCGAAGAATCCTAATAAACCCGCAATGACTGCGGCCCCTCCCATCACTCCGAGCACCCAGGCCAGTACCTTAATAAAATATTCCGACCCCATAATGTGATAAACGGTTAAAAATCAGGCCAAAGTACTCGGGTTAAAGCGCCTATCAACGCTTCATCTAATTGCCTGCCACAATGGTCAGTGGTGTATTTTCTACAGACTATTTGACCTACTTGCCACCAGCCGTAAACTTTGTAACGGAGTTTTGCATTGGAGTCACAGTTTGCAGGTAAGCAAATATTGCTTCGAGATCTTCTTTCTCCATACCTGCATACATTGTCCACGGCATAATTGTATTGAACTCACCGGGTGCAACTGTCTCTGCTACATACGATGAGTCGCCGTAAATCTTAAATCGATTTACAAATATATCCGAGGTCCAGCTTCCGATACCGCTTGCTTTGTCGGGTGTGATATTCGCAGAACGACAAATCGATCCATCGGGGAACATGAATTCTCTTCCACCACTGTATTCGAGCTCGGGAATTATCTGACCTTGCTTGTCTTTTGTATGGCATTCGCGACAACCGCTGGCGTTCGTAAGATATTTTCCATACGCGATCTTATCCGACCTGGAAGGAATGCTTTCAGGTACTCCTTTCGCGGGAATTGTATGAAGGATGAAGTTAACAGGAAAGTCAGCTTCCGAATCTGGTACATCGTTGATGATCTCGGGAATGCTTCGAACGTATGCAATGATGCTGTAGATATCTTCTTTGTCCATACGTCCATAGTATGGATACGGCATCAGCGGAAACATTGGTCTGCCTTCTTTAGTAACACCTGCAGTGATGACACGAAACAACTCTCCATCGGTGTAACGACTGATACCATGTGGTGTGATGTTCTTCGGAAAGAAAACTCCGGGCATACCTACTGTTTGATCGAAGCGGTCGCCGCCTTTACCTAATGTTCCTTCAACGAGAGGACCTGAGAACTTTGAGAAGTCGCGGGTCGAGTGGCAATCCATACAAACACAAACTGAGTTGGCGAGATACTTGCCGCGTGCAACTCTTTCCGCTGTGTATTCGATGGTGAGGTTTTCAGGCTCGCCAACATTTGGTAATGCGGTCTTCACATAAGTGAGGAGACCGACGACGGCTACGATCAGGACAACCACGATGTAGCCGGCGATCTTGAGAACTTTCTTCATGAGGGTGAGGGTTTAGGGATTTTTGGTTGAGGCTTTCCACTCTGTGATCAGAGTGTCGATAATATCTTTCATTGGTCGGATAGCAGTAACGTGTTCAATAGCTGGTCCCGCACACCACACAGTTTTATACGTGGCTTTGGTTGCAGCATCCTCAACGGCTTTCATTCCGCGAAAGGCTATGAACATCTTTGCCCACTTCTTGAGAGTTTTGTTACGAAGCATTACGCCTTCGAGCCAACCCGCTTTCGTGCCGATCTTTTGCACGTACGGAGTATTAATGACGGTGAGATGTGAGCCTGAAAGTTTTGTTGTGAGTACGATGTCTTTCTCTCCGTAGTCGATCATTGCCTGTTTGTATTCGGGCGACACTTCTGATTCTTCGCAAGCGATGAAGATTGTTCCGACAGATGCGCCGGAAGCGCCCCATTCGATCACCTGCGCGAGGTCCTTACCAGTTCCGATGCCGCCGGCTGAAATGATTGGTAGTCCACAATTTTCTTTCAGCATGGTGATCAACTCCTTCGGCGACATTGGTCCGCAGTGTCCGCCGGCGCGATTGTTCACCGCGATGATCGCATCTGCTCCGAGTTGCTCTACTTTTTGAGCATACTTCAGATCGACCACATCACAAAAGACTTTTATTCCCAGCGGCTTGCATCGTTCGATCACCTCTTGCGGACTGCCCAGCGACGTGATGATGTACGGCACTTTGACGTCGGCCAGGGTATCGAGTTGTTTCTTGTATTTGGGGTTCGACTTGTTGACGATCAGGTTTACACCGAATGGTTTGTTGGAAGCCTGCTTGATCGTTTCGATAGCAGTTCGTAGCTCAGCGTCGGTGCGATAGTTGAGAGCCGGGAAGGCCCCGCTGATGCCGCTATTCAACGCTGCGATTGTCATCCGGGTGTTCGAGATCAGGAACATCGGTGCCGCAATGACGGGGTACTCGATGCCGAGCAATTGAGAGAGGCTGACAGGCATTTCTTAAAGGTAATATCCTGTGAAGTATTTTCTACACGCCCGGAATACTTTCTCCGAAAACGCCACGTTGTAGCCAGCAAATTCCCCTGAAACGACCCCTTTGACTGTGGTATCAAACTTGTGTACAGGTTTCGCATCTGATTTTCAACCTAAATATTGATGTTATGAGAGTGGATGAGAGAGTGGATCTGGAGAGAGATAACATGACAGGCGAAAATCACACCGGTAAGTCTCCGAACAAACCGGTGCATTTTCTTACGGCTTCATCGATTACAGGCAATAAGGTGTATAACCATGCCGATGAAGACCTGGGTGACATAAAAGAAATCATGCTTGATGTGAACAATGGTTCGGTCGAGTATGTGGTGCTCGAGTATGGTGGCTTCATGGGTATGGGAACAAAGTTGTTCGCAATCCCTTATGGTGCGCTGGAGATCGATACCGACAGGCATGCTTTCATCCTTAGGCAAAGCAAGGACGTGCTCGAAAAAGCACCCGGCTTCGACAAGGATCACTGGCCAGAAACTAATTCTCATACGTTCGAGGACAGCTCGACGTACTGGGGTGGTTTTATGGGTCCGAATACTGGCTCCGTGCCGTACTAGGGTCCATGGTATATTGGTTTGTGAGTTAATACTAGGTACCGTTATTGGCGTCTGCTTGTGGTAGGGCAGCCCCAATAACGTGTACCTTTTTTTGTGGCTTAAGGGGACGCTAAGTACATTTGGTATCGAACCCCTGTGTTATGCCATTTTTTAAGTTTTTGAAGGTCTTGCCCCTGCTTTTCCTCATTTCTGCCACAGCCCTTGCCCAGACAGATTCAGCAGCTCTCTCAACAGAGTACTATAACCAGGGCATGGAAGTCTTCGGCTTCGCCCATCGTAAACAAGCTGCCGAGTTGTTTGTGATGGCAACTCAAATGAACCCGAAGAACGCTAAAGCACAGCTCATGGCCGGTGAATCGATCATGCTTAGCGTACAAAAAGAACAATCACTCAACTATTTTCGTCGCGCCTGGAAGCTTGATCCCAACGTGGATCCCGATATACTTTACTTCCTCGGGCAAGCATATCATTATTCAGAGAAGTTCGACAGTGCGATCATGTTCTATGATAGATACAATCGCATACTCGCGAGATCACTCAACTTCGATAAGTCGAAAAAGATCAACGAAGTAAACCGCAAGATGTTCGAGTGCCGGAATGCGATCATTTACATGGAACATCCCGTGAAAGTGACGATCTCCAACCTCGACGGCAAGATCAACTCCGAATATCCCGACTACGCACCAACGATCAGTGAAGACGAATCATTGATGGTATTCACAAGCCGCCGGCCCGGAGACAACGCGAACGATCGTGTTGCTGAAGATCATGAGTATTACGAAGAGATACTCATCTCCGAAAAAGTTAACGGCATCTGGAGCGCTGCAAGAAACCCAGGACCTCCACTCAATACCGGCTCTCACAACGCGAGCGTAAATATTTCACCCGACGGAACTGAGATCATCATTTACCACGATACAAATGGCGGCGATTTGTTGCTTGCCGTGAAAAATAAAGACGGATCATGGGGAACACCCAAACCCATGGAGGGCATCAACACAGAGTACCTTGAAAGCTCCGCTACAATTACAGAAGACGATAAGACGATCTACTTCACCAGCAACAGGCCCGGTGGTTATGGCGGCACCGACATTTACAGTTGTACACTTGGAAGAGGCGGTCGTTGGGAGAATGTTAAGAATCTTGGACCGTTAGTGAATACAGAGCTTGATGAAGAGGGCGTTTTCATTTCAGCAAACGGTCAGCATTTATACTTCAGCTCGAATGGTCTTGCGGGTATGGGAGATCTCGATATCTATCGATCTACATTCGATGCTGCGAAGAAAGAGTGGGGTGAACCCGTAAACCTCGGCTACCCAATAAACTCCGTCGAGAACGACATTTATTTTGTGCTCACGAGAGACGAGAAGTTTGCATACATCTCTTCATTGAGAAAAGATAACGTGGGCGAACAAGACATCTATAAGGTAGATATGCAAAGCTGGCAGCCGGTGTACTTAGATAGACCGGAATATCAAGAAGTATTTGCCGAAAGCAAAGTTGAGGAGAAGCCAACAGTGGCAGCGAGTGTAGCGGAGGCTAAGCCAACGCAGGTAGATATAACGTGGCTGCTTACCGATGAGGCAGGCAAAGCGGTGGATGGTTCGATCAATATGAATGACGATGACGGCGGTCAGCACGTCGACGTTAAGAAAACTAATGTCGGACAATACCAGGCTGTTGCCGCTGTAGGACATCGTTACAAGATCTCTATCACCTCTCCCGATTACATCACTCAAAACATGACACGTCGCTACGAAGGTGGCGTTGCCGTAACCGAAGGAATTGCGCTGACAAAAATGCCCACACCTGGCACGGTTGTACAAAACCACGTGGTAAACGTTGGCTACGTCATGAACGTCTATTTTGCGCACAACGGTGTCGATCCTATCTCATATGAAGGCATTCGCAATCTTTTGATCATGATCAAGAATTCGGCAACGATGAAAGTCGAGATTAGCGGTCACACCGATTCTTATGGGCCTGACGAGTATAATCAATCACTCAGTTTGCGTCGTGCGGAAGCGGTTAGGAACATCCTGATAAAAGGAGGCGCGGATGCGAACCGCATTACAGCTGTTGGTTACGGCGAAACCAAGCCGATGGACTCTAACGATACGATGGAAGGAAGGAGAATGAACCGGAGGATTGAGTTCAGGATACTCGAGCCCTAAGCGCCCTTGTCGAGTGACGATTTCACTTCTTCATAAGATGTGTCACCGGAAAGGGTAGTATCGCACCCCAATGATTTAGCCTTTGCGTTGATGTTCTCAATCCTGTTTTCAGGATTTGGGTGAGTGCTTAAGAATTCGGGTGGCCGTCCACCTTGTTCGGCCGCAGTAAGTTTTATGAAGAAATAGGCGGCACCGTTACACGCATAGTTTGTCTTTGAAAGATAGTCGACCGAATGCTCGTCGGCTTCCGTTTCATATTCGCGACTGAATTTTAAGCCGGCCAGCTGACCGGCCACCTGCGCAGCGATCTCTGCGAGAGCATTAGGATTCTGACCGAGGGCGATTGCCAGCAACGCCTGTACGCCGTATTGCTTTTGGAGATTTCGTACCGTGTGGCGAAGATCCGCGTGAGCCATTTCGTGACCCATAACACCTGCGAGATCATCCGCGTGATCGAGATATTTGATCAACCCTGTGTAGACGTAGATATATCCTCCCGGTGTTGCAAATGCATTGAGCGTTGAATCGTCGTCGATCACGTAAAGCTCCCACGCAAATTCTTCCCTGTACGCAACTTTTCCGGAATTCAGTATGCCGTCGCGAATGCGATAAAGAAAGTTATAGACTTCAGGATATTCGGCCGACGGGAGGATTTTGATCGTCGGGTCGTTTAAGATCTCTTGCTTTACCTGTGCTCCCAGCTGAACGTCGTTCTCCACTCCGAACACGACGAAGTTATCGTTCTTATCACAAGCAGTTATGCCAGCAACGCAAAGAATTAGTATGTATACTATCTTTTTCATTAAGTTAGTTCTGTGGTTACCAAAAGCATACCAACTGTAAAATCAGAACGCGTTGACCAGCGGGAAGGCTTGCCGTTGTTGCGTTGGCACCACATGGTGTTGCTATTGATTGCAATCAGCACATCCGCAACAGGCCAACGATTTGATACACTTGGCCTCGGCTGGTCGAAGACTTCCATAAACACTGTCATCTTCCGCAAGAACTCGATCACATCATATAAAGATCTGCAGTACGCATCCTATTATGACACGGCCGGTTTTGTTGTGCTGGCAATGAAACGGAAAGACGAGGCATGGCAAATGGTCCGAACCGACCTTGTTGGCAATGTTGCCGACGCTCATAACACGATAAGCATCATGGTCGATGGCAAGGGATACCTGCACATGGCCTGGGATCATCACAACACGAAGTTGAATTACGTAAGGAGCAAATGGCCGGGTTCACTCGAACTGACAGAGCCAATGGAAATGACTGGTGAAGACGAGAACAGCGTCACGTACCCGGAGTTCTATCGAATGCCCGACGGCGACCTGATCTTTCTCTATCGCGACGGGGAGTCGGGCAATGGCAACCTGATCATGAACCGCTACGATGTTAAAAGTAAAACGTGGCGACGCGTACAAAGCAATTTGATCGATGGGCAAAAGGAACGCAATGCCTACTGGCAGGCATACGTGTCGACCCGCGGCACGATCCATCTCTCCTGGGTTTGGCGCGAAACACCAGACGTCGCAAGCAATCACGATATCTGTTATGCGCGCTCACGAGATGGCGGCGTAACATGGGAGAAAACAACCGGTCAACGTTATCGGCTCCCCATCACAGCTAAAAGCGCGGAGTATGCGATAAGGATCCCGCAAGGAAGTGATCTCATCAATCAGACGTCCATGTCGGCCACTGACGATGATTACCCGGCTATCGTAACGTACTGGAAGGATTCTACGGAGTTTGGTCCACAGATAAAGTTTGGATTTCACTACCAGGGCAAGTGGCAGTGGAGTCGTGTGAGCCGGAGAGCCCAGGGGTTTTCGCTGAAGGGAGGAGGAACCAAAAGCATCCCGATATCACGGCCACAAGTTTTAATTTGGGGAAAGGCGAGACGAATGAAGGGAATGGTAATTGGTCGCGACAATGCACTGCGAACGCCGTTCGAAATGTATTACTACGAACCATCGGGGTGGAAGCCGATGACGCTTGCCAGGCTGCGGCCGAATAGTCCGTCGGCATGGGAGCCAACGTACGATGTGGAGCAGTTTAAGAGGACCGGGAAGATCTCGATCTTCCTGCAGGATGTTGGCCAGGGCGACGGGGAGACATTGGCCGACACGAAGCCAACACCGGTTGTTATTATGACACTCGATTAGTGAGCTTCTAACCAGTTCTTTCCTACTCCCACTTCTACTTCCATTGGCACCTCGAGATTGACAGCGTGTTTCATTAGCTCTTGCACGCGCGGCTTCACTATCTCTTCTTCGTCTTTGTGGAGGTCGAAGATCAATTCATCATGCACCTGCATGATCATCCGGCTCTTCAGTTTTTCTTTCGAAAGCCAGCGGTGAATATTAACCATCGCAATCTTGATGATGTCGGCAGCACTGCCCTGGATGGGCGCGTTGATTGCGTTTCGCTCGGCAAATCCCCGCGTGGTGATGTTCCTCGAGTTTATATCGCGAAGGTATCGGCGACGGCCAAGAATTGTTTCAACGTATTCTTTCTCACGGGCGAAGTTGATGCTATCGTCCATGTATCGTTTAATGCCCGGGAACTCTTTAAAGTATGAGTCAATGATCTCGCTTGCTTCTGTTTTTGATATCCTGAGGTTTTGTGCGAGACCGAATGCTGTGCTGCCGTACAGGATTCCAAAGTTTACTTCTTTGGCCTTGCGACGCATGTCGGCTGTAACTTTCTCAAGCGCCACCTTGAAGACTTTTGCAGCCGTTGTAGTGTGAATGTCGCGGCGGTTGCGGAAAGCTTCGATCATCGTTTGATCTTTCGAAAACGCTGCAGCAATACGAAGCTCGATCTGTGAATAGTCGGCCGACATGAACAAGAAGTCTTTAGAGCGTGGTATGAACGCGCCGCGGATCTGCCTGCCTTTTTCAGTGCGTATAGGTATGTTTTGGAGGTTCGGATTTTTGGAGCTCAAACGGCCGGTGGCGGCGCGGGCCTGTTCGTAGTCGGTGTGCACACGACCATCCTGCGTGCTTACCATCTTTGGCAGGGCATCTACGTACGTGCTCCGCAGCTTTTCGTATTCACGATACTCAAGGATCTTCCTGGCGATCTCGTGATCTTCGGCAAGCTTCAGAAGGACGTCTTCACCAGTTGCATACTGACCTGTTCTTGTCTTTTTGGTTTTATCGAGAAGTTTCATTTTCTCGAACAGCACCTCGCCTAATTGTTTGGGCGAACCGATATTGAATTCCGAGCCTGCAATTTTATAGATCTCCGATTGTACTTTCTCCACATCTTTCTTCAGCGCTTCCGACATCCACTTCAGGGTTTCTTCATCCAGTTTCACGCCTTCGAATTCCATGCTGGCGAGAACCGATACCAATGGCATCTCGACATCGCGCATCAGCAGCGAGTGCATTTTCAACTCGAGTTCTTTCGAGAGCCGTTGCTTCAACTGTAGAATGATGTCGGCGCGTTCACATGCTGTTTGCACAGGGTCGGTGCCTTCCGGTGCGAGCGCATAGTTGAGATACAGCTTCGAAAGTGTTCCAAGATCGTGGGCCGCTTCGGCTTCGATGAGATAATGCGCGAGCATCGTGTCGAACAGTGGTCCGTTCAATGTGAGGCCGATTTTTTTCAGCGCAACCTGTACAGCCTTAATGTTGTGGCCTGCCTTGCGGATCTTTTCGTCGGTGAGAAAGGTGTCGATACCGCGGAGGTCGTCGGCTGTTTTTACAGGGACGAAGAAAGCTTCGCCGGCAATTGTTGATATCGTGAAACCTGAAACTTTGAAATCGAAATGATAAGCGTCGGGG
>DASRSO010000005.1:0-10188 GCA_035656375.1 Cyclobacteriaceae bacterium | reverse complement strand
ATTCGACATTATTGGGAAGTACGTGCAGCGTATTTCCGGCTTACCCACTCAAAGACCTTAAAGCCCACATAAGCACTCGTTACACCAACAACGGTACCCGCGAGAATATCGCCGGGATAATGCGCTCCAAGATAGATCCGCGTGTAGGTCATCGCCGCAGCCCACAGGAACAGCCATTTGATCCACGGATGTTTTCGACGCAGCAGTAACGTGAAGAATGTCGCGGTACCGAAAGTATTCGCCGCGTGGCTCGATGCGAACCCGTACAATCCGCCGGTATAGATCTCTCCATTGTAGTCTCTTACCAGGTGCACGATCCCGATCAATGCCGGCTCTTGCGAAGGCCTGAGGCGCGCGAAGTAAGGTTTCATAAGTGAAGCCGTGATCTGGTCGGCCAGCAGGATAGTAACAACAATGCCGAGCAATGGCATCCACCATTCCTTACGGAAATCCTTTACCATCAGGTAGATTAAGAAGAGATAAAGTGGCAGCCAAAATAATGTCTGCGACGTGTAATACATTACTGGGTCGAGCCAGTCGGCGTGAAAGCTGTTGAGCCACACGAGCAGTTGGCGGTCCCATTCCATAAGTTGTTGAAGCAGAGAGAGAAGCATTGAAAGCGTAAATTAAACTTAATTGTTCTTATTGCCTGCTAAGTGATATATTAGAAGCAGCATTTTGCTTTAAGCCCCGAAATAGCTAAAACGTCGTAAATAGTTGTAAATGAGTAAGTTCGACCTTGTCATTATTGGCGCCGGACCGTCCGGTTATGCCGCAGCCATGCGTGCGCTGGATTTCAGAAAGAAGGTGTTGCTGGTAGAGCGTGGCAAGGTCGGCGGAGCCGGGGTAACGAACGGTGCACTATCGTCGAAGACATGGTGGGAACTCTCCCGTGAAAATTCTGCCTTTCGCAAGGGCCTCAAACGTTTCAACATCAAAGCCCCCGCAGCAGATTACAAAGAGATCCAGGGCGAGGTAAGGAAAGCCGTCCAGGAGAGGAAAGAAATGCTCGAAGAGCACATGGAAGCTTTAAAGCATTCGAACTACTCTAACCTGCTGGAATTCAGGACAGGAACAGCAAAGCTCCTAACACAAAACGACATCGAGATCACCTACGGGGCACAGAAGGAAGTCGTACAAGCCGACCACGTGATACTCGCCACCGGGAGCCGCCCGCGATACCTGCCCGAGTTGCCCATCGATGAAAAGATCGTCATGACCAGTGAAGGCATCGAGAACATGGAAGACTTTCCCGAAAGCATGGTGATCGTCGGCGCCGGGGTAATTGGTTGCGAGTACGCAACAATCTTCTCGGGCTTCGGCTCAACCAAAGTGCACCTGATCGACAAAGGCGACCGCATTCTTCCTTTCGAAGATGAAGACGTCGTGAAGATCATAGAACGCAACATGGAGAACAACGGGGTATTGATCCACCGTAACTCGCGCCTGATCAGGATGGAGGTAAAGAATGGCCGCGTTGAATACGAGCTCGAATATACCGACGGCGGCAAAGAGATCTTCAACGTGGAAAAAGCACTCGTGTCCGTCGGCCGCGTTCCCAATCTCGAAGACCTCTGGGACGATAAAGTGAACATCAACATCTCTAAACGTGGACTCGAAGCCAACGATACACAGACCAACATCTCAAACGTATACGCAGTGGGCGACCTCACTGCCGACATTTCGCTGGTAAACGTCGGGGAGCTCGAAGGCCGTTACGCTGTCGAACGGATATTCGGCAGCCCAAAACGCAAGCTCGTCTACGAGAACATCAGTAACATCATGTTCCTCAGTCCCGAAGTTGCCGGCGTTGGACTGAACGAGATACAGGCTAAGGAAAAAAGCATTGAGTATAAAGTTGTAACGCTGGACTACAGTTGTATTCCACGCGCGATCGCAAAACGAAACACGCAAGGGTTCATCAAGCTGCTGGTTACGAACGACGAGTCCATGAAGATACTTGGAATGAAGGTCGTCGGACACCACGCATCGAGTGCAATCCAGGCGGTAGCTGTACTGATCTCGATGGACAAAGGCATCGAGGAGCTTGCAGAGTGTGTGCATCCGCACCCTTCGATTACCGAAGGTATCCAGGAGTGTGTCCGTATGTTGATGGGAAAGTCTATGTTCAAGCCAAGTGCCCTGCATGGCCGACTTTCCTGCCGGAGCTTTACGAAAGGAGAGTATCAGAATATCTTATTCTAAACGCAATGAGAGCCCTGATTTGTTGTGTGTTGATCCTGTCTATGACAAGCTGTTCGTACGACAGGCTGATGATGATGTCGCAAAAGAAAAAGGCCAGCCTTTCACCGCTCGAGCAGGTAACGCTGCAAGAGCTGGTAGAACGATATATGGCCAAAGACCAGTCGAGTGTCGGAACGATCGAGGGTATTTACACCGTATCGAGTGTGGTGACCAAGAAAGGCAAGGCAATCCTCTCGAGCCGCGAAAAAGAGAAGGTCACCGACAGGCAGGAGAACTATACAAAGGTTGCCATCATTCGTGACAACAGTGCAGCCGGCCGGGAGTTCATCGAGATCGTGATCGAGAAAGACCACCTTACTTCATATCCCGTGTTTGGCGAATTCAGTACGATGGCGGAAAGCAACCTGTTATTGTACAAGCATTTCGATTCGAAGGGGAGGAGCAGTTCGTTCACATTCACCTACGACAAGATCAAGGATGTGCTGGAAGGCGTGAGGACCGATAACTCCAACAACAAGACGATCACCTACAAGCTCACGTACATCAAGATGTTTCCAAAGGTGGGGATCCAGCCTTCGTCATCAGCGCGGTGAGTGACGCTGGTGCAGCACCTTACTGACGTCTTCGAGACTTACATCTTTCGCGGCAAGCAACACCATGTAGTGGTATAGCAGATCCGCTGCTTCGCCCAGGAACAGCTCGCGGTTGTTGTCCTTCGCCTCGATCACAAGCTCTACTGCTTCTTCTCCAACCTTTTGTGCAATCTTGTTGATCCCTGAACTCAACAGTGTGTTGGTGTAGGAACCTGATTTTGGATTTCTCTTGCGGTCGGCAATGATCTTCTCAAGGAACGCAGGGCCGCTTGCCACATTCGATTCATTGAAGCATGTATCTGCACCCGTATGACACGTCGATCCGTGCGGACGTACCATAACAAGAAGTGTGTCGTGATCGCAGTCTTCCTTGATGTCTTCCAGTTCCAGGTAGTGTCCCGAAGTTTCGCCTTTGGTCCATAGGCGTTTTTTAGAGCGACTGTAAAAAGTTACACGCTTTTCAGCGATGGTTTTTCGAAGTGCTTCTTCGGTCATGAAACCAACCATAAGAACTGTGCGTGTGTGAACATCTTGCACAACACATGGAACAATGCCATTTAATTTGTCGAACTGGATTTTCTGAACGTCTACCATGATGTGAAGTTTAACCCCTGACGGGTATGCGGACTTTTGACAGATATGCTTTTAACTCGTTGATGCGTATTTGACTGAAGTGAAAGACACTGGCGGCCAGGGCGGCGTCGGCGCGACCCGTAATGAACGCCTCTGCGAAGTCTTCCTGTTTGCCTGCACCGCCCGAAGCAATTACCGGGATCGATAACAGTGCGTTCAACTTTTGAAGTGGATCGATAGCGAAGCCAGCTTTGGTTCCGTCGTGATCCATGCTGGTGAAGAGGATCTCACCGGCACCGCGTTCCTGACCTTCTTTGGCCCATGAGAACAGCTTGCGTTCAGTGGCCTTCTTGCCTCCGTGCGTGTGTACGGTCCACTGGTTGTCGACCTTTCGTGCATCGATAGCCAGCACGATACATTGGGCTCCGAAGGCTTTCGAAAGCTCGTCGATAAGACCGGGATTATTTACTGCAGCCGAGTTGATACTGACCTTGTCCGCGCCGGCATCAAGCAGGGGACCGACGTCGTCTACGCTTCCAATGCCACCACCAACGGTGAACGGGATGGTCACTTTCCTGGCGACCTCACGGACAAGTTGTGTAAGTGTTTTTCTCTTTTCGAGCGTGGCAGAAATATCGAGGAACACGAGCTCGTCGGCGCCTTCGTACGAGTAAGCTTCCGCAAGAGCAACCGGATCGCCGGCATCCTGGAGGTCGACAAAGTTCACACCTTTCACTGTGCGTCCGTCTTTAATATCAAGACATGGAATGATCCGTTTGGTTAGCATGGAGGGTGGTAGTCTTAGCGATTGAAAGCAGCAAGTTGCGATAGCGGGATCTTCCCTTCGTAGATCGCCTTGCCGATGATTACACCGTAAACACCGATGTATTTAAGATTCTCGAGATCTTCCATCGAGCTCACGCCGCCGCTTGCAGTGAACTTCATCCCCGGGAAACGGTTCAGTAATTTCTTGTACAATGCGAAGTTGGGGCCCGCTAATGTTCCGTCGGCACTTATGTCGGTACACGTTACGTGTTTGATGCCCGTGGGTTCGTATTGTTTAATGATGTCGAATATCGTAATGCCGGTTTGTTCCTGCCAGCCGTTTACCTTGATCTCATTGCCCTTAACATCTGTACTCAGTATGAAATTATCGGAACCGAAGCGATCGATCCAGCCAACGAATTTTTCCGGCTCACGTACCGCCACACTGCCTACATTGATCCTGTCTATGTTCAGGTCCAGCAATGCTTCAACATCTTCCGTTGTTTTCACACCACCACCAAAATCGATACGCAACGCGGTGTTCGCACGAATGTCTTCCACCGTTTGCCAGTTCACAACTGCACCTTGCTGTGCGCCGTCGAGGTCAACAATGTGAATATTCTCCAGGTCGGCGTCTTCAAACTTCTTTGCCATGTCAACGGGATCTTCGTCGTACACTTTTACGCTGCCGAAATTGCCTTGCGTGAGCCTCACGCATTTGCCATCCATAATGTCTATGGCTGCGATTATTTTCATAACTCCAAAAATGCCTTTAGTATCTGTTCGCCTGCTTCCGCCGATTTCTCCGGGTGAAACTGCACTGCGTGAAAATTATTCTTCCTCATTGCCGCACTGAATGGTACAACGTAGTCGGTTTGTGCTACGGTATTGTTGTTCACGGGTACGTAGTAGCTATGCACAAAATAGACATACTTTTCAGTAAGGTCCTGGTCGATCCAGTCGCGCGTGTTGTTCAATGAATTCCAACCCATGTGAGGCACCTTGAAGTTTTGAGAAGGCTCGAACCTTTTCACCACCTCGTCGAATATACCAAGACACTGGGTGTTGTTCTCCTCGGAATGCTTGCAAAGTAGCTGCATACCAAGGCAAATGCCTAATACAGGCTGTTTCAGGTCGGTGATAACACGATCGAGTTTACTTGAGCGGAGGAAGCTCATGGTCGTGCTGGCCTCGCCCACACCCGGAAAAATGACCTTGTCGGCCTTCGCTATCTTCTCCGGGTCGGGTGTCACTTCGAAGTCGATACCCATACGCTCTAATGCATACGACACCGATTGGATATTGCCAGCGTTATATTTTACCACCGCTACTTTCATAATGTACCTTTTGTCGATGGCAACGAGTTCGAGAATGGATCTTTCCTTACCGCCATCTTGATCGCTTTTGCGAAAGCCTTGAATATTGCCTCGATCTTGTGATGCTCGTTTGTTCCTTCTGCTTTGATGTTGAGATTACACCTGGCCGCATCGGTAAACGACTTGAAAAAGTGGTGAAACATTTCAGTTGGCATTTCACCGATCTTCTCCCGTTTGAATTCGGCCTCCCATACGAGCCATGGCCGACCCCCAAAATCGATCGCTGCCTGTGCCAGGCAGTCGTCCATCGGCAAACAAAATCCATACCGCTCAATGCCACGCTTATCGCCCAAAGCCTTCGCGAAAGCCTCACCAAGCGTAAGGGCCGTATCCTCGATCGTATGATGTTCGTCGATGTGAAGATCCCCCTTGGTGGTGATCTCCAGGTCCATTAACCCATGTTTTGCCAACTGGTCGAGCATGTGATCAAAGAACCCCAGGCCCGTGGCGATCTTCGACCGGCCCTGACCTTCCAGGGCAATTGAAACAGTAATGTCTGTCTCCCTGGTCTTACGCGTTACCGTTGCAGTGCGGGCAGTTGACGAGAGCAACCGGGCTATATCTGCCCACGACGTCGTGCACAGGCTGCACCATTCTTCAAGGCCATAAGCCCCCAATTGGTCAGAGAGTTCTTTTCCGCCGATCAATATTCCCTTTGCGCCAAGGTTTTTCGCCAGGGCTATATCGGTCAGGCGATCGCCGATCACATAAGAGTTTTTGAGATCGTATTCTGCTCCAAAGTAGGAGGTAAGCATACCGGTACCCGGCTTGCGTGTCGGTTTGTTTTCGTAAGGCAGTGAGCGATCAATATGTACAGCCGAAAAGTGAATGCCTTCATTTGCCAGCGCCTTGATCACTTTGTTTTGAGCGGGCCAGAAGTCGCGCTCGGGAAAGCTTTCGGTACCCAGGCCGTCCTGGTTTGTAACCATCACCAGCTCGAATTGTCTCGAAGCCGCGATGCTTCCAAGTGCTGTAAACACACCCGGGATGAATTCGAGTCGCTCGAGGGAGTCGATCTGGTGCGTGTCGGGTGGTTCGAAAATCAGTGTGCCGTCGCGATCTATGAATAATACTTTTTTCATTGAAGGGTCTTGAGTGCGTTTAACAGTTGGTCGTTTTCTTCGGTGGTGCCGATGGTGATCCGAAGACAGTCTTCGCATCGTTTTACTTGTGAACGATCGCGAACCACAATGTGATTGGTGATGAGTTTCTTGTAGACTTCGCCGGCCCGATCGATGCGCACAAGGAGGAAATTTGCGTCGGAGGGAAATACTTTATTCACTGAGCTTAATTTACTCAATTCCTTTGCAACCCGGTTGCGTTCCGCGATGATCTCCTTCACCCATTTATTCTTTTGCTCATTCCCCGCCAGGGCTTGCAGCGCAAGCCTTTGCGCAGCATCGCTGATGTTGTACGGAGGCTTGATCTTATTGAGAAGAGAGATAACCTGCGGGTGCGCGAACGCCATCCCCAGCCGGAGACCGGCGAGTCCCCATGCCTTCGACAAAGTTTGAAGGACGATTAAATTGGGAAAGTTTTCTATTTGCTTTATGAGGCTGGGAGAGGTAGTGAAATCGATATACGCTTCGTCTACAACTACAATTCCGTTAAAACTTTTCAGCACGGGCATTACATCAATGAGATTTCCCGAAGGATTATTTGGACTACAGAGGAAGATGATCTTCCCGGAACCTGGATCGCCTTCTAATTGAAAGTCGGCTGTCAGGGGAATGCTCCTGATCTTTATTTTATTGATCTCGGCCGACACTTTATACATTCCGTACGTGGGCGCCGTGATCACAATATTATCCTCGTTCTCACAAAACAATCTTATTACAAGATCAATGGCCTCATCACTTCCATTACCAATGAAGATCTGATTTTCAGGAATTCCCTTTAGCGTCGAGAGTTTCTTTTTCACCTCCAGTTGATATGGATCCGGGTAACGATTAAATCCAGTGTTGAACGGATTCTCATTCGCATCCAGGTAAACATAAGGCTCAACTACCTGCGACTGATCAAACTCATCTCTTGCCGATGAATATGGTTGAAGCTCTAACAAATGCGGCCGTACCAGCCCTAATGTCTCTTGCAGTGTCATTACTTCAGGTCTTTTAAACGTATGCTGATCGATTGCTTGTGCCCAACGAGATCTTCGGCAGCCGCCATGGTCTCTACAACAGGGCCGAGTTTCTTCAGACCTTCTGCGGTAAGCGACTGGAACGTGATGCACTTCTGAAAGCTTTCGAGCGATACGCCACTGTAAGCTTTCGCAAAGCCATTCGTAGGCAGCGTGTGGTTGGTACCAGAGGCATAGTCGCCAATCGATTCGGGTGACCATGAGCCGATGAATACAGACCCGGTATTTCTCACCATCTCGGCAAGTTGTGTTGCGTTCTTCGAGTTGAGAATAAGGTGCTCGGGAGCGTACTCGTTTACAAAATCCATTGCGTCTGGCTCGGAGTTTAGGACCACCGCAAGGCTGTTGTTGAGCGCTTCTTTGGCGATATCTTTCCGTGGCAGGCCGGCGATCTGTTTGTCGATCTCAGCCTGCACTTTTTTTACCTCGTTTTCAGAGAAGGCCACCAGCACAACCTGGCTGTCTTTGCCATGTTCGGCTTGCGAGAGGAGGTCGGCTGCGACATAAGCCGGGTTGGCATCGGCGTCTGCAAGCACCAAAACCTCGGAAGGACCGGCGGGCATATCGATGGAAATTCCATCTTGACTAACGATTTGCTTGGCCTTCATAACATACTGATTACCAGGACCAAATATCTTGTTTACCGAAGGGATTGTTTGCGTTCCGTAGGCCATGGCTGCGATGGCCTGTGCACCTCCGGCCTTGAATATCCGGGTAACGCCAACCTTTGATGCAGCATACAGGATCGCTGGCGATATGGTAGCTGGTGAGCAGAGAATTACCTCTTTGCATCCGGCGATTGCCGCGGGAATGGCAAGCATCAGGACTGTGGAGAACAAGGGCGCGGTACCGCCCGGTATGTAGATGCCAACCCGGTCGATGGGCACGGCTTTTCTCCAGCATGTAACGCCTGGGGTCGTCTCTACTTTTTGGAATTCGCGACGCTGCGACTCGTGAAACTTACGGATGTTATTCGCTGCTGTTTCGATAGCATCTTTTAATTCCTGGCCGATCGAATTCGATGCTGTTTCGATCTCCTTTTTGGTAAGCTCTATCTTGTCGAGCTGCACCTTTTCATATCTCGACGCGAACTCTTTCAGTGCATCGTCGCCCGACAGTTTTACCCGGTTGATGATATTCTTTACGGTGCTGTCGAGGAACTCCAGTTCCAGCGATGGTCGTTGGCACAATGAAGGCCATTCACTTTTTGGTGGGTCAATAACGGTTCGCATTTCCAGTTTTTTTAGGCGATCATTTTTTCGATTGGTATTACCAGTATGCCCTCGGCTCCGAGCGACTTCAGTATGTCGATCTTTTCCCAGAAGTCATTTTCATTGACTACCGAGTGTATCGACGACCAGCCGGACTCACGCAAGGGGAGGATGGTTGGGCTCTTGGCACCGGGTAGTAGTTTTGTAATGCTTTCGATGGCAGAGTTGGGGCAGTTGAGGAGGATGTACTTGGCATTCTTTGCCGATTGAACGGCCTCGATGCGAAACAAAAGCTTTTGAAGTATTTGATCTTTTTCAGGGGAGTGCTTGCCGCTGCCAATAAGGACAGCTTCAGACTGCATGACTATTTCTACTTCCTTGAGCCCATTGCTAAGCAGTGTACTTCCACTGCTCACCAGGTCACAAATAGCATCGGCCAGGCCAATGCTCGGTGCAATTTCAACAGATCCGCTGATCTCGTGGATGTCGGCGGTAACGCCCTTGCGTTTGAGATAATCTCCAAGAATAACAGGGTAGGATGTGGCTATGTTTTTCCCTTCGAGAAAATTTACACCATTGTATTCGGCATTCCTGGGAACAGCGATCGACAGTCGGCATTTAGCAAAATCGAGCCGCTTTATCAGGGCAACTGCACGCGCTTTTTCTTTCCATACATTTTCGCCTACGATCCCTACGTCGGCAACACCATCTTCTACATATTGAGGGATATCGTCGTCTCTTAAGAAAAGTATTTCTACAGGGAAGTTACGGGCAAGGGATTTCAGTTGGTCTTTGCCGTGACTGAATGCCAGGCCACTTTCGTGGAGGAGCTCGAGGGAGCCTTCCTGTAAACGACCGGATTTCTGAATAGCGATTCTAAGTAGACTGTTTCCCGTGTTTGTCATCTTCATATAAATAAAAAAGGCTCGCCGTTTTTCGTGGCAAGCCTTTTAAGGTTAATATCTTGTTCCGTCAGGACAAAATGCTGCCACGCATCATCGAAAAATGATGGTGGTGATGAACTGTTGCTGACGTGAATTGTTTCATTGTCGGTGACAAAGAAAGAGAACGGCAATCGAATAAACAAGCTGCACGCTCGTAAATTTGCGGCGTCTTCCGTAGCCAGGGGTGAAGGGAGGCTTCGCCTTATGCAAAAAATAGCCATTCTACTTATTGTTGCCCTTTCCGTTATCGGTTGCGAAAGCAAGGAGACCCGTTTGCAAAGCTTCCTTCTGAAGGGCAATACGGCCCTCGAAGAAGGAAATACCGACCAGGCCCTCTACTATTATAAAGAAGAATTGAAATCCGACCCCTGCTTTGCAGAT
>DASRSO010000004.1:0-11369 GCA_035656375.1 Cyclobacteriaceae bacterium | reverse complement strand
CTCACCCATGATCTGCACACTGCTTACACCCGGGATCGTCTGAAGGCGTTCCAGCAAAACGTTGTTGGCATACTCGGTAAGCTCAAGCGAATTCTTGAGATTACTCTGAACGGTCATGCTGATGATATTGTCGGAGTTGGCATCAGCCTTGGAAACAACGGGAGGTGCCGTTAAGTCCTGCGGCAACTGGCGTGTAGCCTGCGATACTTTGTCGCGCACGTCGTTTGCAGCGGTCTCCATATCCACACCGAGCTCGAACTCTATGTTGATATTCGAACTGCCTACGCTCGAGTTCGACGTCATGTTCTTAATACCGGGAATACCGTTGATAGATTTCTCCAACGGCTCCGTGATCTGCGACTCGATGATGTCGGCATTGGCACCGTTGTAGCTGGTGCTTACGTTGATATTTGGAGGGTCGATCGCGGGATAATCGCGAACACCGAGATAGCTGAAACCAATGGCGCCGAACAACAATAAAATGATGTTCATGACAAAGGTGAACACGGGGCGCCTGATGCTTAATTCCGAAATGTTCATAGGCTTTCTAAATTTTTTTTAAACTCCTCTTAGCTCCTGGGCAACTTATTCAGTTTGCCAATCTTCAACTTCGCAGCTGGCCTGATGGCCATAAGACCTGTAACGATCACGGTATCGCCTTTCTTCAAACCGCTGTTGATCTGAACATAAGCTGAATCGCGAATGCCAGTTTCAACAATGTTGAAGATGGCCGAGTCTTTCCTCAGGACGATAACCTGTTTGTTACGCGCCGTCGGTATAACCGCTTGCGTCGGTATCATCAATGCCTGGTCTGTCTGACCCAATTGCAGGTTTACTTTTGCAAACACACCCGGCACCAATTCATTATCGCGACCGGTAACAATTGCCCTGATCCTGAGGGTACGAGTCTGTGCATTAACATTTCCTTCGGTAGCCATCACCGTGCCGGAATGATCTTTCCTTCCTCCGTCAACACGGAACCTGACGACATACCCTTTGCTGATCGTCTTCGCATATTTTTCAGGAACGAAGAACTCAAGCTTCAACTGGTTTACATCGCGAACTGTAGTAACGATGTCCGTGGGGCCGAGATAACTTCCCAGGCTCACATTTCGCAAACCGACCTGGCCTTCGTAAGGCGCCCTGATCTCTGTTTTCGCGATCGATATTTTTACTGCTTCAATATCTGCTTTCAGGTTATCGACACTCAACGAAGCGAGGTCGTAATCCTGTTGGCTGATACCATTGATAGCAAGAAGTTCTTTTTGTCTCTCCGCAGTCTTTTCTGCAATCTGAAGTTGAACCGTCAGCTTGCGAAGCTGCGCCTGGAGATCATCGTCAAAAAGTTTCACAAGAACGTCGCCCTTCTTCACCATTCCACCCTCGGGTATATTCAATCGTACCACACGGCCACTAACTTCCGCACGGATAGCAGTCTCTTCCGCAGGGAAAAGCGAACCGGGTACTTCAACAGTCTCACTCACCTGGTGCTGTTCGACAAGGAATCCATCAACAACCATAGGCCCGCGCTGACGGTTACCGCCACCACCTCCCTGGCCGCCGGCTCCACCACCAGCCCGCTGTTGTTGTCCTCCACCGGCTGCGGCAGTCCCGTCTTTCTTGGACTCCTCGCATCCCGTCAGGATCATCAATACGATTAATAAAAAAGCTGTAAAACGCATACGAATAAAAAATGCCAACTAAACCGTTAAATCCCCCAAAAACCCGACAGGCGAGTCTCCCGGAATTGTGCGCAAAATTGTCACATTAACGCCTTAATTCCGTGCTTCCACGCCAAACTGTTTTAGACGGTTATTCGGGCAGACTTCCGGCATAAAGTTAACACCATCCCGTGAAGGGAAGTTACCCGTCGCCCACTCCTGTAGGTCGAGTGTAAAGGAACGTTAGTCGAAAAGTTATACTGAAACCGTATAGGGCCTACCGGGGGTTATTTCGATGACAGAAGGTAAGTCGATCCTGATGCCCTTTCCCGCCTTCTCGACGGTAAAAGTTTTAACCGCGAGTTTCCCCGACTTCACGTCGATCGTGCACTCGAGTTTTTTGCCTTTTCTCACCTGGCTATAAGTTCCCCAGCCCTCTGCCGTAACAAATGCTGCCCTGAAATTATCGGCCATCAACTTCGGCGCGAAGCCTATCTCCTGTTTCGGGCCGTGGTAGGTGAAACCGCATGCCGTAACAAATGTTCCGTAGCTCGCCATTGCCCGGGCATAGTGATCGCTACACTCAACTTCGTTGAACGGGTTTCTCTTTTTGGCGCTGTAGCGATCGTGGATGGCGCGGGTCAGGATCAGCGACTCTTCTATCATTCCCTCGGCCATCATGTGCGAAGCCACCTGGTGCTCGAAGCCGCTCATGCATTCGTGAAAGTATGTTACCTGCCAGGCATCTTTTACGCCATAAGGAACATCTTCATTTTTTGGATTGGTGTTCATGATCATTCCGCCTTCGCCGGGAAGCGCATACGGGCGACCACCATGATGTTCCGCCAGGTAAGGACCGACGTCGGTTGTAAAGTTGTACTTCCAAAGAGCTTTCAGTGCAGAGAGCGTTTTCTCCCTGTCGAGGGTTCGGCCGAGGCCTACCTGGAACGCCCAGCTTTGTCCATACACCTGGTCGATGTGGCAAGTGTTGTATGATCCGATGACACCATCGCGACCTTTCACAGGATCGGGACGATGAATAAAGTACTCGCCATTGAAGAGATGTTTCTCCATGTTGGCCTTGCCCTTCGAAACATAATCGCTGCATTTTGTTGCGAAGTCGGTGTCGCCCATCTCTTCGGCCATTAGTTGCGCAGCTTTGATTGCTGTGATCGATAGTCCAACGATCCACGCGATCTCGCCGGGCCATTTGGCATCGAGTGTATTTTCCAGCGTGGTGTCGGTCATTCCGTCGTTGTTGGTGTCTTGTTTCAGGAGGAACTCGACGGCCTTCTTTGTTTTGGGCCAGTTTCCTTTGAGGAACTCATTGTTAGAGCTCATCTGGTGTTCGCGATAGATACCGAGTATGCGACCCGCCTGTCCGTCGACGGCTGGCTGAGTGTCGTATTCGGCGCGGAAGCCGATGTGACCGTCGTCATAAAATCCAACGCCGAGATCTACGCGTTCGCGCGTGTCGCGTTCGAGAGCGGGAAAGATGCGGCCGACAGCTTGTGCATACTGCCATACGTGGTTGCAAGTTCCGGGGCAACTACCGATCCCTTCCCATGCATAAAATCTTCCGGACTCGAACCAGTGGCAGGTTGTTGTGGCGAGAGTGGAGATGTTGAGGAACGTGCGTTCGAGAAACCAGTGGGGTAGTGTGCTTTCTTTATACCATGTATCGGCCCACAGTAATGTTTGTTTGGAAAGAGATTCGAAGTTGTCGTGAACATAACGAATGACTTCGATTGAGTTCTTGAAGCGTTTGCGATAATGGCGCCCGCCTTCGTTTTTAAGCTTGTCCAAAGTTAGATTGGGGAAGTACCAGGAGATGGCGAAGTTGAGTGTCGCAGAACTTTGTGGCGGAACGCTTATTGAGGATGTGACAGAGCCAACAAGTTTTTCGTTGAAAGGAATTTTTTTATCCGAGCCGATGTCGGCGTTGGATTCACCATTGAGTGAAGCGATACAAAAATTTCCGAAGTCAGGCGCATGCCAGAAAGATTCATCAGCCCAGTTGTGGCTGGCTGCACGCATGAATACACCTTTAAACTTTTGATCCTTTGCAGGTTCGTTTACACGGTAATATTGAGGATCATTGGCGCTGTAAATGGCGGCTTTGTTTTCAAGCCAACCAGTTAACTCGGCTGTGATCGCGCGATCGGTCCGATTGTTCTCAATGGTATATGAAAGTATGGTGACAGGCAGTGCAGAATCATTTTCATTCAACGGGATGAACGGAGAGTATGCCTTCAATGAAACAGCTACAGCCTGCTTCTTATCTGTAAACCTGATGGTAGCAACAGGATATGTTGCTTCAAATGAAACCTCATCCCATTCCTTCTCTTCCAGTTTTTTCTCGAGCGACCAGTCCTCGCACCACATCTTTACCGAAAACCCCTGGTCCAGCGGCCTTACATCTTTTACGGGCTCTACGTAGTTCGCGCCGTCGAATGGTCTTACGTAGTCGAAGTTAAATTGTATCTTCTCGTGCCACGGAATATTCTTATAAACGACACCACTCTGATTCTTGTTGAAGACATCCCACAACCAAAGTCTTCCATCGCCGCCGAGATAAACCATACCACACATAATGCCTCCTACTGGCATGCCGATGTACTGCAATTCATTTTTAGATTTCAGATATGTGGTGGGATTTCCACGCTCGTATAACGACTTCACCCAGGTTGGGTCGAGTTTTTTAACAAGAATGGGGTCAATTGGCGACAGTGCAAACGAATCGATCCTCGATGCAAGGATACCGGCGGTGAGCATGCCGCTGTTTAACATGAAAGTTCTGCGGTGCATGGTGTGTGATTTGACAAATGGTGTAATTTACTCGAATTATTTATTTGGCGTGGATTCTATTCCGTTCAGTTCGATCGTCTACGATATTCCCGTAGGTATCACAGTGCTTCGAGGTCCGTCGTTTATAGTAGAGATGGCCAATCCCACATACTTACAGTTTGTGGATAAGAAGGAAGATGAGTTTGTAGGTAAGTCGTTGTTCGAAGGTTTGCCCGAGGTACGAGAAGTCGTGGAGCCGCTTCTCAACGATGTCTATTATAAAGGCATTCCTTATCATGGTCATGAATTTCCGGCGCCATTAAAACGACATGGCAGCATAGAGATCGGATATTTCAATTTCGTTTATCAGCCCACATACGATTCCTCGGGAAAGATCAACGGGGTTATCGTAGTTGCTAATGAAGTCACTCCGAATGTTGTCGCGCGACAAAAGCTTGCAGAGAGTGAACGCAAGTTTCGCGAGATAGTAATGCGGTCGCACATGTCGATGACGATCGTACTTGGTGAAGATTTTGTGATCGATATCGCCAATCAGAAGTTACTCGACACACTCTGGCGAACGACGGCGGATAAAGTGATCGGCAAGAAACTGCTTGAGGCGTTCCCTGAGCTCAACGATCAGCGGTTTCCCGAGTTGCTCCGGCAGGTTTATCGCGATGGAGTTCCACATTCCGAATCCGAAGCCCCTGTGTTTATTGACGGCGTGGACGGCATGCGAAAGTTCTATGTCGATTTTGTTTACGAGCCGTTGTTCGATCAATTGAATAAAGTCTTTGGCATCATCGTTACTGTTACCGATGTCACCGAACGGGTTGAATACCGCAAGAGGATCGAAGAAGCTGAAGAGAAATCGAGACTTGCAATAGAATCTGCACAACTAGGCACTTATTCGTTGAACTTCGCGACGAACGAAGTAACGGTGTCGGACCGATACCTGGAAATATGGGGGCTTAAGGAACTGGTCTCACGCGAGGAAATGATAAAACTGATCGAGCCCGCCGACCTGGCTGTAAGAGCCAACGCCCACGAAGCGGCCCTTAAAACGGGACACCTCAACTACGAAGTCCGCATTAATCGCCCCGATCACAAGACGTGCTGGATAAAGGCGGTTGGCACCGTGCTTCGCGACAAAGACGGAAAGCCAGCCACGCTTGTGGGAATGATCCAGGACATCACCGAACAAAAAATATTTTCCGAAGAACTTGAGCGACAGGTTCAGCTTCGCACAGAAGAACTGCAGGCTGCGAGTGAAGAGATCACGGCTACGAATGAAGAGCTCGCGGAAACGAACAACAAGCTTGTTACCGCAAACTTCGAACTGGAACAATTCAACTACGCGGCTTCGCACGACCTGCAGGAGCCGGTAAGAAAGATCCAGACCTTCGTAAGCTATCTCACCAACGAAGGAAGTAAAGCGAGCTTCGAAAGAAAATCGGAATACATCAATAAGATCAAGATAGCGGCGGAGCGTATGAAGAACATCATCGACGACCTGCTGTTGTACGCGCGGCACACAAAAACAGAAAAGCAGCTGGTGCCTGTCGATCTGAACGAAGTGATGACAGCGGTGACCTCGGAGCTGGACCTGATGATCGAAGAGAAGAAGGCAACGCTGGAGATCGAAACGTTGCCGACGATCAGTGCGATCTCGTCGCAGATGCATCAGTTGTTCAGGAATCTTCTTTCGAACAGTTTGAAGTTTACGAAGCCAGGTGTGGCGCCGGTGATAAAGGTGACTTCGAAGCAGGAGCCTAACGAGCGCATTCATATAACCTTTGCGGATAATGGTATAGGCTTCGAACAGGAGTTTGCCGACTATGTGTTTAAGCTGTTCAAGAGGCTTCACCCGAAGAGCGAGTACGATGGAACAGGGATAGGACTATCCCTTTGCAAGAAGATCATGGAAAATCACGGCGGTGATATCTATGCAGAATCCGTTCCGAATAAAGGAACGACGATGCATATTATTCTACCGTCACGCTCTTAGTGCGTCCCGGTGTAAGGATTACCGAACACAAACTCAAATCAACAAAATCAATACCCGTCCAATCGACGACATTGCGATAGCATTTTAAAAAAATAATTGCAACTAAATTTTAGTTACATTTGCAATGAGTCGCTTCGCAAAGGCTATTGAAAGGCTGCTGGCACGGCCGAAAGATTTTACATGGAATGAACTGCAAACTATTCTGACTCACCTCGGATACAGGGAAATCAGTAGGTCTGGATCAAGGAGAAAGTTCATTCATGCCGCCGCCGAATCAATTATAAGCCTACACGAGCCTCATCCACAGCCTTTTCTGAAAAGATATGCCCTGGATTACGTGATCGATGAGTTGAGAAAACAAAATCTTATATGAGCAATACCTTAACTTATAAAGACTTCGAAGGAACGGTGGAATTCAGCCGCGAGGACATGGTGTTTCATGGAAAGGTATTGGGCATCAACGGGCTTGTTACGTTTGAAGGAGACTCCGTAAAACAATTAACAAAAGCTTTTCACGAATCCGTCGACGATTATCTCAAAACCTGCAGGAAACTTAAGGTTAACCCTGAAAAGAATTATAAGGGAAGCTTTAACGTGAGAGTCAAGCCAGGCATCCACAGGCTCGCCGTTCTTCGTTCAGCCGCGATGAAGATCTCTTTAAACCGATTTATCGAGTTAATTATTGAAAAGGAAGTTCTAAACCCGAAAAAAGGCACTCACGTCACTCGTTCATAATTATTCTACCGTCACGCTCTTAGCCAAATTCCTTGGCTGATCCACGTTACACCCTCGCATCACCGCAATGTGATATGAAAGCAACTGCAACGGTATCACCGAAACCATCGGCGTAAGCGCATCTGTAGTCGACGGGATCTCGATCACGTGGTCCGACATCTTCGGGATAAGCGAGTCACCCTCCGTTACTATCGAGATCACCTTGCCCTTACGCGCCCTAACCTCCTGTATGTTCGACACCACTTTATCATACGAGTTATCCTTTGTTGCGATAACCACCACCGGCATCTCCTCGTCGATCAACGCAATAGGCCCGTGCTTCATTTCAGCAGCCGGGTATCCTTCCGCATGTATGTATGATATCTCTTTAAGCTTAAGGGCACCTTCGAGCGCTACAGGGAAGTTATACCCGCGACCGAGGTAGATGAAATTCCTGGCATCCTTAAACTCACCCGCAATAAACCTGATCTGTTCGTTCAGCAGCAACGCCTTCTCTACTTTCGACGGAATGTTCTCAAGCTCAACGAGCAGTTCATGAAATTTCTGTTCTGTGATCGTACCGCGCTTATGAGCAACGATCAACGCGATCATATTCAACACTGTCAACTGCGCTGTGAATGCCTTGGTACTCGCCACGCCGATCTCCGGCCCCGCGTGTGTGTACGCACCCGCATGGGTCGCGCGCGGGATCGACGATCCCACCACATTACAAACCCCGACAATGATCGCACCTTTTGACTTCGCAAGCTCTATCGCTGCAAGTGTATCGGCAGTCTCGCCCGACTGTGAGATGGCAATAAGAACATCGCCCTCACGAATGATCGGGTTCCTGTACCTGAACTCCGATGCATACTCGACCTCCACAGGTATCCTGCAAAACTCTTCGAAGAAATATTCTGCCACAAGACCCGCATGCCACGACGTACCACAGGCGGCGATCAGGATGCGATCTGCATTCACAAGCTTGGTAACATACTCACGCAGGCCGCCAAGAACCAGCCGGCCCGCTTCAGAATCGAGACGGCCACGCATACAGTCCTGGATCGATCGAGGTTGCTCGAATATCTCTTTCAACATGAAATGTTCGTAGCCACCCTTTTCAATTGCCTCCAGGGCAACATCAACGGTCTGGATGTATGGAGTAAGAGGAAGATTCGAAGTACTTTTTATTGAAAGCTTGCCGTTGTCGATGATTGCAATCTCCTGGTCATTCAGGTACACCACTTCATTTGTGTACTCGATGATCGGAGTCGCATCGGAAGCCATGAAGAACTCACCTTTACCAATGCCGACAACCAACGGGCTGCCCTTGCGCGCAGCTACAAGCTTGTTCGGGTTCTCACTCGACATCACCACGATGGCGTAAGCGCCAACAACTTTTGTCAACGCCAGCCTGACGGCCTCTTCGAGCGAGCAGTTCTCTTTCGACTTAATGTCTTCAACAAAATGAATGAACACCTCCGTATCGGTTTCACTTAGAAAACGGTGGCCCTTATTCAACAGATCCTGCTTGAGTGCAGAGTAGTTTTCGATGATACCGTTGTGAATGATCGCAAGCTTGCCGCTGGCCGAATAGTGTGGGTGAGCATTCTCGTCGTTGGGTGCGCCGTGTGTAGCCCAGCGGGTGTGGCCCATGCCGATGTGACTGTGCAGGTTCTTGCCTTTTACGAAAGACTCAAGCTCGCTGACTTTACCTTTCTTTTTGAAGACGTTCAGGTTGCCGTTCATGACAGCGATCCCTGCGCTATCGTAACCCCGGTACTCGAGGCGCTTCAATCCTTTAATAATAACCTCCGAGGCCTGACGAGGCCCGACATAGGCAACTATACCACACATAAATTCGAACGTTAAGAATTAACTATTCACCTACAGTGGGAGTGGTGTAATACACCTTTAGCTTAATCTTGTCAGCCGGAAAATAAAATCCGTTGACACCCTTGGCGATATCTGGGGCTTGAGGGATGAGAGTATAGAACCGCAGAAAATCGGCATCGGTAAGGGTTGTCTCCCGTTGCAGAAAGTTAGTAAGATATCCGCGATAAACTCCAACGCCGTTAGAGTTTACAATTTGATCCAACGAGACCGGTCCGTTGCCGGAGTCATTTATTGGTTCGAGGCGCGTAAGTGAATTCGAATACAGGGCATGCTTGGCTGCAAGTGTCAGATCAACAACTGTGATCGGGTCGCCGGCACCGTCTGTGCTTCCCGTTTGAGCGAGCAATGTACGGTTGTTGGGTTTTATTGCGCGTAAAACGAAACTCTGAATGCTGCGCGTTTGCTCGTCTGTTTCGATCCGTAACTCCGCCACGCTGAACGCCTTTGTAGAGATGTTCTTGAAGTGATCGCGTACCTCGGTGAAATCAAGCTTCACTGAAACACCTGTACCTGCCTGTATGTAACGAAGTCCATCGGCCGGTTGATAGTCGACATACTTCGAAGGAAGTCCCGCCAACGCAGTGCCGCTGCGATCGGTGGTGAGGTACGTATAATTCATGTACTCCGAAGGAAAGAAGCTTGTGTACGGCAACGTCTGGTTCGAAGGGCTTAAACGGAATGTCAACTGGTATTCCTTCCTGCGATTAGGATCGCCAAGTGTATCGTAGTGATAGTACAAGGTCATCCTTGTTTTTTCATGATTGGGATTGAATCCAACAACCTTATCCGCTTCTGTCGCTTTGATCGCGATCCCTTTGAAGATCCTTCTGAAATAATTGAAGAGCTGGTAGTTGAGTTCATTGCGTCCTACCGTGTCCATTGCGGCAGTGAGCAGTCTTCTGCCGAAGGACTCATCGAGATCGATGTTCAAGCTGTCCGCGATGTCATTGCTGGTATCGCTGTCGCCGTTCAGTTCACGATTGCCATCGAGCACGTCGCCCGATATAACCTCGTGCACCTCGCCGAGGAGAGCACCGGTTGGCACTGCTACGTTCGAAAAGTGTGGCAGGTAGGTCAGCAAGCTGTCGGTCATTTCATACACCTGGTATGTTTGAGTTGTGGTACCGGGGTTTCCGACCCAGTAGTAATCCTCATCATACATCAATGTAAGAGTGAGCTTTTCGAAACCAAGTTGCGATACGGGGTAGGTTGCAGCGGGAATGCCGACAGACCAGAACTGGCTGTAAGCAGTTGCTGTAGTCGTCCCGAATTTCGGATCGACTACAGTGCCTACCATCATTCGCTTTTTCTCCGTTTGGCTCGGGCCATTGCTGGTCGAGACGGAGTCCATCAGAAATACCGTTGTGGGAATCAGGAATTCCTTTTCGAAAACCTCGAAATCGGCATTCGGGTTTTTGAAACCAACCTCACTGAACTTGTCTTCACAAGACAGCAGGACGAGGAGGACAAGGAATACTGAAACGGATCGGAGATTAGCCCACCAGTTCGTTGTAAAGATTGTAAAACGACTCGGTATAATTGTCGTCCTTCTCAATGGTCTCAACTTTCTTGTCCTTTATTTTCTTAACTAATCCTTCCAGCTTTTTATTGTCGCCGGCAACAGAAACTACGTCCGACCACTGGGCTCCAAGTTTAATAAATCCTTCGTAATCGCCCGTCTTTAAATGGCCGAGCATGTTATCTTCAACGTCGATCATCTTCACTTTACCCATGAGATCGCCTTTGAACTTGTGATTGAAGCTGTTATTGTAGATCGTGAACACAGTTTTGGTGTTCTTAAACAGCGGATCGTTTTTGTAAGTCGTTTTCAGGTACAGCGGAATGAAGCTTGTGATCCAATCGTTGCAATGAACGATATCAGGAGCCCATCCGAGTTTGCGGACTGTTTCGATCACGCCCTTACAGAAGAAGATTGCGCGCTCGTCGTTGTCTTCGTAGAAGTTATTTTCCTTATCGTGGAATACAGATTTACGGTGGAAATAGTCTTCGTTATCGATAAAGTACACCTGGAGCTTTGCATTTGGGATTGAAGCCACTTTAATGATCAGGGGCTTCTCTTCTTCTCCTACAGCAATGTTGATACCCGACAACCTAACAACCTCGTGTAACCTGTTCTTCCTCTCATTGATCAAGCCAAACCGTGGAACCAGTATGCGAATTTCCATCCCTTTTTCTTGCATCGCCTGAGGTAATTTCCTTACGAAATCGGATACTTCAGTAGTTTGCAGAAAGGGATTTATTTCACTGGCTACATACAGGATACGAATCTTTGACATATGCTT
>DASRSO010000003.1:0-30483 GCA_035656375.1 Cyclobacteriaceae bacterium | reverse complement strand
AAATACCTGAAAGCAAGTGCAGGATTTTCTCTCCCGTACACCTCGCCGATGTTTGAAATTATTCTCGGCAGGTTGATAGGATCGACGGATTTGTTTTTACCGATCTCATACGCCTTGTTATAAAAGAACAGTGCGCTATCGTACTTGCGTGCATTGTAGAAAATTACTCCTTTCAAATTATAGATGCTGCACAGTTGAGTCCAGTCGCTTCCGTCGCTGGCTAGAGTTTCAGCCTTCACGATCGATTCGTGTGCTTTGTCGTTCTCACGAAGATCCATGTAGCCCCTCGCGAGAATGTAGTAGCTCTCGGCCACAATTCGTGGATTGTGTGAAATACTTAGTGCTTCAAGCGCGGCTTGTATTGCCAGGTCGTTGTCGCCGAAAGTCCAGTAACAGAAACCTTTCAGGTTCAAGGCTCTTGCAATGCCTTTCCGGTAATCTATCTCTTGCGATTGTTTTAGTGCCTGGTCGGCATAGTTTAAACAGCGGTATGCATCTACCCACTGATCTTTGGCGCCGAGGTCCAGGAGTTGATTGATCTGTGTGGTATCAACGGAAAGTTCGCGCTGTGCAAAAGCATGAAGCGTAACAGACAGCGCGAAAACCAGGATGCACCACCTCATGGACTATATCCCGATCTTCTCTCTTTGTGTCCAGATCTCGTCGAGTGGATCTCCTTTACTGCTCTTGCCCTGGTGACGCCACTCGCCTTCAGGAAGAGAGAAGTCGAACGTAAGGCTTGCGCCTACGCGGGTTTCATCGCGTGAAAAGAAATCTATGTTCTCGGTGTACTTGCCATTAACGGTCGTGTATGTTCCTCCACCTGTTCCGAAGAACTCTTTGGTTTCAACATTGTATGCGATCCATTGAAAACGCGTACCCGAAAGGATCTTCATCGTTCGACGTGCTCCTGGTGTAGACCGGCGGATCTCATTGTCGCGATAACGGCCAGTGATCAGCCACGCACCCATAAGCTTGCCCGGTGTGCCATCGTCGAGCTGTGTGAACTTACCTTCGGTAGCGCCGGTAAGCGTGAGTTCTTTTTTATCCCTTTTGAAATTTACTTTTCGTGATTGGCCTACATTCTCAGGTTTCTGTGTGTCGTATTCAATTGTCTCAGTCAATTCCCCATTTGCGATCACAAGCTTGCCACCATACGTTCCGATAAACTTTTTGTCGGCGAAATTGTAGATCGCCACGGAGAAAAATCCCGGTACATACGTTATGACCTTCGTTTGATTTTGCTCCGGACCTTTCGATTCCCACGCACCAATCAACGAACCTTTGCCCTGGCCGACAGCCAACGAAACTATAGCTGAAAACAGAAAAGAAAAAATGAGTTTCATACCACACGAATTTGTATTCGAAGTTAGCGGTTTTTCAGCATCTTAATGAAATAACCTCCGACCACCGAACGTGCCTGGAAGCCAACCTGCTTCGCATCCGTCGTCTCGTACCAGTCAGACATAGGAACACGATCTGGTGTGTGAGTAACATACTCGTGTACAGGGTCAACCAGCTTGTCGAACGTCTCCTGGTCATCAGCCAGCGTCGCAGTCCAGATAATCCAGTCGGACTTCGTGTATGTGCGGCGACTGTCGAGGGGTAATCCGAATTTTTGTTGTTTGGTGAGATAGTATGCGAGCTCTTTCTTTCGAACATCCTCCGGGAACATGTTGAAGCCGAGAAGCTGATCCCAAACGAGATTGTATTTCTGACTCCATGTGCCAGCCTGGTCGAATGTCAATTTATAGTGATCGCCGTCGTCGGCCATCTTCATCCACTCGGACGACATTCGTTTTGCTTCGTCGGTGTATTTTTTCGCGATGTCGTTCTTGCCAAGCATTTCCGCCAGCCTGCCGAAAGATGCAATACCCATGATCGCCTTTATTGAAAGATTGGTATTGTGTGCAAGGTGCCCTGCGAAGTCATCCGTGCAGAGCTGGTTCGCCGGATCGAGGCCGTTAGCCAAAAGATAATCGGCCCACGTAGTGAGTACGGCCCAGTGTTGTTCGGCGTACTTCCCATTGCCTTCCGCCTTTGCGATCGCAGCTATAAGGACCAACATATTTCCCGATTCTTCAACTGGCATGTCTTCACCATATGTCTGGCCGTTAGCCAAGGGATACGTTCCAACATCGTGAGCAGCGAATGGCTTGGTCCACTTTCCGCTTTCACTGTAATACAAGATTGGGTTAAGCATTCCTTTCAACAGCTCAGGATTGTACCTAAGGTAAAGCGGTGAAGAAGGGTATGTGACGTCAACCGTACCGATCGACCCATTGCTGAAATTTTCTTTCGACAGGAACAGGATGTTGCCGTTACCGTCCTTTGTCAACTTGTGTGCGGCGATCGATTGACGGAATGCGAGCACACACAGGTCAGCATATTTTTTTCCACCCGCCTTTAATGCTTCATTCCAAAGCTCGTTGTCGAACTGGACACAACGATTCACCACCGATTCGTAGTCACCCGCTGCCGCTTCCAGCACCTGGTCCATCGATACCGTTCCATCTTTCTTCCACCACGCTTTTAGATTGGTTTCAAAGTATTGAACAGATTCGATGTCATCGTAACCGATCATTAAGAAATTCATTTGACCTTTTTGGTCAACTTTTCCCAGTTCCTTCCTGTACGACATAGATTTCATCCATTCGAGCAATTTCACATTCTCAAGCATCGTGTCGTCGTTCGATACGTAATTCTTTGTTTGAAACTCGCTTCGTGATATCGTCGTAGTTCCTATTGCCAGCGAAGCATCTGCAGACTTCGGAGTCGCGATATATGCGCTTCCCCAGTCTATCCGCACATTGTCGCCTTTTCGTTTCAGTACCGGTTGCTCTACAGTGCCCGCCTTTATAAACCTGACCTTGTCGGTTTCGCCGTGCGATATGTTCACCGGCTGATTAACTTCATTTACTGCCCACTGTGGGGTCATGTCGAAATAGATGTCGGTTTCATGCTCGCTGCCGTCTGTCGAAGTTACTTTGTAGCTAACATAGTTTATCGGCCTCGACATAAGATCCAGGTCGGCAGGCAACAACGGGGCAATGAAATTCAATTGCAGCTTTACTGGTCCGCAGGTGAAATAATATTTGGTATGGGTTGCTGTCAACACAACGCTGTCTTGTTGTGCGGTCACGGGCCATGTCTGTGTGTCGTTGTCGTCGGTGAAAATTCCAAAATCGATGTACGCTTTGCCGCCGGTATCTTTTACGTGAGCCGCAATCACGTTCTTTCCTTTGACAAGTAAGCTGGTATCGAGCTTCATCGTCACGCCGTGTTTTGCCTTGTGACCGGTGTTCACAATTTCTTTTCCATTGAGATACATCTCCATGTCGTCATCATGAGAGTAGACGAGAAATGCCTGGCCGTTGATGCCATTCCCGGGCAACGTAAACTCACGACGTACCCAGATCTCATCGTCTTCCCAAACTGTTCCCACCGAGCTCATATCGGCCGAGCCAAATGCAGCCTTGCCTTTCTTCCATGAGTTGCTGTTGAACGATGGCTGTTCCCAACCTTTTGCCGGAGCTTTTTGCACATAACTTCCTTCCCATCCACGATCACCCATCGGCACAACCGGCACGAGCGGGATCTCGTCCATCCCGAGGAAGCGATATACTTTGCCGTCTACTTTCAACCCACCGACGAGGCCGTGTACTCTGCCGGTCCAATGTTTCACGAGACCATTATATAATGTGTCGCGGGTGGACCAGGCGCTGGTATATGGGTCGATTGTCACCAGTGGGTATGCCGGTGCACGCAGTTGTGTGCCGTTATGAACGGTAGAATTCTTTGACTGCTGTTGGCTGCACGCGGCAGCTGCCAGGGCGAGGATGAGTATGGCTTTTTTCATATTTCGAATGTCCTAATTTATATTTTACAATACCCCGAAAAAAACGTATTTTGATTGGTTGCGTGTTTATCCCTGACGCCATGCCCCGCGGACTTCTGACCCTTATTCTGTGCCTCGTCACCTCATTGTTGTCGGCACAGGACTACATCAAAAAACAATACAGGATCGAGAACGGGTTGCCGTCCGATCTTATCAAAGCCGTTGCACAAGATTCATTGGGAAACTTATGGATTGCAACCGACGAAGGATTTGTAAAGTATAATGCTTCCAGGTTTGAGAGCTATCGTTCGGTTACTCACAGCAACTACACGAAGGGGTTTTATCGCACCAGGAACGGACGGTTACTTGCGTTTGCCGACCTCGACGTGTTCGAGCTCCGGAACATTAAGGATAGCGTCGCTTTTCTTCCAGTAATTCCAGTTGGTCGCAGCGTGAGCGATTCGAGTTTGTCGTATCCGAAATTGTTGTACGAGGACAAAGGCGGATCTCTTTGGGCAAGCGAATCGCAGTCGGTTGTGAAACTCAACGGCAATAAGCTGAAGCGATATGATTTCAGCATGGCCGATCGCACGCCCCAATTCCTCAGGTCTTTCTCTTTTTTCGAAGATAGTAATGGCGATCTGTACACCGCCTCAGTCGCCGGGAATGTATTTCAGTACGATCAACAGAAGGATGCGTTCGTGAAATCTGATCTTAAGTTCCCTGCAGAAACGGAATTCGCGGAAGTGTTAGGCGACCGTTTGGTTGTTGGTGCCAATGGCGGATTATACGTTTCGGATCGCAACGATGACGGGAAATTTTCGCAGCCGCGACTGGCATCGGATATCAAAATGGTTTGCTACGTTGCTGCGATACCGGGCGGAAATTATTTCGTGGCCACCCGCGGCTCCGATCACTACATCGTCGATCCAAATTTCAGCAACAAGAAACTTGCGGTTACTGATATCAACAACGTAAATCACGTGTATGTGAGCCGTGAAAATGATATTTGGCTGTCGACACATGAAGGCCTGCTGTTTATGCAGGAGGCACCGTTCCAGGGACCCGCCGGTAAGTCAAAAGATTATATCGAGAGCATCACGGAAGATGTAAACTCATCGCTCGTTTACTATGCTACCGCCGGGGAACTCCACTCGTTCGACCCTGCAACGAAGGAAGATAAATTGTTGATCAACAACATAACCGATAGTTATTTTCAGTCACTCGTTTCCACGAAGGATGGCATCTGGGCAGCAAACGCTTTCAAGGTCTTATTGATCAACGGCAATAAAGTTGTCAATGCGTTTGACTTCAGCGATCAAAGGATGTTCGTTACCGCATTAAGTAAAGATGCGAGCGATAACATCTGGCTCACTATTCCAGGTAGAACTGAAGTGTTAATGATCGACGCTGATCAAAAACTGCATTCATTTAAAATTCCGCTCGGGGAAGGAGGATTCATCAATCACGTGCGCGATGGCGGCGACGGCATTTATGTTGTCTCCAACGGTGCCGACTACCTGTTTTATAAATCGTACACGGATACGGAGTTTAAGAATATCAGTATCCCTGTAAAATTGAATCAAGGTGAAGAGCTCAACACTTTTAGTTTCTTTGTTAAGGATCAGTCTGTGTGGCTCGCAACTTCAATCGGCCTGTTAAAATACGATCATAAAACGGTAGAGCGCGTAACCCTCGGTGAAGCTTACCGCGGCATGCCCATTCGTTCGATCTACGCCAACGGCCAGGAGGGTTTCCTGCTCGCAACTCCTAAAGAACTTTTGTACTACGAGGTGCAGAGCGGTGATCACAACCTGTTCGCAAGCTCAATGAATTTGTCTGGACTGTCGGTCAACGCAAAAAGCTTGTTGATCAGTAACGACAAGAAAGTGTGGATAGGAACATCACGTGGCGTTTATATTAGTAGTCGTCGTATTACCGACAAGACCAAGACATTGAAACCGCAACTCGCCTACGCGAATGCCGACGGTAAAAAGCTGGCTAACCTCGGTCGACGTCTCTTTCCTTACAATATACTTCTCACGCTGGAGGTGACTTCGGTAACTTTTCCCGAGGAGGAACGGGTGTTCGAGTTTCGTCGCTCGGACACCGCACCGTGGACGCATCTTTCAGGGTCGTCCATCGACCTCATTACATCCGATCCCGGCAACCAGAACCTCCAGGTACGCGCAAGGAAAACCGGGACTTTCGAGTGGAGCGACGTCACCATCCTGACTTTCGACGTGCTGCGGCCATTCTGGAGAACACCGTGGTTTTACCTTTTGATCGTTCTTGCAGTAGCGGGTATTGTTGCGCTCACAACAACAATCGAGAAGGCAAGAAGCTTACAACAAAAAAGGCGACTGGAAGGAATGGTGGAGGATCGAACCGCACAGCTCGCCGCGGCGAACAAAGAACTGGAAGCATTCTCCTATTCAGTGTCGCACGATCTTCGTGCTCCGTTGCGATCGATACTCGCGTTCTCGCAGATCCTCCAGGAAGATTACGCTGAAAAGATCGACGACGACGGGAAGAAGAATATTGCCACGGTTCAGCGAAACGCCACCAAGATGAACCAACTGATCGACGATCTTTTACGGTTTTCAAAAGTGTTGCACCAGGGAATTGAGAAGGCGCCGATCAATCTTGACGAAATGGTGAGTGACATCATTCAGGGCCTTCGCGATGCGGGCTATGGCAATGCTGTCATCAATGTTCAGCCACTGCCCACCGTTACGGGCGACCGCGGTCTTCTTCAACAAGTCTGGCAGAACCTTGTAAGCAACGGAATGAAGTATTCCTCGAAGGCGGCCAGCCCACAAGTTGATATTACCTGCGAAGACAAAGGCAACGAGTATGTGTTCCGTGTTAAAGACAATGGCGCCGGATTTGATATGCAGTTTGCTGAACGATTGTTCGGTGTATTCCAGAGATTGCATACCGATCGCGAGTTTCCCGGAACAGGGATCGGTCTTGCTCTTGTGCGCAGGATCGTAAATCGCCACGGGGGAAAGATCTGGGCAGAAGGAAAAGTTAACGAGGGCGCTTCGTTCTTCTTTACTCTTCCGAAGTAGCATCATCTTTTCTTCCTAAAAAGATAGAGACGCCTGCTTCTACGCGATAGCCATTCCAGTCGGCTGAAATTTTTTCGTTGTTGTACTTGAAAACATCGGTGGCGCCATCTTCAGCGAGATAGCCTTTCAGCCACGTTATATTGTACCCGCCTTTTAGATGAAATCCAAAACGTCCGATTTCACGGGTCACATAAATCGCTGGTTGTACGGCAAAGTTCAGTGAGAACAGATCATTCTCGTCCCAATTCCGTTGGTCTGCAACCTTCAGTTCGGAGCTGTATCGCGCGTGCGTGGTATTGTAATAAGTTGTGGCTTCCAGGGTTAGCTTCCATGGATCGTCGGGGTTTATGGTCCACCCGACAGGTATGCCGAAAGACCAGTAGCTTACAAGCATGTCGCGCCTGATCGATCCTGAAAAATCTTTGTACGACACACGGCCACCAGTCGCTCCCCATGTTATCGACACGCCCCAGTTCAATTGGCCTACGATGTGATAACCATTGATGGACGCGTTGTAGTATGAAGGGAATGATTCGACAAGTTTTGCATCTACGTTGAGATCGTTCCTGACTGCGATCATAAACTTCGTAAGTTCTTTCTGGGCATACGATCCGTATCCCATGTTAACTCCAACACGGAATTGGGCCGACGCGGTGAGCGGCAGGATCAATGCAATTATGATCATTAGAGCTCTCATCGATAGATCCTGAAATATTCGCCAGACTTAGTGATCAGAAATCCATTTGCAACTATAAAGTTCGTCGCGTTTACCTTGTGAGTTGTCATCTCATTCGTATCGATGTCGACCGCGTAAACTTTCTTGCTTATGTTGTCGTTGAAGATCAGTTTACGGGCAGCTACATCGTAGCCTTCATAAGTTGCCCCCTGTGCCGACACGGTTTTCTTTAGTGTGAGTGTGTTGGCGTTGTAGATCGAGATATCAGAAATACCAACCAGGAATTCGTCACTCTTGTCGTCGCGGAAACCCTGCCAGACGCCGGTATGCTGTCCGATATTCAGGTCGGCCGGATCGAGGCTGTGAATGAACTTTCCATAGTCGCGATAATACTTTCCATCGTCCGACACATATCCAAAGCCGGGAGGGGTTGTAGTGTTGCCGGGCAAAGACGACAGCGTAACTACCGCAGTGTTGGTTGCCATGTTGTATACGGCGAAGCGATGTGTACGCGCATTTGAAATACTGGTTGTGTACCACTGATATGACACGTATTCGTTCGATGCACCGATGATATGCTGGAGTCCTGCGCCACTTGTGATCGGCGTGAACGACTTCTCAGCCTTCGTAATAAGATTTAACTGAACAATTTGCCCCGAGCGTAAAAAGTAAGCGTTTTGACCTTTGTAGGGAATGTCGATCGAAGGGGTGTCGAATATTTCAACGCTATCGCGCGCAGCAAACGTAGAAGAATCATACGATACGAGTTGACCCACACTTCCCAGGTCGCGATATCCATAAAATGCATTCAAGTCCTCATTGAAGAAAAGCTCCTGTATGGGCAGGTGTAATTTCTTTGTCGGGATTGTAACCACGACTTGCTTGCTGGTTTCAGTAGTTTCCTGGCCTGCCGGCTTTGGTATTCTTCTCAGTTTGATGGTCGGCGTGTAGCCATATCCCACATCGTTCAGCTTGAAACTCGCTGTTGCCTGGCTTATGTCAGAGATCTGCATTCTTTCAACATCGCCTTCCAGAACAACATAGTGACTAATAGCGGGAGGGTACTTCGGAGTATTGAATTCTATGGTCGCAATGCTGTCGCCCTGGCTGAAGCTCGTTGTAAGAGTTATTGCATCGCGTGCCACCGGGAGGCTTCCTGTCGCCGAACCTACTTGATTTGTTATGGTCAGCGTATACCGTGCGGCAGTGTTTCCTGAAAAAGTACTGTCGGTCCACGAAGCAATTGATTTATTGGTGAACATTAATGTTTTCCCGGGCTTGCTGTTGTACGAAGTCTCCAACTTATAGCTGGTGAAATACTTGCCCGTATACGGAGCCCAACTGATCACCTGGTAACCGTTCACCACCGACTGTGTGAACACAGGCTGACTGGGCAGGTCGACAAAGATCATGACAACCCACTGACCCAACACGGTAACTCTTTCTTCACCTCTTGAGTCTGCGAGGCTTCCGCTTCCGGAGCCCGTGGTGATCTCAACTTTAAGATCATACACACCGGTTTTCAGGTCGGTGCCACGTATCTCGAATGCGCCGTTTGGCGGATCAGCTGTAGATGCAAGCTGACGTGTACCAAGCGTCACTTTGGCTTTTGTATTACCTGATGTAGAACCTGAAAGAACATAAGAGAATGTTGTCGGGCCAAGCAGCTTGATAGTATCTGTATTGTTGATATCGTTAAGACTGATCTTAAACTTGTTGGCACTGATCGGTTCGATCGGGTTTTCATACTCCTCCATGGGTTGATACCAGCATCCTCCGGCACAGGCGGCCAAAGTGAGTACGAACAGGAGGTTGCGTGGTTTCACGGGGTTTATTGACGATACTAGTATAGTAATTTTTTGGGCAACCGACATCCGCTAATAGGGTAATCGGTTCCCGTCTCTATAACGGCCCCTTCCTGTTTATCTTATCTGCTCCAGTCGAAGCGCCGGGCATTTCACCACGTTTGTCCTTTTCCGGAAGAGTTTCACCGTCTTCCCGTCCATACCAGTCCTTCGTAAGATTCGCGGGTTGTGTATCGCCTGTTTCTTTTTGCCATTGCTTAAGGATGTTTCGTAGCAGGGTGATGTCGCGAGCGTAACCCGGATCGAGGATTAAATTCTTTACCTGTTGCGGATCCTGGATCACGTCAAAGAATTCTTCCGCTGCGCGTGGTGAAACAAAGAGATCTTGTTGAATGGGTGTCAATGTTCCGTTGGCTTTCGATTTCATAAGCGCTTTGAACGATGGACTGTTCACAGCGTCCAGCGGTCCCTGGTTTGCTTTTTCCGGCCGGCCATTCATTACGTACAGGAACTTTGCAGTGCGAACGGCTCGTTCGTATGCTTCGTAGTCGTGCCAGTTATGCTCGGTGAATACATAGTTTCGAAACGTTTTCGTTGGGGACTGTAACAACGCGGCGAAACTTTGTCCCTGTATCGAAGAGGGTACCTTCACGTTTGCGACACTTAATAGCGTCGGTGCGATATCGATCGCACTGACAAGACTTTCACACGACGTGCCCGGTTGCCTGATCCCCTTCGGCCACTTAATAATAAAGGGAGTTTTTACTCCGCGATCGTAAAGTCTTGTCTTACTCCCGGGAAACGGCCGCCCATTGTCGGCCATGAAGATGATCAGGGTATTTTCACTTAGTCCCTGCGCTGACAGTTCTTGCTCGAGTTGTCCTATGTATGTGTCGAGGCGGGTGATCTCGTTATAGTAAGCAACAAGATCTTCGCGAGTTCCTTCGGTGTCAACAAGAGTGGGAGGGACAATGATATTCGAAGCCTTGTGTGATTCGTTGCCGCGGTCGGCTTGCCATTCACGATGAGCATCGAAAGGCGCAAACCAAAAGAAGAATGGTTTTCCTTTTGGACGATTTCTCAACAGGTTGATCCACTGTGCTTCCCCGCCATCGCCGTTGGCGTCTCCCGCTATCAGTGTGTCGTACGCTCGCCTGGTATGAGGACCTTCATGCCACTTGCCGGCCTGTGCGGTATAGTAGCCCGACTTTTTTAAAGATTCCGGAAAGAATAAGAGATGCGAAGGCAGCGGTGTGTGTAGTTCCGCAGCGCCTGTGTTGTGTGGATAACGCCCCGTGATGATACTGCTCCTGCTCGGACTGCACGAACTCGACGTAACAAAAACATTTGTGAACCTTAGCCCTTCTTTCGCCATCCGGTCAAGGTTCGGCGTCCGCACAGACGTGTTTCCGTAACAACCGATATCGTCGTAGCTAACGTCGTCGGCAATTACGAGGATTATGTTTGGGCGTTGCTGTGCGTAGCCGAAGTGAGCGACACAAACAAGGATGAACACTCTTAACCACATGCAATAATATACGCAATTATTGGCACGCTATTCGTGTCGCGACATTCATGAAGTATCGCATCGGGTGTTCGGGGTATTATTATCCTCAATGGAAAAATAAGTTCTATCCGAAGGGCGTGGCACCGAAGAACTGGCTGGCTCATTACAGTAGTGTATTCAATACCGTGGAGCTGAACGGAACATTCTACCGGCAACCCAAGCTGCCCGACCTAAAAAAATACGCTTCGGTAACTCCGGATGATTTTACGTTTTCTGTAAAAATGAGCCGGTATATCACACACGTACAACGATTCGCCGACCGGCAAACGATCATAGATTTTCAAGGCCGTGTACTTGAAGGACTGGGCCACAAGCTTCAGCACTTCCTTTTCCAGACGCCGGCGAATTTCAAGTACAGTGAAGAGAACCTTCAGCAGATCATCGCCAACGTGCCGCATACTTCGCAGAGTGTGGTCGAGTTTCGTGACATTTCCTGGTGGAACGAGTCTGTTCTGAAAGCATTTACTTCCGCGAGTATTGTTTTTTGTAATGTAGATTTCCCCAAGCTCGAGAGCCCGATCGTCTCTACGTCGTCACATTTTTACCTGCGACTTCACGGCAGCCCGGTATTATTCCAAACGCCATACACCATTCCACGGCTAAAGAAATTTCACAGGCTTTTTCCAGCCGATGCGCAGGTCATCACCGTCTATTTTAATAACACGATGACTGAAGCGGGCTTCCAGAACGCACTACAACTGATGAAGATAATTTCATAAATTCCGTTATGAAATCACTCCTCGTTTGCTTCCTGTTATTCGCAGGGCACATTTCCATTGCCCAGGTTTTTACGATCAAGACAATCGACAGGGGAGAGGGATACAAGTTTCCACTTATCGAATCGAAGCAACGACCAGCTGTTGCAAAGAAAATGAACGACGTCATTCAGACGGACCTTGGCACTAATCCGGGTTACACAAATCCGTTCGATAGCGTGAACTTTGAGGATGAATATTCATTCGAGGTCGGTGTGGTCAACGAAAGTATAATATCCCTTACCGTTACTGGCGCGCACAGTGGCTGTGGCTATCACGTCACTACCAACCGGTACCTTTTCAATTCACGCACAGGCGAGAACATCGACATCGGAAAAATATACGCGGCCGATGGTGAAGCAAAGTTGAAAAAAGCCCTTCACAAAATGTGGGTGGAGTCGATCAAGCCACTGGTCTCCGACGGTACTTTCGGCGAAACTTACAAAGAGTGTCTTGCAGCAGCCCAAAAAAACCCCGACATCTATATCGCGCAGACGTTTATAAAAAACTATGGTATAAGCTATCGAGCAGGTTATTGCCTCGATGGTTCTAACTCGAATGTCGACCAGGCCTCGGGCCCGTATGATCTTTCGTTCGGTCAATTACTTCACATACTCTCACCCACGGGTTTTGCATTGTTCATTGATCAACCATCAGGGCCGTTACGAAACCTGTTGCGTGGAACGATCGATGGAAAATATCCGATCAGCCTGGTGTTGCTTCCCGGAAAAACTTCGGACATGGTCGGTGGCCTGATCGTCTACGACCGCATCGGTACGCCAATCAATTTGGCCGGCAAGGTCCAGGGAAACCAGATCGTGTTCAATGAGCTCGACGAGGCAAACAATCCATTGTCGAACATAGAGGTTACCTGGGACGGTAAAAAACTTACCGGGTCATTCACCAATCTTAAGACCAGGAAACAGATGCCGTTCCTGGCATCGGCCGTTACTCAGCCTTAATAAATACTTTATTAACGAAGCCTGCCTGTGTTTTTATCCGCACGATGTACGCACCCCTCGCGAATGAACTAACATTAAAGTTTTGAACACCGGTGCTTGTATTTCGGGACTCCACAACGCGTCCCATCAGGTCACTTATAGCGATCGAAGACTCAGTGAGCTGACCGAGGTCTACGATGAGTTCGTGCTTAACCGGGTTGGGATAAATAGTCACCTGTTTTTCGAGATCTTCCACACCGTTGGTCACAACGTTGGCAGCGCCAGACAGTTCGCTTGAACAATCGTCAACCTTTTCTTTCACCGTATACGTTCCATCTTGCGTGGGAGAAAACTGCTTTTTAGTTGCGCCCGCTATTTCGGCACCATTCAAATACCATTGCTGTGTGTTGTCGACACCTGAAGCGATCAGTACACTGCCACCATTCTGGATTGTAATAACAGGCTTTGCAGGATTGATACAAAAACTTTGTTCAACATCAGCAGCTGGCGCGTATTCATTGTTGCCAGCTTGTTTGGCAACGATAGTTGCCCGTCCGGCGCTTACAAGCGTAACTGTCGAGTTTTCAATTGTGACTTTGCCGGAAGTAGCAGTATACGATACCGCCAGGTCGGACGATGCTTTTGCCCCAAGCGTGAAGGTACCAGCGCCTAAAGTCTTCGCCGGGATTGCTGCAAAAGTGATGGTCTGCTTGTCTTTTACTGTCAGCAACGAACGCGCTTCGGCAGGATTGAAGATTCCGCTTCCACTTTGCACCGCTACAATTTGTGTTTGACCTTTTCCAACGATGGTCACCGTGTTACCGCTCACCGTTGCAACTGCCGGGTTAATGCTCAGATAGCGCACAGGGAGCCCCGAACTCGCAACAGCGTTGACTTCAAACGACCCAGCATCTGAATTTTTAGTGCCAATCTCGGGGAATGTTATTGTTTGATCATTCTTCAAAACGAGGAGCGGCCCGCTAACACCGTTGCCATTCGGCCCTGTGAATTCAATCTTCGGTGTCACTTGCTTCGTTGCCGGATCGTATTCCTGTATAGTTGGCTTTACCCCGAAGTTGTCGCCGGTGAGTGATATCCAGATCTTCCCGTGTGGCGACACTGTAAGACCTTTATAGATAACAACGGCCGAAGGCAGATTGCGCAGGCGCTTGAAGGTTTTCGTTTTCAAGTCTACCGAGAACAGGAACGTTGTCGGGTTTACGAAGAAGGGGCGGTCGTCAGCCACACCGTAAAGAACTCCATCGTATATCACCACATTGCTCTTTAGGATTAAGTTAGCGCCAGCGTCTCCCATTGAGATAACCTTCGCATATTCATCCTTTTCAGGATCGTAGGTAAATACTACCCCGGTGCTGTTATTGCCATTTGCACCAAAGTATGCCGAGCCGTAAATCATCGAACCTTCGGCTACGATTGACTGAACATTGTACCCCAGGTCGTTAGAGAAACTAATCTTGCGGGTATATGTTTCTGTGTAAGGATCGAACTCGAAGATTGCACCCAAACTATTGGTGCCACCACCCCCGGCTACTCCATATATTTTGCCATTGTGTGCAACTACCAGACTTTGAGGGAACGTGCCATCATTTGGATGATCATTCGACAGGTAGAGTAATTTCGTCTCTTTGGTTGCCGGGTTGTATTTGAATAATTGCCCATTTCCCATCTGGCCGCCGTACGTTGCTGCGAGATAGACCGTGCCATTCGGATGAGTTAAAACCTCGGTGCGGAGATTCGGGTCGAGGTCTACCGTCTTGCTATATGTATCATTGCCGAGATTATATTCAAAGACCACTCCCTTCGCTTTCGTACCGCCTCCCGCTATTCCATAAATGATGTTGTTTGCGTAAGCGATCGAAGACGGATGCCTGCCCATTTCCGTATCCGCAAATTCTTTTACGAGTGTGAATGAGAGATTGGATGGATCGTACACGAATGCTGTTCCGGCACCATACTTTCCACCTTCAGGCGTCAGGCCGTAGAGGCGTCCATCGGGGAGGGCCGCGAGGGCCGAGTTGGTACGCAGACCTGTGAGATTAGTAAGTTCTTTTTTGGGTGCCAGTGTTGTGGTTCCGGGAACATATTCAAAGATCACGCCGCCCGAAGCTGATCCGCCGGAACTGGTGACACCATACATTTTTCCATTTGCTGCCAAAGTGAGCGAACATGCAGGAGCGGCGCCCGACGGATTTGTCGGGGCGAAATCATATTGCCTTGTAACCGATGAAGCGCCGGGTACATATTCAAATATTGTCCCTGCGAACACACCTCCTCCGTAATAGAATGTTCCGTAAAGTTTTCCGTTGGGTGCGAGGGTCATTGCACCATACTGCAGGAATCCGGTACTGGAGTCAAGCGTTACTCTTTTAACGAACGTAGATGTCGCGGGATCGTACTCGAACAAGTTTCGTTCATTCGAGCCATAGATCTTTCCATTGACTATTGTCGGCGACGCATAAGTTCTTCCTCCAAGATCTGACGACAAACTAAATGCCTGCGTCGCACCGGTGGCAATAGTATAACTAAAGATGGTTCCATAGTTTGCATTGCCACCCATGGTGGTGAACAGGAAAAGCTTGCCACCCGACTCGGCTGGTATTCCTACAGGCAGGTATCCCGACTCATTGTTGAATTCGAATTTTTTGCTGAGGGCGTTGGTTGTGTAGTCGTACTCGAACAGGGCCCCGGTTTTGTTCGTGCCTCCATAGTTCATCGCTCCATAGAATTTTCCATTCGAGGCGAGAAACATTCCACCCGCTACGCCCTCGTTGGCCTGGAGTTGTACAACAACCTGGTACGCGTTCGTGGCCGGATCGATCGTAAAGATGTTTCCATTACCACTTGCTCCGCCATTGTTCATGCCATACAGCTTTCCATTAGGCGCTAATACCAGGTTAGTCTGATAAGGATTACGGCCATCGTCGGTGGACTTAAATGTTTTCAAGACACCGAAGTCATCGAGCGTAGTAGAAGCTTTGAAGATCAACCCGCTGTTGAACTCACCGCCCCCGGTTGTACCGAAAACTTTCATCCCTGCTGCGAATGATGTTCCATCTTGAAGATTGATCGCGAATAGTTTGGAAACAGTTGTTTCGGCATAGGTTGCATCGCCAGGTACCGTTATTTTCAAGCGTACATATCCCGGTGCCGTAAGCGAAAGAGTTGTACCCTGTAATGACGCATTACCAGAAATATTCTCAACTTCATACGTCACCGCACCTGCCGATCCGGCAACCTGTGCTGTGATGTCCACCGAAGTTCCTACGTTTCCACTCGACGGAACTGTGACTGTCGAAAACGGTTTGCCGATGGTAATGACCTGATCGACCGACGTGGCGAGATAATTATCGGTTGCCGTAATCGAAGCGGTGACCTTGACCGTCCCCTGCGTGTTAAGGGTCAGGATGTTGTTGGTGAGTGTGGCTGTGCCTGTTTGGTTTGTCAAAGAATACGTAACAGTTCCGGTAGATCCGCCTTTCTCCGACTGGAGCGTGATCGTTCCGTTTTGGCCACCCGAATCCGGCGAGGTGATCTCAATTGCCGGTGTCGCTTTGCCGATCACCAACTGTTTCACGACAGGTGTCGCGGCCTGGAACAATGCACTGCCGGGTTGAGTGGCAGTGATATCGACGGTACCTGCCTTGAGGATGGTGATCGTACCACCGTTGTTGCTTGCTATTGTTGGATCACTGGATGTGAATGTTAAAGGCAAGCCCGATGATGCTGAAGCTTGTGAAGACTCAATGGCAAAAGGCTGTTCACCAAACGTGTGTGCAGAGAATGCATTGAACGTGATCGACTGTGTGGTGGTAATCTTCCGGATCGTATTTGCTTCAAAATCTGTGAACAGAATATTGCCGTTCGCGTCAGGCCAAAGTCCCATTGCCGAACTGAGCACCGCCGATTTCGATTCGCCACCGTCGCCACTATAACCATACGAGTCAGCATCTCCTGCCACTCTATAAACAATACCCGTTTCCTTTTGAACAGAGAGGATCATGTTCGTTCTCGTGAACCAAAGGTCGCCGCGAGCGGTCAGTGCCAATCCCTGAGGAGAAGGAGCCGTAAGCTGAGTAGCGGGAATGCCTTCCTGGAAAGTACCCGGGTTTCCTGAACCAACAACAGTTGTGATGATATTAGTAACGTGATCGATCCTGCGAACTTTGAAGTTGCTATTATCGGATATGTATAAGTCTCCCTGTGGACTTATTGTAAGGAAGGTCGGGTAGTTGAACGTGGCCAGAGTTGCAAGTCCTCCGTCGCCGGTGGAACCGTTGGCGCCGGTTCCCGCTATGGTGCTGATCCTGGAATCGGAACGATTTACTTTCCTGATCTTTTTGTTGTTGAGATCGGCAATGAACACATCGCCAGCAGCATTGACTGCAAGGCCCGACGGGTTAAATAATTGTGCAGCCGTTGCAAGACCACCATCGCCAGAACTCCCCATCGTGCCTGTTCCTGCAAATGTGGATATGTTGCCATTCGTCATGTTGATCTTCCTGATGCGATGGTTCTCATAATCGCTGAATAGAATATTTCCATCCAGGTCGAAAACCAGCGCCGTCGGCATGTTTAGTGTTGCCGACGTTGCTGCTCCTCCATCACCTGTGTTCCCTTTCACACCGGTACCGGCGATCGTGGAGAGCAGTTTTGTTGTGTGATCGATCTTGCGGATAACGTGATTTGCTCTCTCTGCAAAGAAAATATCGCCGGCAGCGTTCGTAATAATTCCCCAAGGCTGATTGAGCGACGATGCACTCGCCAGGGTGCCATCTGGTGAATAGGCACCCGTTCCGGCAATCGTAGTAATTGTAGTGCCCGTTATCTTCCGGATGCGCCGGTTGGCGCTTATCAACATGTTACCACTGTTGTCGAACGTGAAAGGTCCAACGGCATCCAGCTTGGCAGCTGTTGCAGATGCACCGTCGCCACTAAAACCTTGCGTTGTCCCGGCAATTGTCGATGTGGTTGTGGTACCAATATCAATTGCCCGTATCCTGTAGTTGGTGACATCACTCAGATACAGGATGTTGTTGCGGACCAGCAGGTGTTGAGGCGATTTAAATCTCGCCGAAAGCGCAGGGCCGCCATCGCCCGAAAGTCCAATTCCCGATCCACCTGCAAAAATGCTGATGACCCCCGTCGTAAGATTTACGCGAAGTATTCTTCCGTCCAGGTATTCCGATATGTAAAGGTTGTTGTTGGCGTCGACCGCTATGTACCACCCGGCATTGAAACCACTGGCTGTCGCCTGGCTTCCATCGCCTGCGTAAACTGTTGTGCCGTTACCCGCAACGGTAGAGATGATCTTTGTAGTAGCATCGACTTTGCGCACCTTCCTGTAAAAGTTGTCGACAATAAAAAGGTTTCCCGCTGCATCGAACGTGAAGTCCGAGATCGATCCGAAGGCTGCACTTGTCGCCGGTCCGCCATCCCCGGAGTCACCAAATCCTACGCCGGCAAGTTTCGTCTTTACACCGTTCGCATCTATTTCATATACCTCGGCATGCTCCGCGTAGTAAAACTTTCCATTGCGATAGATCCGCTTTGTGTTCGTACCTGCAGAAAACACCTTCGATACGATGCCCGTTCCCGGGTCGATCTTCCTCATCGAGCCGTAATTCGAGCTGACATAAATAGTGTTGTCCGGCCCCACGCTTAGATGGGCGGGGTTGATATCTGCCTGCGTCGCCAGCCGACCATCGCCAGGACCACCAGCTACATAATCGATCTGTTGAGAAAAAGCTGTGCCCGTAACGAGCAACAAGAAAAAAAGAATGGGGAGGTTTTTGGGAGATGCCATAATGATCAAATTACTGAAATATCGACTGCATTGGGTGACTTCTCAATACCACTTTAGGAGTATTATCTTATATGTAAATTGTATGTATGAAAAATTCAAAAAAGGAATTATCCCAAAAGGAACGCGATAAACTTTTGGACACCCTGAAAACCCGCTTCGAAAAAAACATGCATCGCCACAAAGGTGTTGAGTGGAGCAAAGTACAGGCGCGACTTTCCGCCAGGCCCGATAAGCTGTGGTCGCTTCAGCAAATGGAAGGCACCGAAGGTGAACCCGATGTGGTTGGCTTCGACAAGAAATCCGGTGAATATATTTTTTATGACTGCTCTCCCGAAAGTCCTAAGGGCCGAAGAAGTCTTTGTTACGACCGCAAGGCGCTCGATGCACGAAAAGAACATAAACCCGCCGACAGCGCACTCGACCTCGCAGAAGCTATGGGTGTCGAAGTGCTGAATGAGGAGCAGTATCGCGAACTGCAGGCGCTTGGGCAATTCGACCTGAAAACCTCGAGTTGGCTCACCACACCGCCGGCGATCAGAAAGCTGGGAGGCGCAATTTTCGGCGATTGCCGCTACGACCACGTGTTTATTTACCACAACGGCGCAGAATCCTACTATGCAGCCCGCGGCTTCCGCGGAGCCCTGAAAGTGTAAATTATTTTACGGCTAAAATTGTGTAGTTAAATGACTACATATATATTTGTAGTCAAATAGCTACATATTATGTCACGCACACAAAAAATAGTTTATTGGGTGGCCACTATCTGGTTAGCCCTTGGTATGACTTCCACCGGGATCGTACAACTACTCAAAGTCGATGACGAGGTCAAGCTCATGCAGCACCTCGGTTATCCCGTCTACTTCCTCACACTCCTTGGCATCTGGAAATTGTTGGGCGTCGTCGCAATCCTGGTTCCGAAATTTCCTTTGTTAAAAGAGTGGACATACGCAGGCTTCTTCTTCGCGATGTCGGGAGCGGTCTTTTCTCACATTGCAGTTGGTAGCGCGGTACTCGACATGTTCGGACCTATGTTGCTTATTGTTCTCACGGTAACATCCTGGTATTTCAGGCCTGCCGAAAGAAGGGTAGCTTTGGCTTAGTGAAGAATGCCACATACATACCTTGCGATGTCTTGCTGCCATTTATTAAATCGTTCGTCGTTTCAGAAGTCGACAACGAGACAGTGTATAAGGTTTTGCCCGACACCGGGATAGTCGTCGGATTTCAATACAAGGGACGGCTATCGAGATTAGAAGGCGATAAAGAAAATCGCCTTTCAATTTCCGGTGTATCGGGACTGACCGACCGAAGCCGTACTTTCAGGAACTCGCCCGACATTGGTACAATACTCGTCATCTTCCGCGAAGCAGGCGCATCGCAGTTTTTCAAAGAGCCGATACATGAGATCTTCCGCGAAAGCATTTCCCTCGACAACTTCATGCTTCGATCGGAGCTTTTGTGCCTGGAAGAAATGCTCGCCGAGGCCGACACAGATACGGAACGCATCAAGGCAATCGAGAATTTTTTCATGCAGCGGATGACTCACGTCCAACCCGACAAGCTTGTTGCTACAGCGCTTGCCCTCATCCACAAAAGCAAGGGAAACATCCGTATAAACGAATTGATGGATCAGCTTCACATCAGCCAGAGTCCACTGGAGAAAAGATTTCGGCAGGCGGTTGGCACATCCCCAAAGAAATTTGCTTCCATCGTTCGCCTCAAGCACGTCATCCAGCAATACAATCCTTCAAGCTCTTTGACCGAACTGGGTTACGAGGCGGGTTTCTACGACCAGGCTCACTTCATCAAAGAGTTCAAAGCATTCACAGGCGACACGCCACAGCAGTTCTTCGCGGGTAAGGACTGAAAAACGATTTTTTACAATCGACAGCGTCCCGGTAAAATCACCTTTGTCTCATAATTATAAATGAACAAAGATGTTTACAGTAGAACAAATCAAAACAGCGCACAGCAAAGTTAAGTCGGGAGCCGATTTTCCGGCATACATCCGTGAGATCAAACAACTGGGTGTTGTTTCCTACCAAACGTATGTGGCTGACGGACACACAGACTACGAAGGACATAATGACTTCAAAGCGAAAGGCCCGGCGAAGTATGCACTGCTCAGCATCGCAGGTGTCTGCAACGAGGCACAGTTCAAGAGCGACCTCTCGGCCCATCAAAGAGGGAAAAGTGATTACCCAACGTTCTGCAACCAATGTGCACAGTCGGGCATCGAAAAATGGCGTGTATCTATCGAAGAAATGACGTGCACTTATTTCGACAAGGCTGGCAATCTTGTGTTGGTGGAGGAGATACCTTCGTAGCTTATAGCTTCAGGAATTTTTTCTTGCTGATAGTATTGTCGTCGAGGTATAACGTTGTAATGTAAACTCCTGCCTTAATGCCGCGCAGCGAATAACTGCGTGAAGGTTGCTGCTCGTCGGAAAGGATCAGTTTGCCAGTCATGTCGTAGACGGTAACTTTATTGATCTTCTTGTCGCCGCACTCTATTATCAAGCTTTCTGTATCCTGGTCGTAGCCAACCATCAACAGTTGGCTTTCTTCGAGTCCCGTATAAACCAGCGGATCCGAAGTTGTCTTACATGATCCATTGGATACAGTTACCGAAAATACTCCGTCGCCTGTGGGAGTTAACTCACGCGACGTTGCTCCTGCGATGGCAGATCCGTCGGCTGCGCGCCACTGATATGTGAGGCCTTCCGGAGCAATTATCTTTCCGCCAGTGCCCATTGTAATTTGCTTGCCTGGATAACTGTAGGTTTTCCACCGCGCAGGTTGCTTAAGACTTTCTCCCTGGTTGATGGTCTGGGTTACGAATACGACAGTGTCGGCAGTAGTGAGACTATTGATCTTCAGCGTATTGGTCGATCCGATCTTGACGCCGGCACGATTGTACCATGCGATATCTTTCCCGGTTGCAGTTACAGTCTGAGCATCGCCTGTACAAAGCTGGCTGGTCAACGACACCGTAGGTTTTGGTGGCCGTATCATATAACTAAGTGTGTCGGTTATGCACGGTCCGTTGGTGACCTTTAACCTGTACTTTCCATAACGCGACGCAATGAGTGTTCTTGATGTTGCGCCGACTAGCAACGAATCGTTCCTCGACCATTGATAGGTTGTGCCTTCAGGGGCGAGAAGACCATCGTTAGTTGCGGTGATACCGGAGGTAACGGGGCTGTACACCTTCACATTTACTTCCAGTGCGGGACTCTGCGTGCTTCCAAACTTTTGTGTTACGTACAACTTGAGATCCGAGTCACCCATTTGAAATTCATAAACGTTCCCGGCTTTTAACACCGTTGCCAGAGTACTTTCTTTATACCAGGTGATATCGTTACCCATAGCTTCCAGGCGTATCTTTTCATTCTTGCATGCCAAAGCTGCCGATATCAGTTGCGGTGCAACGTTCACCGTGGTTACAGATGTCGTAACAAAGCCAGACCCGATAAAACTATTATCGATGTTTTGAACGCCGATCTCGTACTGGCCGATACTGAGATTCCCAACCGCAGCCTTCCGGTTATAAGACATGTTTCCGGGCGACACGTTCCTTAGCGCACCGTTAGAAATGTTCGAGATAGAATTATACAGGTATTTACCGTCGGGAGTTTTTACGTAAATGTTTGAGGTAAGTGTCGCAGATTCATCGGGACCATTGGTCCATTCAACCACGATTGCCCCGCCTTGTTGTTCTGCCTTAACAATAACAGGGTTGCCGGGCTTGTTGTTGGCTCCGGGGGTATTGTTCTTTACTAACGAAGCAGCAAGATTGCCAGTGTTGCCGTTAATGCCAGACTCGAAGAGGTCCAGGTCGTTGTCACCATCTACGTCGCCAAACGCATATTCAGGGTCGGAGGCTTTCATTACCGGGTGGTTTGATGCGGTGAAAACCCCGGATCCATTGTTGAGAAATATGGCGCTAACGCGTCCGGCAAGTATCGATGTACCGCCCATGGTGATATCAAGCGATCCATCTTTATTGAAGTCACCTAATTGAATGTCGGCGTCGTTCATTTCCGTAAACACGTTCGAAGTGTCCTCCTCCCAGCTTTCACCGTTGTTCCAGTAGATGTATGTCGGCTGACCATCGCCAGCTACGATCAGGTCAGGATCGCCGTCGTTGTCAAGGTCGCCTGCTGCGATCGAAGGCTGGTAAGAAGTTGCCGGTAATGTTTGAGCGAGTTTGAAAGCGCCGCCGGGTTGATTCAGGTAGACCTGTGTCGCGACTCCCACGCCCTGGCTAGCGAGCAATTTGATCAACCCGGTTAATGCAATGTCCATCCTTCCATCGCCGTTGAAATCGGCCGTGGCCATGTCGCATTGGTAGTAGACTCGTATACCGTGATTTGTCGACTCGGTAAACGTCAGGCCTTTGTTGCTTATTAAAACCTGGTTTCCATGTACTGTCGAGTTGGTATCCTGCGTGCCCGAAACAAAAATATCGGGATAGCCATCGGTGTTGATATCGATCCATCGCGAAACACTGCTTCGTACCCCGAGTATTTTTGCAGGGTGCTCGGAGAAGGAGAAACTTCCGTTGTTCACGAATATCTTAGATACAGCGATATAGTTGTTCTCGGCCATGATGTTGCCCGACATCAATACATCCATGTCGCCGTCGAGATCGAAGTCGGTCCAATCCATGTCATGCACTGAAATGTCGGGGATGTTGTGTGCCTGCGTAGAAAGCGTACCGCCATCATTCCTGTATATCGTGAGCTTACCAACATAGTTATCAACTGAAAATCCCTGCCCGCCTGTTACCAGGTCGAGGTCACCATCGGTATCAACGTCGACCCACTTCGACGTTTCGTATGACAATACGGTGGGAGTGAGGGTAGTCTTTGCGAGCGCGGTCGATGCGGTATAGCCGTATACTGTTTGGCTGTACTTTCCATATCCTGCAGAATTGCGCCCGCGTATCCTGAATCCATAGCGAACGTCGGCAGACAATGATGTGACTTCATACATATTGATGTTAGGGCTCAGCGTAGTAAGCGGTTCGAATGAAGCATTGGTGCCCCGTTGGATCTCTATGTACCATCCATCTTCCGAATCTTCGAAGTCGGAGTACGTCAGAACAATTGAGGTTGGCGTTGCCGGGTGCGCCACAAGGCCTATCGGCCACCCGGGTTGATCGTCGCGTGGCGCAAGATCGTCTTTAAAATAGTTGTTACGATAAAGCACTGTCTTGCCATTGGCGCTTCCGATAAAGACATCGAGATCGTCGTCGCCATCGTAGTCCACAAAGCCATATTGAGTTACCTGGTAACCCGGCATTCCCGGATTATCAACCTTTGTGTATCCCGATGGTGATTTTGTGAAGAACTCTGAGAAGAATGTAAAAGTCGGCGACCCTGTTGTCCCGTTATTAAAAACATCCAGGTCGCCGTCGCCATCATAGTCCACAAAGGTCGCTTTACCTGTTTGAATTAACCCCGGAATTGTCAGCGTCGTCTCGGTAAACGTCTTGTTTCCGTTATTCACGTACACAAGCAATTCGTTTGTTGCGCTTACACTATTGTATCCTCCTACAATTACATCTTTATCGTTGTCGCCATCATAGTCCACAATTTGCCGGGTACCACCGTTTAATGACTTTACGATGGCGACCTGCGTACGGAAATCACCATTTACGTTTTCATAGATCCCGGTACCCACCTGTGAAATTGAGAAGAGGTCGAGATCATTATCATTGTCGATGTCGGCCCAGTAAAGCTCGAATGAGTCGTACGGTATTCCCGAAACCGGTATTGCAGTGAAGACACCATTCTCGTTTTTATATAAGGTTGCCCGCGATTGACCTTGAGCGGGGCCACCAATCACGACAACGTCTGTGTCGCCGTCGTTATCACAATCAACAGGAGAGTATAGTGTGTTACCTGGATATCTTGGTAGATTGTTTTCCTTTCTGGTGAACTTGCCGTTGTTGTTTATATAGAAGTAGCCAACGCGATTATCGACTTCGAAAAATGTGATAAACAGATCGAGGTCACCGTCGTTTTCGTAGTCCACAAACCGCCCGCCCGACACGCGCTGTGGCAGCCCGCTATTCAGGACTTCTTCGAAGGTTTTGTCTGTAAGTTTATAGAGATGTAATCCGGTGTTATTATTTTTCTCTTGACCGACCAGCAACACGTCCATGTCGCCATCTCCATCGTAGTCACCCATTGAAGGCGTGCCATAGTTTCCTCCCATCGACACGACCAAACTCCTTACGAAAGGCTGCGCGAGTGCTGTTGTTGCCAGGAACAGACCACAGACTATCGAAAACACGAAGGTCAGGCGCCGGATATTCATACAATAGGGGATTATCAGGAAATTTAAGATTCCTGCGTCAACAAGCCTAGACTGGAATACCCCTTATTTTCGAAGCTTACTCGCTCCGCAACACGTTTACCGGGTTGCTTCTTGCGGCCCTGATGGAATGATAACCTACTGTTGCCAATGCAACGAATGTTATCAATGCAATGGAAAGTCCGTATGCCGATAGCCCAACGTTGATGCGATATGCAAAGCTGCTAAGCCATTCGTTGCTGAAATACCACGATAGCGGACTGGCGATAAGGAACGAGACTGCGATCAGCACAATGAATTCTTTGTACATCAACATAATAAGCCCCGGTTCCGAGGCACCGAGGACTTTTCTTACTCCGAATTCTTTCAAACGACGTTCGGCGCTGAACGATGCGAGTGCAAACAATCCCAGTGATGCAACGAAGATGGCCAGTCCACAGAAGTAGGTAAAGATCTCAGCAAGTTGTTCTTCGGCGCGATATGTATCAGTCAGCGCTTCATCGAGGAATGAGTAGGCAAAGGGTTTATTCGGAACGAGCTCGTTCCATGTTTGGCGAATGGCTTCGATCGTGTTTTTGTGATCACCAGGCCTTACTTTGATCACGACGTTCACTGTCGCGAAGCCGAAACCTATAACCAGGGGACCCACCTGCGAGCGGAGCGGATCGAAGTTGAAATCTTTAACGACACCGATAACCTGTGAGTCGGGATTACCGTTAACGCCGAAAGTTATCTTTCTGCCTATTGCATCATTGCCCCAACCCAACGACCTGGCAGCCGATTCATTAATTACGAATCCAAGGGTGCTGTCGGTGCGATGTTCGATGTCGAAGCTGCGTCCCTGCACCATCTCGAGGCCAAATGTTTTTACGAAGTCGTGGCCCACATACATAGTTGGGAGCATTTGCTCGTCTTCCTTCCCTTCGACTTTCATCGGGAAATATGGAAGAGCTTTCTGGCCCATATCGTGAGAGAGATTTGTAACCGAGATAACTTCAGACATCGCTTCAATCCTCGTTTTGAACGACGCGTAATTTGCGAAGAAACCTGTTCCTCCGACCGGCAGCACGATCATTTGCTCCTTGTCGAAGCCCATGTTCTTTCCGCGCATGAATGAAAGTTGTTGCGAGATGACGAACGTGCTGATCAATAAGATACAAGACACGGTGAACTGTGCGATCACTAACGCTTTTCGAAGGTCAAGCTTGCCCGATACTTTTTTATGAAGGCCTTTCAAAACCAGGACAGGCTGGAACCCTGCCATAACGAACGAGGGATAGATCCCGGCCATCACACCGCTGAGCAGTACGACACCCACTATGATCATGATGTTCAGCGGATCGAGTAGCTGTGTCGCTTTTACGCTTGTACTCGCGAGCTCGTTGAATATCGGTATAAAGAGAATAACTACGCCAATAGAGATAATTCCGGCGATCGTTGAAATAATAACAGACTCACCGAGAAACTGGACTACGAGATTCTTCTTTTCTGCACCCATTACTTTCCTCACACCGACTTCCTTTCCGCGATTCGAGAAACGTGCGATCGAGAGATTCATAAAGTTGATACACGCTATGATCAGCACGAGGATCCCGATCGACCCTAAAGTGTAAACGTATTCGATATTTCCATTCACAGACATGTCTGCCGTAGAGAAGTCGGAGTGCAAATGGATGTCGCGAATGTTTTGTACAGTAAGGCTCGCGTTGTTCTCGGTGTACCTTGGGGGATAATATTTTTTAACGAACGCAGGAAGTTTATCCATCAGTCCGGCAGGTGATGACCCCGGTTGCATTACGACGTAACTGAAATACCAAAGTCCCACGTACTGGTTGTCGACGTTGCGGCCAACGATCTGGTTGAGGAGGAGCTTCGACTGCGCAATGAAGTCGAAGTCGAGGTGTGTGCGGCCACGGAATGGCTTAAGCACACCTGTTACTTTCAATGCGGTGGTGTCCTGGAACTGGATGATCCTGCCGATCGGGTTCTCGTCGCCGAAATATTTTTTCGCGGCATTTTCTGTGAGGACCACGGAATAACTGTTCTTTAGCGCTTCACGCGGATTTCCATATTTGAAATCGAAATCAAAGACCTTGAAGAAGGACGAGTCGGCGATGTAAAATTTAGATTCTTCGAATTCGATGTCGCCATACTTTATTTTCGGGAGCACACTCGACAGGTAGAAGGCGCGATACATTGCCGTAGCGTTCACCACCTCCGGATAATCTTTTACCATATCGAAACATGCGGGGTAATGCGCGGCCGGGTAGTTATTCGAGATACCGTTCACATCGACGTGAGTGTTCACACGATAAATGTTTTCGGCGTTCGAGTAGAACCGGTCGTAGCCTACTTCGTTCCGAATGTAGATGGCGATCAAAACAAAACAGGCCAGGCCGATGGCCAGACCTGTGATGTTGATAATTGTATACGCTTTGTTTTTCGAAAGGCTCCTTAGAGCAATCCGCAGGTAGTTACTTAGCATGAGGCAATGTACAAAAACGGAACCCGTTGGATCTACCGCAATTAGGGTAATTTAATCACTCCGTCCATGCTTTCGAGTTGTGCTATCAAACCCCACCCATAGAAGTCGTTCGTTACTGCAATAAGAAGTTCGTTGTCACCTTGAACGAGTTTGATCGGCATCCTTGCATTGTCGATCGAGATCCGTCCATTCGGATACATGCGCATAGGTGTTTGCCTGTACAGATTTTTCCCAACGCCAACCATTTGATTGTTCAAATACACCCACGCTTCGTCACTGATCCCAAGTTTTAAAATTGTCGAGACCGGCTTGTCGGTGGTGATTTTTGCTTTGAGCCACACCACTCTTCTCTGTTCATTCCCACCGAGCTTTCTCGTCAGGTTAACCAGCCCCAATCGTTCGGCGGAGATGCTGTCTGTAAAAGCCTCCGCCTTTGGCTTCATCGGTAAATTCGCTTCGGCATTCTCATCCAAAGGAGACGGCGGCGCATACGACCACTTGCGTATGTACGACATATCGTGGCGGGTAAGATCCACACCCGCTTCGGGCGAGAGATTTTCAGTAACATTTGGTTTGATCTCGAGATTGGAAACGTAGGAGGTTTCCTGGAACGCGATGGTGCCTTCAGTTGTATTGGCGTCAAGCGCTGGTATCGAAAGAACGGGTTCGGCTCCATTGTTCACATACAGCCGCATCTGCTTTCCCGACACCACAATTTTTACATGATTCCATTCACCCTTCCGGTAAGGTGTTGGTCCCTGGTACGCTGGATACATATCCCACAAAAGCACACCATTAATAAAGGGTGCATACTGGATGCCGTCATTTGCCAGTTTGTCGCCAGCTCTTTGCAGGCGGAAGTAAAAACTTTCCTGCTCCTGGTTGTCTTTCCGCCGGAAGCCGAAAAGATGCCCCCCGGTAGCCTCCACGTCGTATTCAATTGTGCCGTCCTTAAATACGGTGTTTTTCAATACCGCATTTCCGGAGTTGATCTTCATAGCTTTTCGTCCTTTGTAATCGACGAATTCTGCCGTGCCCGGTTGAAAATCCCATTTGTCGGGCGTGAACGGGATACTGTAGTTCGGGGTCTTTTTGTTCTGCGCAAGCAACGGCAGCATGAACAAGACCGTTATAGCGGTGGTAAGGAATTTTTTCATATGCCGAATATCACGGCGACATGGAAAAAAAGTGAATTCAGGGTCTGTTCTTTTCCTGTTCATTGCTCCTCACCCAAACTGGGTCTTACGGACCCGGGCCGTAATATTTATTTTTCAAGAATTCCTGCAAGAATATGCTCAACAACTACCTGAAAGTGTTGTGGCGCAACACGATGCGCAACGGCAGTTATTTCGTCATCAACGTCCTGGGTCTCACGCTGGGGCTCGTCTGTGCGATCTCGGTTTTTATGTATGTGCACGACGAGTTTACGTACGACAGCCAGCATGTTCGCGGCCCGGAGATCTACCGTTTGAACACCGGATGGTTGTCGCATGTTGACGGAAGTACCAGCACTTACGCAACAGCGGGATACACCCCGGGCGAAATGTTGCGTACAGATTTCCCCGAAGTAGAGGAGGTTACCCGGCTACGGATGTATTACGAAATGCGCTTCCAGCAGCGGGGCGACGACGAATATATCGTCGAGAACGTTCATGCTGTCGACACGTCTGTGTTCAACCTCTTTACTTTCAGGTTTATTGAAGGAAGTCCGAAGACCGCTTTACCCGATCGAAACTCCATCGTGCTGTCGCGTAAGTCTGCCATGAAGTATTTCAACCGGACGGATGTTCTTGGAGAAACCATGCGATGGTTTGGTGGCGACACAGTCGATTTCAAAGTGACTGGTGTTGTGGAAGACTATCCCGACAACACGCACCTTCGGATCGATATGATGGTGAAGCTCAATCCTCCCGCAGATCCATCGAAGGAGTGGTTCGAATTTCCATACCAGACGTTCTTCACCGTGCATCCGCACACAAATATTGCAGCACTGGAGGACAAGGTCTTAAAGCATTCCAAGCAGTATGTTTCATCCATGGAGCAGGAGATTGGATTTGAACATTTGATCTCTTTCACACGGTTCGACCAGATCCGTATGCACTCGCATCTTGTGGGCGAGAATAATCCGCAAGCTTCGCAGATCTATTTGTTCCTGTCGATCGGTCTTTTTGTTCTTGCGATGGCCTGCATAAATTTTATCAACCTTTCCACCGCCAGGTCTGTTCGTCGTTCGAAGGAGATCGGTATCCGAAAGGTAACGGGCGCAGTAAGATCGCAATTGATCCGCCAGTTCATTGGCGAAGCGTTTGTGCTCACATTGTTGTCGGTGATACTGGCTGTCGCACTTGTTTATATTCTGCTCCCCGTCTTGAATTCGTTCTCCGGGAAGAATCTTCAGTTGATGGGCAACGTATTTTTCTGGGAACTGCTTGCGATCACAACCGTTGCGGTCACGTTGCTAGCCGGGAGCTATCCTGCTTTTGTGCTGGCTTCATTCCGGCCCGCTGAAACACTGAAGAGCAGCTTGCGAAGTGCGGGCTCGGGATCATTGCTACGCAAGGGCCTCGTCGTATTCCAGTTTGGAGTGTCGGTGTCTCTTATCGCGGGAACGCTTATCGCCATGAGTCATCTCCGGTATCTGCGTTCGAAGTCGTTGGGCTTCGATAAGGAACACGTTGTTGTGCTTGTTGGCGCGAATAAAAATACACGCGATCAATTGTTGAACGTTCCTGGTGTGAGCAAAACTTCGTTGTCGAATCGTGTTCCCGGTGGAAGAGTAGGAGGTAGGACTATTTTTAACGGTTGGGATAAGAGCGATCCGCAGATCGTAATCGGTCAGTTGGTTGTCGACTACGACTATATTGATTTGTACGATCTTGAGGTTGTTGCGGGACGTGCGTTCAGTCGCGATGTGCCGTCGGACGAAACGGAAGCTTTTATGGTGAATGAAGACGCGGCCCTGAAGCTTGGCTACGAAACTCCGCAGGATGCTATTGGTGGTCAGTTGTGGCTCGATGAAGACTGGGGCGGGAAGAAGGGAAGGATTATCGGTGTGTTAAAAGATTTTCACTTCAATGCAGCGAATGCTCCGATCGAACCGTTCAGCATGTTCATGAATCCCAATGCTACGAGATATCTTTCCGTGAAGCTCGACGCTTCGGCCACTGCAGATCTTCCCGATATGATATCGCGTA
>DASRSO010000002.1:0-14411 GCA_035656375.1 Cyclobacteriaceae bacterium | reverse complement strand
TACATCATCGGCATGCTCGTCACTTTCTCCGATCAGTTCGGAAAGGAGCTGGGCATCGAAGGCATCGATCCCGGTCGCGCCATCATGTATCTATACCTTGCAATTGCATTCGGAGACCTTACGGTTGGTTTGCTCAGCCAGTGGTTGAAGAGCCGGAAAAAGGCGCTCTTCATCTTCTACGGTATCACGATATTTTTCATGATCCTTTACTTCACGCAACAGGGTGGATCTGTCTCGAATTTTTATTTGATCTGTGCAGGGCTTGGATACGGCGCGGGCTTCACCGTGGTGTATATCACCATGAGCGCCGAACAGTTTGGGACCAACCTCAGGGCCTCCGCTGCGATCAGCATACCAAACATGGTACGCGGCGCGCTTCCGCTGATCATATTGTTGTTCAGATTTACGCGTGAGCTATTCAATGATTACCTGACGGGGGGCTGGGTAACCGGCGCCATCCTGTTTGCAATCGCGATACCAGCCGCATATTACACAAGAGAAACCTTCGGCAGGGATCTTGACTACGTAGAGACTTAGTTTTTTCTTCGACGCACCAGCACCGCATTGATATCCGGGTGTTGTGTCTTTATTTCTGTGAGCGCCTGCTCTGCAATTTCTTTCTCGTAGAATTCACCGGTGCCATAAAATTTCAGGATCGGTGAAATAGAGTCGAGCGAAGCAGAGTCGACGAGAATGACATACACCGAATCGATCCACGGACGCTCGCTGATACCGATGTTGTGCTCCATAAACAACTTGCGCGAATCGGCAGCAAATTCCCTTATCGAAGCCCTGGCATACTTTTCGAAGATCAATGTCGTATCGTGCTCAAAGTGTTGTACCGGCACAATGTGGTACTTCTTCGCTGCATCGCGGTGTACATACTGGAGCTCATACTCTGCCCTGCTTATCGTTGTGGCACTGTCGCTTTTCACCAACTCGACAAACAACATTCCTCCGCCGTTCTTATACCTGGAACTCTGACCTGAAACAAAGTTGCCTAGCGAATAAACCACGAGCTGGTCGGTATCTTTCCTCCACTCCATCGGCTGAAGCACATGAGGGTGCGCGCCGATCACAAGCTTCACTCCTTTCTTGAAGCAAAACTCCGCAAGACTCTTCTGCGATCTGTTCGGAAGACGCTGATACTCGTCGCCCCAATGAAAGAAAGACACGATGAGATCGGGCCGTTGCTCCTTTGCTGCGAGTATATCTTTAGCGATCTGCGTTGTATCGATGTAGTTTACGATGTTGGGCTTCGTTACCGGGATGCCATTCGTGCCATACGTATAATTAAGAAGACTTATCCTGAAACCGTTCTGTTCGAGCAGCAACGGGTATGTATTCGCCCGATGAGTCGAATCCACAAACGTTCCCGTGTGAGGCACATGCATGGTATCGAGAACAGCAATCGTTCTTTGCAATCCCTTCTTTCCCCGATCGAGACAATGATTGTTTGCAGTTACCAGCACATCCACCCCGCTCCATATCAGCGTCTCAACTAATTCATCCGGAGCACTGAAGTTAGGATAACCTTTGTACGGGGGTCCCCCGAGCGACAACTCAAGGTTGCCAATTGTCATGTCGGCCGATTCGAAGACGGGTTTCACGTGACGAAAACATTCGTCGTAGTTGTGCTTGCCGGTCGTCGCATCGAATGCAGCTGCTATCTGTGTGTCGTGCTGCATAATGTCGCCAATGAACAATAATGAAAGTCGTGTTGAATCCTGCGCAACGGCAGTTATCGAAATCAACATTAACAAGATCGCGATCCTCATCTTACCTCCGCCTCATTTCCAATTCCAATCACTTCACCGTCTGCAATCACAAATACCTGGTCTCCCTTCGTCACACGGACCGGGTACAAGCCTGTAAACGAACCGAACGCCGGGAGTATTCCCTGTCTCTTGCCAAAATAAAAACACGGCAACAACAATGCCTGTCTTCCCTTGCCCCACAGCCGGGCGCCAGGATGAATATGTCCCGCCAGGCAGTAGGCATCTTCATCGGGCAGGGTCTCGAGCGGTTCGTGTGTCAGCAACAGGTCGCCAATACGAAGCTCCTCTGCATGAACTTTCACTCCATGCCTGTCGTACTGCAGCGTGCTCATAATATCGTGATTGCCCATGACCAACTCGAATGATGTCGCACGAAAATGACGGATCACCTGGCCCAGCACTTCCCACTCTTCATTGTAGTGACTGTGAAAGAGATCGCCGAGAAAGATCAACCGCTCGGGCTTGTGATGATTCAGCATATCGATGAGCACCGAAGTGTTTTCATCATTCGCTTTTGTGGGCACAGGATATCCCGCTTTCCGATAGTGATTCACCTTGCCTAAATGAAGGTCAGCTACTAATAAAATCTTTTCCGAAGGCCACCACAGCGCCTTTTGCGGCAACAACTCGAGGGACAAATTCTTCACAGAAACACGCATACGGAATGATACACTTATTATTTTGATTATCAATGATTTATACCGGCTCGCAATATTCGAAATTTTTTTACATCCGGCCTACCGGAAATGTTAACATTGTCATAACATTGGGTGAGATTGCCTGCCATAACTTGGGGGCTTCAAAACCAAACGCCTTAAATCACCCTGCACATGTTTGAGTTAGAGCTTTCGTACACCATTCTACTCATCGTGTGCCTGATCGCAGCGTGCGGCTTCGAATTTGTTAACGGTTTTCACGACACAGCCAACGCTGTTGCTACGGTCATATACACAAATTCACTAAAGCCGTGGGTCGCCGTCGTGTGGTCGGGGTTCATGAACTCGGTTGGCGTATTTGCGGGCGGTATCGCCGTCGCGATGGGCATCGTGAACCTGCTGCCTGTCGAATCGCTTGTCGATCAAAACATTGCACACAGTCTCTCAATGGTCGGCGCACTCCTCATCAGCGCCATCACCTGGAACCTGCTCACCTGGTATTTCGGTATCCCATGCTCCAGTTCACACACCCTGATCGGTTCGATCCTCGGTGTAGGTATTGCTTATTCTTTGCTTCCCGATTCTACCGGTGTGGCCGTCGACTGGTCACAAGCTTCGAAGATCGGTATGTCTTTGCTCGTATCCCCGGCTTTCGGATTTACACTCACTATCATCATGATGTTCATTATTCGCGTAGCCACAAAAGGCCGACCGAATAGCGACGATCTTTTCAAGGAACCCAAAAAGAATGCACCGCCTCCAACATGGATCCGTTCGATCTTGTTGTTAACATGTACTGGCGTGAGTTTCTTTCATGGCCAGAACGACGGACAGAAAGGTGTCGGCCTCGTGATGCTCGTACTGATCGGTATCGTTCCCGGATTCTTCGCACTCAATTCAAACCTGAAAAGCTCCGATCTCAATCCTGCCCTTCAAAAAGTCAGTGCCATCGTGGCAACGATCGATACCGCTCCATTGTCTGCTGTCGATAGCGTGAAGGTTTCGGAGTCGGAAAAAATGGTCAATGAGCTCCAGGCGCGTTTCAGTTCAATCGGAGATCTTAATGCTATTCCCCGCCCCCAACGTTTCGAAGTAAGAAAAGACATCCTGCTGATAGACCGTAGCCTTAAGGACGTCATGAAGAAAGATGAGGTCCGCCTGAGCCTTGGCGATCGCGCAACATTGACAAGCAGTCTCAAAGATCTTCGTAAGGCCACCGATTATGCTCCAATCGGAGTGATCGCACTCATCTCATTGTCACTCGGTCTTGGCACAATGATCGGCTGGAAACGCATCGTGAAAACGATCGGTGAAAAGATCGGTAAACAACACCTAACTTATGCCCAGGGTGCCAGCGCAGAGCTCGTTGCTACAATTACAATTGGTCTTTCGAGCCAGTATGGTTTGCCCGTAAGCACAACACACGTGCTGTCGTCGGGGATTGCAGGAAGTATGGTGGCAAGCAAGGGTATCAAAAACCTCCAGGCAGATACAGTGCGCAACATCCTTATCGCATGGTTGCTTACATTGCCTGTTGTAATGGTGCTTTCCGGTTCGCTGTTCCTTTTATTTAGGAACATTTTCTAATTCAGCGATGCGCTCCTTCGCATGGGTGTTAGCAGCATCCATCGACAGCGACTTCTTGTAGTTTATCAGGGCTTCTTTCTTATCACCATCTTCGAAGCATGCATCGGCATAACTGTCGTACACGTTAGGGCTTAGCGGATAGAGAAGCATGTTGATCTTGAAAATATCCCGGGCAAGCTTCACGTTCTCGCCAAGCTTTTCATATCCCTGCCTGTTGAGATTTTCTTCTGCAATGCTAAAGTCGCCCGGGTTAGCCTTTAAAAGATCCTGGTAACCTTTCAACGCCTTCTCAAAATCGCCAGCGAGGAGATGTTCGAAAGGAACCATTTCATTGCCTTTTACCATGGGATGACTCCCGCCATGATTACCGCCATCATAAATGACGAGATCAATTTGTCCGTCGGTCAGCGTTTTGAACTGAAGCGGGGCGTCTTCTTCATTTGAAATATATGTGCTGTCGCTGATCTTGAAAAGTTCACGACGACCTGCGCGGAGATATTTGAAATACAGGTGATCTCCCTCGGTGGTAATGGTAATGCGGCCGTCGGTTCCGTTGCGATACCTGCCTCTCACCTTTGCAAACAATGTGGTGTCCATCGGAAGCCTGGTGTAGGTAGGAAGGTAGTTGTCCCAGTTATATGTTTTTGCCGCTGCGCGAATGACTTCGCTAATGAACGGAGGATGATTGGAATTTGTGAGCACAACAATGCCATAACCTTTGTCGCGATGTGCAACCATCTCGCTCGAGAATCCTTCATCCCAGCCACCGTGACCGAAATACACATCGCCTTTGCGATCCCTTACTCCAAATCCAAGTGCATAGTTTGCATCGACAGCCGTGAGCAAACGATCGGCTGTAGCTTTCGAAATGATCTTACTCTTACCTGCTGCAGCGTTCTGAACCTCGATTGCAAACTTCGCAAGATCTTCTGCTGTAGTCCACAAACCTGCGGCAGCCATCTCTGGATAAGTATGACGTTTGCCTTTCGTCTGTTCGTGATTCGGGAGATAGCCCGTCGCAGCAAGCTTTACGGTCTCTGCATCCAGCGGTTGGTCGTAAGTACTGCTGGTCATTTCGAGCGGACCCAACACAAGATCTTTCGCGATAGCGGGAAATGTTTTGCCATCGTTCACGTCGATCAGGAGTTGTTGCATCACACTATATCCACCGCCGGAATAGCGGAAGTTTCCACCTGGAGTTTTGTTAACACGAACAGGTGCCGAGTTTGCGGGAGGAGCGCCGTCCAGCACTTGCACCAAAGTAGGAACGGGAAGATCAGGACTGTAACCAAGAAACCCGTGAACGGTAAGTCCGCCGGTGTGGCTTAGCAAATGCGCGAGTGTCACTTTCTTTTCGGCTGTGAATTCATTCCCGGGGATCTTCCAGGTCTTGAGCCATGAGTTAACGTCGGTATCGAGATTGATCTTTCCGTTGTCGACTTCTTTTAATGCTACGTAAGCCGCAACCGGTTTGCTGATCGACCCGGCCTGGAATAATGTTTTGGTGGTCACCGGCTCGCTGGTCTCTTTGTCCATAATGCCATACGCCTTCGACCAAAGGATCTTGTTGTCTTTGATCACGGCTATGCTTGCGCCAGGTACGCCATAAAACTTCATACGTTCCTCGATATTCCACCCGGGGTCGTTTGTGAAGGAAACTACAGAAGTGAGATTGTTCTCGAAAGCGGAAATTTCTTCGGTGTTTACCGGCCCGGGTTTCGGTGCGCAAGCGGCAAACAGGATTGCCAGGAACATGAACTTTTTCATGTATCGAATATAACTAAACCTCTTCCCAATCCAGCATCATCCTCTTTATCCTGTCCGCCAGCTTTTCTGACGTCAGCTTCTCCCTTGTCCTGTCTACCATGATGGGGAACGCAAATGGTGTAGGCTTGTCCGGCTCTTTAACAATGATCTTCTGTTTACTGATCCTGTCCAGCGCCCTGCGCAAACGACTCTCTTCCAACTGAAAATCCATCACCTCCTCGTACGCCTGCAACAACAACAGGTTATTCGATTCGTATTCATGAAATACATTGAAGAACAACTGCGACGACGACTGTAAATGTTTGTCCTTTATCTGTTTCCCCGGGAATCCTTTGAACACAAGTCCCGATATCGCTGCGATGTCCCTGAACTTACGGCGCGCCATTTCGGTGGAGTTGATACTCGCCTGGATGTCTTTCAGGAGGTCATGTTCACCGAGCACATCTGTTTCTATCGCTTCGTAGATCGGTATCTCCTGGTCCGACAGCAATTCGAAACCGTAGTCATTCATCGCTATCGAAAAAGTGATCGGTTGTATTTGCGCAATCCTGTATGCAACCAGTGCCGCCATGCCCTCATGCACGTTCCGCCCTTCGAAAGGATACATCAGCACATGGTATCCTTCTGTCGTATGAAAATATTCCACCAGGAATTCATCCTTCGCGGGCAGGTATGACCTCGTTCTCTGGAACTCCATCAGCGGTTTGATAAACTTCATCTCGGCATCGCTCTCTTTGTTCTTCGAAGCCTCATCGATCTTGAACCGGATCATCTCACTGAGCTGCGACGATAGCGGCATACGTCCCCCCTGCCACGACGGCACTCGTCCCGATTTTCGTTTCGTCCTCCGCACAAACGCATCGTTGTCTTTAACCTTTACCAGTTCCAGCGCGCGTCCCGCAAACCAAAAAACGTCGCCGGGATTCAGAGCCGCGATAAAGTATTCTTCTATCATGCCCAGGAACTTCCCGCTCGTATATTTTATCAACAGCGAGCTATCGCCAACAATGGTCCCGATCGACAACCTGTGCCTCATCGCGATCATCCTGTTTTCTACATAATACAAACCTTTATCAAAAACCACCTTACGGTATTCGTTATAAGCAGTAAGCGATGCTCCACCAGTTGTAATGAACCGCAACAGCCAATTGAACTCATCGTCAGTCACCGACGAGTAACTGAATGTACCACGTACCTCTTCCAGGATCTCTTCCGCCCTGAATCCATCCGACACTGCAAGCGTGATCAAATATTGAATAAGAACATCGAACGACCTCACGTAAGGAATGCGTTCTTCAATTATACCGCGGTTCATTGCCTCTCGTAACGCTGCTCCTTCCGTGAGTTCCAATGAGTTCGTCGGAAGAAAGTAGATCCGGCTCGTAGCACCCGGCTGGTGGCCGCTTCGACCTCCCCGTTGAAGGAATCGCGCAACACCTTTAGGACTTCCAACCTGTATCACCGTCTCAACAGGACGGAAGTCCACGCCCAGGTCGAGACTCGAAGTACACACAACTGCTTTCAGGTTTCCCTGGTGCAACTGATCCTCCACCCAGTGCCTTAGTTGCTGACTGATCGATCCGTGGTGCATGGCGATCTGCCCGCTGAGATCGGGGGCTATGTCGAGCATCTTCTGGTACCATATCTCCGCGAACGATCTCGTGTTGGTGAAGATCAAAGTACTCTTACTCTCTTTCACGATGGGGATCACTTTCTCGAGCAATCGAATGCCCAGGTGTCCCGACCACGGCATCCTTTCAACTTCATCTGGAAATATTGAAATGATCTCCGTTTTCTTTTTGATGTTGGCCCGGATGATGACCGTGCTCTTCTTTTTATAATAGTCACCCAACAATACTTCCATCGCCTGTTCCATATTGCCGATGGTTGCCGATATGCCCCACACTTTCAAACCGGGCGCTACTTTTTTCAACCGCGACAGCGCCAGCTCCATCTGCACACCGCGCTTCGATCCCATGAGCTCGTGCCACTCGTCAACAATAATGGATTGAAGGCTGCCGAAATATTCTGCGTAGCCCTTCGAAGCAAGCAACAGGTGAAGACTCTCTGGCGTGGTGATCAAAAATTCCGGGGGCCTGTCGCGCTGGCGCTGACGTTTCGCAACAGATGTATCGCCCGAACGAACGCCCACCTTCCAGGGAAGTCCGAGTCCTTCGATTGCTTTATTGGCCGCGAATTCTATTTCCTTTGAAAGAGCCCTGATCGGTGTGATCCATATCGCCCGAAGTCCCGAATTCTTAGGTTTACCCGGGTAATCGCGAAGAAATTCTAATAAAATTGGAACGAGCAACGAATACGTTTTACCGCTGCCCGTTGGCGCATTTACGAGCCCGCTCTTGCCAGCCAGGTATGCATCCCATGCTTCAAGTTGAAAATCAAAAGGTTTCCAACCATTACTTTTGAACCACTCTATGCCGGCATCTTTCATTGGAATCCTAAAAATACAATCGTAATTTGAACTTAATGGGTAAATACTCGATCAAAGAACTGGAGCGGCTATCAGGGATCAAGGCCCACACAATTCGGATCTGGGAAAAGCGACACAAGCTTATCGAACCGAGCCGCACGTCTACCAACATACGCTATTATTCCGACGATGACCTTAAAAAGATCATCAACGTCTCATTGCTGAACAACCACGGTGTCAAGATATCTCACATCGCCGACCTCGATCACGAACAGCTCGTGCAAAAAGTTCTCGAGTTTACCGAGAAAAAGAGCGAAGCCGATATCTACATCAACCAGGTCATCGTATCAATGATCGATCTCGATGAAGAGCAGTTCGAGATACAGCTGAATACTCTTGCCGACAAGTTCGGAATGGAGAAAACCATCACCGACGTCATCTTTCCATTCCTCGATCGCATCGGCATACTCTGGCAAACAGGAAACATCACCCCAGCCCAGGAACATTTCGTTTCAAACCTTGTCCGTCAAAAGCTGCTCGTCGCTGTCGACAAACTTCCGATCCCCCCCAAGACAGCAAAGTCGGCCGTGCTCTTCCTCCCCGAATACGAACTCCACGAGATCGGCCTCCTCTTCTGTTACTATATCTTAAAGAAAGCAGGCATCCGGGTGTTCTACCTCGGCCAGATGGTCCCTTACGAAGACCTCAAATCCATAGGGCGATCGCACCACCCCAACTTCTTCGTAACCTCAATGATCTCGGAACGACTCCCGAAAGACCTGCAGAACTTCGTCAACACACTTTCTTCAGATTTTCCGAACTCAACGATCATTGCCACCGGGGGAGTGCTCAACCGCATGGCCCTGAGTTTTCCTCCCAACTTTCACCTCGCTGCCAATATTTTGAAAGTGAAGGATTTTGTTTAACTTTTGGCCGAAATAATTAAACAAAATGCGCAGGATAGCCCTAATTGGGGCCGGTTTCGCCGGTCTTTCTGCCGCCACTTGCCTGGCGAAGGAGGGCTACGACGTTACCATTTTTGAAAAAAACGCCGCTCCGGGCGGACGCGCCCGCCAGCTCACACACGGAGGGTTTACGTTCGACATGGGTCCCAGTTTCTACTGGATGCCCGACGTATTCGAGAAGTACTTTGCCTTGTTCGGCAAGAACGTGTACGACTATTACGAGCTCGAAAGGCTTGACCCCTCGTATCGGGTCTTCTTTGGTCCGAATGATCTTATAGACGTGCCGGCAGGTGAAGAAGGTGTCGCAAGGCTGTTTGAACGACTGGAGCCTGGTAGCAGCCGCGCGCTCCGGGAGTTCCTGCGGGAAGGCAAGCTCAAGTATGACATTGGCATTAATGATCTTGTTTACAAGCCGGGGTTGTCGCTAACCGAGTTTGCGAATACGAACCTGCTGAAAAATGTTCTTCGTCTGCATGTGTTCACTTCCGTATCCAGCTACGTGCGGAAATTTTTTAAGAACCCGAGGATAGTACAGTTGCTTGAGTTCCCGGTGCTATTTCTGGGCGCAGCTCCGCAAGACACTCCCGCATTGTATACTCTAATGAACTATGCGGATATCTCGCTTGGGACATGGTATCCGAAGGGTGGCATCTATAAAGTTGTGGAGGGAATGGTGTTGCTGGCGAAAGAGTTAGGTGTGAAATTCAGGTTCAATGCAGAGATCAGCAAGCTGTCGGTAAACAAATCCAGGATCGACGCGATCTACGTAGATAAAGAACGGCTGGAGTTCGACGATGTGGTGGCCACGGCCGATTACCATCATGTGGAACAGCAACTGTTGCCGGCAGAGAGCCGTCGGTATACTGAAAGTTATTGGGACAAAAGGGTGATGGCCCCGTCCGCACTCTTGTTCTATATCGGCGTCAACAAGAAATTGAGGAATCTAAGACATCATACATTGTTCTTCGATGAAGATTTCGGGCTGCATGCTAATGAGATCTACAAGGATCCGCGGTGGCCACAGTCTCCGCAGTTCTATGTATCGTGCACCTCGGTGAGTGATCCTTCGACAGCACCGGAAGGATGCGAAAACTTAGTGGTGTTAATACCCGTTGCGGCGGGGCTTAACGACGAGCCTCACATCCGCGAGAAGTATTTTAATATGATCGTCGATCGTTTTGAAAAAGTTACGGGCGAGTCGATACGCAATAACATAGTGTTTAAACGCTCGTATGCGCATCGTGATTTCATCGACGATTATCACGCTTTGAAGGGAAATGCTTATGGCCTCGCAAATACACTTAAACAAACTGCCAATCTCCGCCCTTCCATCGTAAATAAGAAGGTGAGCAATTTATTTTACGCAGGACAATTAACTGTACCAGGCCCGGGTGTTCCGCCATCACTTATCTCAGGACAGGTGGTGAGTCGGTTAATAGCTAACTTAAATAATAAATGACAGGTAAAGAGCTATTCGATAATGTTTCGATAGAAACCTCAAGGCTGACAACGCATGCCTACAGTACTTCATTTTCGATAGGTATCCGTTGTCTCGCGAAAGAGCTGCGCAACCCGATATATTCCATTTACGGATTCGTTCGCTTTGCTGATGAGATTGTCGATACGTTTCATGATTTCAACAAAGCAGAACTGCTCGACCGTTTTCGCGCCGACACTTTAAGAGCGATAGAAGAAAAGATCAGTCTCAACCCGATACTGAATAGTTTCCAGGCCACAGTACATCAATACGGGATCGACCTGGGCCTCATCGATTGTTTCCTCGACAGTATGGCAATGGATCTCACAAAAACAACACACGACAACACGAGCTTTAACACCTATGTGCTTGGCTCTGCCGAAGTGGTCGGGTTGATGTGTCTGCATGTATTTTGTCAGCGCGACACCAACCTGTTCGAGCAGTTGAAGCCCAACGCTATGAAGCTTGGGTCTGCCTTTCAAAAGATAAACTTCCTGCGCGACCTGAATGCCGACTTCATTGGGTTGGGCCGCAGCTATTTTCCAGGCATCGACATGCGCCAGTTTGACCAAGCCACGAAGGAAAAGATTGAACAAAGTATTTTCGAGGACTTCCAGCAGGGATTCGAGGGCATTAAGAAACTTCCCCGTTCCTCGAAGCTTGGAGTTTATGTCGCTTACGTGTATTACCTTGCGCTATTCAGAAAGATACGTAACACACCCCCTGACTTCGTATTAAAAGAAAGGATCAGTATCCGCAACCGCCAAAAGTTGTCGATACTCTGTGCTTCGTACATCAAACATCAGCTGAACATGATCTGACAATGGAGGAGGTAATCCTGGTCGACGAGAACGATAACGCCATCGGTACGATGGAGAAGATGGAGGCACACCGCAAGGGTGCCTTGCACCGGGCATTCTCTATATTGATATTCAACTCCAAAGGTCAGCTGCTTCTCCAGAAGCGTTCGTGGAAAAAATACCACAGCGGCGGCCTCTGGACGAATACCTGCTGCAGTCACCCGAAGCCAGACGAGGACATAGAGCAGGCCATGCGCCGGAAACTCATCCAGGAAATGGGAATCGACGTGAAACCGCATTTTTCCCATAAGTTTATCTACCGCACCGAGCTTGAAAATAATCTCACGGAACACGAATATGACCATGTTTATGTTGGCCGTTATGATGGAGAGCCGGAGATCAACCACGACGAAGTAGACGAATGGCGGTTTGAGGACATGGGCCAGCTAAGGGCAGCAGTGGCCAAAAAACCGCAGGATTTCACGTACTGGTTCAGGTTGATACTCGATCACCCCGAGCTTAAAGCAGCTTAACTTGGTCTAAAATTTGTCATCCCACCCGACAAATGAGTCGTTTAAAAATTCTCCCGGTTGCGCTATTGCTTTTCATAGCATTTAGCTGCGATCAAGAAGAAGAGCAGTCTCCCTACGTAATTAACAACTCTGTTTTTCCGGGGGATTTCCTTTCCGATAAAAAATATACATCGCTGGTTCTTGAAGTAGTGTTTGTGAACGGCTACGAACCTACGCAGTCGGCCTTAAATAATCTTGTAACTTTTCTTGGGGCACGTTTAAATAAACCGGTTGGCATCACAACCGTTCTTCGTGGTATTCCGTCGCCGGGAAAGGCGACATTCGATGCGAGCTATCTTCGCGATCTTGAAAAGATACACAGGCAAAGGGTAAATTCTGACAAGGTATTAACGGCCTGGTTATTCTTCGTAGATGGTGAATACTCAACCAATACGAGCAGTTCGAAAGTACTTGGCGTTGCCTATGGTGCTTCTTCTATTGCAGTGTTTGAGAATACGGTAAACCAGATGTCGGGAGGTTTAAATCAACCGCGCACTGCAGCGCTGGAGACAACAATACTTGAACACGAGTTTGGTCACATACTTGGTTTGGTGAACAATGGTACTTCGATGGTAGCCCCGCACCAGGATACCGATCACTCGGCGCATTGTACCAATATAGATTGCCTGATGTATTACAAGGCAGAAACCCGGATCATCGGAAGTGACGTAACGGGAAAGGGAGTTCCGGTACTCGATGAGAATTGCCTCGCAGACCTGAAAGCTGCGGGGGGGAAATAGTCGGTATTATATTTATCTTTATCCTGGTCCCGTTACACACCGACAGGATTCAATGAAATTCTTCAGTTTCTTTAACATCAGCTTCGTTCGTGAGTTCACTATAAAATTGAATTGCTCAAAGGATGTTTTTCTAAAGGCACTCAGTACTAACGTGGACACCTCTGGTTACGAATTTTTCGAAGCTTTCAAGAGCGGGACTCCGTTTAAAGGAACCGTGACACACGATCAATTCAAAATTCGTCGGCGGTTAACGACAATGAATCAACAGGCAAACCTTATCGAGATAAGCGGCACAGTGAAGGAGCAGGATAATTCGTGTGTTGTATCTATCGAAGCCGATGCCTTCAACGGGCAGATAGCGATCATGAGTGTGATGTTCACGATCTTCGCAGTAGTAATCGTGGCTGCCGCATTGCTTGTTCCAAACCTGGACATCCCGACCAGGCTCGGGTTTATAGGATTCGCCATCGCAATCATCGCCATAATGTCGTTTGTTATACGGCAGCAGCTGGGCGACCTTGGCGACAACATTGAAAAAGAATTTACATTTATCGTGCATCAATACAAACGCGCCGCGAAATGAAAGACTTCTTTAAAGCCATTGGGCTCGTCAAAGAATTGACGATAAACCTGGATTGTCCGAAGGCATATTTTATCAAAAGTCTCGAGCCTCACGTTGATCCTTCAGGGTACGAGTTCTTCGAACAATTTTCCAAAGGTCCGGTCTTTAAGGGAAATATCAGGGGCGACAGGTTTTCGATTCGCAAGCGAAAAAAACTCTTTAACCCGAACAGCGCCATGTCCGTAAAATTGAATGGAGAGGTAACGCAACGTGACGAGAGAGCGGTAGTATTTGTAGAAACAAGCATCAATGCGACCGTCTTTTATCCCGGGATCGTAATATTGCTCTTCTTCACGTTTGCCGTGCTATCGATGTTTGCCAACGCAGCTCCCGGCTTTGCAATACTCGTATCTGTCGGTCAGTTGATCTTCCTTTCCGTGATCCTGTACATTAACCTTCGGGGTGCGGTTAACCGGACAATAGAGGAAACAGAGAGAGAATTTGTGTGGATCGTCCGGAATTATGGACGTTAGTTCGTCAGATCGATATTATACGCTGCAGAGATCTGTACTCCCAGATTATTCTCCTGCATCGCTCCATTTGCTTTCACCAGCATGTGATACAGGAACCCTGACGTGATCACAAGATTTTTATTTACCTGGTACCCCACACCTGCAAACAACCTGTTCTGATCGGGCTTGTGATACGTTACTGGCGGGCCCCAGCTCAAAAAAACCTCATCGTAGAAGCTCGCCGATACTTTCCCGGTTATCGGAACGATCGCCATCATCCTGTAACGAAAACGGTTCGCATAATAGTCGAAGCCCTCGTAGATCACCTCTCCATTACTTATGCTGTGAACCTGGATGTATCGTTGCTCCAGCCTCCCCCGGTGACTTAAATGCACCTTTCCAATGTCGTGCTTAAACAAAACCTGCTGCCACAACCTGTGCTCGTTGTTCACAAACTTGTTAGGCTGCTTTCCATATATGGGATTCCACGTATATACATAGCCGAGCGGAACAACCGACAGGTTCTTCAGGATGTGGATCTCACCTCCCGTGCGAAACTGGAACTGC
>DASRSO010000001.1:0-6600 GCA_035656375.1 Cyclobacteriaceae bacterium | reverse complement strand
ATTTCAGCAGAAAGAAAAGGAAGACCATGGTCTCCACGTACTGCAGTTTGCGTTAGTAAATGCCAATGGTAAATCACGCAATCGGTGTGTATTGATACCGCACTGTTATCAATACTTTACCGCTAAGTCTTATTGGGCAATTCTGCTCATGGATGAGTCTTTTCAAAAACCAACAAAAAACTATGAAGAAGATTTTACTAATTGTCTTTGCTTCATTTTTATCGCTACATGTAGCACTCGCACAGGAGAGAACAATCTCCGGCAGGGTAACTGCGTCCGATGATGGATCGGCGCTGCCCGGTGTGAACGTGGTGGTAAAAGGAACAACTACGGGAACCGTTACAGACAGTAACGGTGAATTCCGTATCACCGCTCCCGCATCTGCTGAGCAGCTCGTTTTCTCATTCATCGGATTTCTCACCCAAGAAGTCGCGATCGGAACCCGATCTGTTATCGACGTAACCATGAGCGCCGACGTGCAACAGCTCAACGAAGTTGTTGTAGTCGGTTATGGAACACAGATCAAGCAGGATCTTACCGGAAACATCGCCAGCCTGAAAGGTGATGAGGTTAAGAACATCCCGGTTCCCAACTTCACCCAGGCGCTGCAAGGTCGTGCGGCCGGTGTGTTCGTAGAAAGCCAGAGTGGTCGTGTGGGCGAAGGTATCAAAGTGCGTATCCGCGGATCGGGTTCACTCACAGCTTCGAACGAACCTCTCTACGTTGTCGATGGCATTCCGATCACAACGTCTAACCTTAACACTGCTCAAAACGGAACAACATCCAGCAACGGTAGTGCACTCGCATCGATCAACTTCAACGACATCGAGTCGTTCGAGATCCTGAAAGATGCGTCGGCTGCCGCGATCTATGGTTCACGTGCAGCTAATGGTGTCGTGCTGATCACCACAAAACGTGGTAAGTCTGGCAAGACGACGATCAATGCAAACTTGCAGTACGGATTCAACGCGCCCACCAAAGCCGATCGTGGCTTCCTGAATGCCGAACAGTACCTCGCATACTTTCGCGAAGCTGCTATCAACGGTGCGGTTTACGATTACAACCGTAACGGCAATCCCGGTGAATATGATTCTGAACAAGACAACATCGACGACTACTTGTCTATCATGGAAGGTCGCTTTACTCGTTACTCAGGTCATTCGGATTGGAGAAAGCTCGAAACCAACACTAACTGGCAGAAAGAAGCTTACCAGAAAAATCCGATGGTGAAGATCGCCAACATTAACGCTTCTGGTGGAACCGACAAAACCAAGTTCTACGTGAGTGGTGAGTACAGCAAGCAAGATGGTATCCTTATCGCCAACAATTTCGACAGGATCTCTACACGCGCGAACCTCGATCAAAAAGTTAGCGACCGGTTATCGATTGGTGCAAACATGTCGATGGCGAGATCGGTAACAACCCGCGTCACACAGGACAACGACTTCGGTACTCCTATGCAGATCGTTGCGTTGGCTCCCATCACACCCGTGCGCGATAAAAACGGAATGTTGTACGACCGACCTGTAACTACGTACTACAACCCGCTCATCAACGCAGAGAATGGAAGCTATAGTTCGACAACATTCAGAAACCTTGGCGGCTTGTACGCACAACTGAACATCTTCGAAGGCCTGAACTTCCGTTCGGAACTCGGTTACGATGTAATGACTCAAAACGATGAGCAGTTCTTCGGATTGCGTACCCAGTCGAAGTCAACAAACGGCGCGGGCCAGTCCGACTGGTTAAGGACGTTCAACTACAACACGAACAACTTCTTCAGTTATAACAAGCTTCTTGGCGGCAAACACCTGATGGATGCTACTCTCGGTATGTCGTTCCAAAAAGCTACGAACGATCAGACCAACGTAACCGGTCAGCAATTCCCCAGCGACGACCTGAAGAAGCTCGCAAGCGCCGGCCAGATCACTGGTGGTTTCTCGTTTGCTCAACAGTATTCGTTCCTGTCGTACTTCTCTCGTGTGAACTTCAAGTTCTCAGACAAATACTTGTTGACACTGAGCGGACGTGCCGACGGATCATCACGCTTCGGCGCCGACAATCGCTTCGGATTCTTCCCCGCTATTTCTGCAGGATGGATCCTCTCAGAAGAATCGTTTATCAACGACGCCGGTCCTTTGAGCTTCCTTAAAGTAAGAGCCAGCGCCGGCCGCGTAGGTAACGCAGAGATCCCCGAGTTCACTGCACTTGGCCTTTGGGGCTCAGGCAAATACTCAGGATCTTCCACACTCAACCCTACACAGCTCGCCAATCCAAAACTCGGATGGGAAGTTGCCACACAGTACGACGTAGGTGTTGACTATGGTTTCTTCAACAACCGTGTATCCGGTGAAGTTGACTACTACGTAAAGAACACTACACAACTTTTGTATAACGTGCCGATCCCCGGTGTTTCTGGTTTCACTAACATCCAGGACAACGTAGGAACAATGCAAAACAAAGGTGTCGAAGTTGTGATCAACTCGGTGAACGTCGACAAGAAAGGTTTCCGCTGGTCAACTTCACTCAACGTGTCGCACAACCAGAACAAGGTGACTAAACTCGATGGTGAGGTTACCGAGATCCCTGGCAACGACGGAAGGTTCCTTAACTCACTTGTTGTCGGACAACCAATCGGTGTGTTCTACGGTCCCAAGTACGCTGGAGCAGATCCCGCAAACGGTGATGCATTGTACTACACAGCCGAAGGCAACCTGACCAACAACTACAACGATGCTGGAAACTACGTGTTGGGCAATCCGAACCCCAAGTACACGGCAGGTTTGAATAACACGTTCACTTTTGGTGATTTCGATTTTGCAGTCCTTTTCCAGGGCGTGTACGGCAATAAGATCATCAACGGTGGTGGTGGATTCATGTCGGCAAACGGCGACTGGTTCGACAACCAGACTCTCGATCAACTCGATCGCTGGCAGAAACCAGGCGATATCACACAGGTACCGCAGGCTCGCTGGAACTGGAGTGGTTTGATCCCGAACGGCACTTCTGCTTCGAGCCGTTACATCTACGATGGTTCATATACTCGTCTGAAAACAGTTACACTTGGATACAACCTTCCTGTAACGCTGGTTTCACGCTGGAAGATGAACGCGGTAAAAGTATATGTTACAGGTCAGAACCTGTTGACATTTACGAAGTATCCTGGATGGGATCCTGAAGTAAACGCCGATTATCGTACGACAACGAACCCGAACACGGCGCAAGGGTCAGACTTCTACTCTGCTCCGCAAGTGAAGTCGGTGATCTTTGGTCTCAATGTTTCATTCTAAAACTGTGCTGAAAATGAAGAAGATCTATATAGTCTTAATGGCGATAGCGTTCGGTGCTTGTACGGATCAGCTCGACCTGAAACCGCAGCAATCACTGGCGACGGAAGTGGCACTGGCAACAGATGCAAACATCAAGAAGGCGTTACTCGGAGCCTACGACGGGCTGTCGGGGTACAACGCCAACGTTACATCAGGCCCTTCGACCGGCAATCTTTGGGGAGGTTATTCTTTCCTCTTTTCTGAACTGATGGCTTCGAATGGTGAGATCGCGTGGGTAGGAACATTCAACCAGTTGCGCGAAGTGTTTGGTAAGAAAATGCTCACCAATAACGTGTACCTCCGCAACGAATGGACCGGCGGCTACTACACGATCAACATTTGTAACAACGTCCTCGAGTCGATCGACAACGTGCTTGAAGATGATCGTGACCGTGTAAAAGGAGAAGCACTGTTTATTCGTGGTGCGGTATACTTCGAGCTCGTAAGGCTCTTTGGTCAACCCTACAGTGCGGGCAACACGTCGTCGAACCTTGGTGTTCCGATCATGCTCAAAGCAACTCAGGCGATTACTGAAGAAAGTTATGCTCCGCGTGCAACTGTCGAACAAACCTATCAGCAATTGATCAGTGATCTTACCACTGCAGAGTCGCTGCTGCCGGAAGAGAACGGCGTGTTTGCGACAAAAGGCGCAGCTGCCGCAATCCTTTCCCGTGTTTATTTGGGCAAGGGCGATTTCGCTGCGGCCAGGGATGCTGCGAACCGCGTGATCGAATCTGGTAACTGGGAACTCACTGAAGAGTATGCAGATGCATTCAACAACCTTGAAAACTCTGTTGAAGACATCTTCGCGATCCAGGAGAACGAACAGGATGGCAACAACACCATGCAGGTCTACTGGTCGATACCTGACTTCGGAGGCCGTGATGGTGATGTTGAAATCAACCAAAAACACCTCGACCTCTATGACCCGGACGATGCTCGTCTCGAGATGTTCTATGAAGGAAACGGTGCAGTTCGTTCGGGCAAGTGGAAGATACAGTTCACTGTTGTTCCAGTGGTTCGTCTTGCAGAGATGTACCTTACAAGGGCAGAGGCTAACTTCAGGTTGGGAACAGTGATTGGCGATCTTCCTTTGAACGACGTCAACCTGATCCGTAATCGTGTACACCTTCCAGACCTCACACCGGCGCAACTCACCCTCGATGCGATCCTGTTTGAGCGTAAGCTTGAACTGGCTCACGAAGGCAGTGGCGTCCACGATCTGAAGCGTTTGAAAGGAGCGGCAGATGGCGTTCCGTATAATTCCAATGCGATGGTTGCCCCGATACCAGTAAGGGAAAAGAATGCGAATACGAATTTGCAGCAGAATCCCGGGTATGGTGATAACTAGGAAGAATTAAGGGGGTAAGGAGTAAGGAGCAAGAAGGAAGGAGCGCACGCTCGATCAGTCAGGCTCCCTGATTCTTACTCCTTACTCTCCTCTAACATTATTTATGAAATACTTATTTATAACTATTCTCCTCCTCCCGTTCGTCAGCCGCTCCCAAAACATGGCTGTTGTCGAAAACTTTCGTGACGTTGCCGGCACTCCATTCTTCCCGCGACAATATGTGGATGTCAATGGCAGCCCTTACATGTTCGAAGATTTTATTTCAGCAACAATTACCCTGCACGATGGTCGTACCATAAAAGGTGTAAAGACCAACTTCAACCTGGTGACGGAAGAACTACTCTACATGGATGAGAAGGGAGCGACGATGGTGGCCAGTCCGAAAGCGATCAAAAGACTGGAAACTGATTCAAGTGAGCCCCGTACGTTTATTCCTACACAGGCGAGCAACACCTTCTGCGAAGTGATCTCCAGCGAAGGCAAGGCAACTTTGCTCAAGCATATCAAAAAGGTGATCATGGAAACCAAGCCGTACAACTCTTCTACTATCGAAAGAAGCTTCGTGACCGACATAAGCCACCTGGTTTCTGTGGGAGGAAGTATTTCGGAAGTAAAGTCAGCCGACGATCTGTACGAGAGTCTGAAATCTGAACAGGTGAAAGAGTTCGCGAAAAAGGAAAAATTGAAAAAGAAATCGGAGGAATCGTGGGTAAAAATTGTGGATTATTTTAATTCTATTTAAGGAGCAAGGAGCCAATAGTAAGGAGTAAGGAGCTTTTTCGCCACATTTGTAGTTCATTCAGAACTGAGTATACTCCGATGGCCGATCCGAAAAAGCTTTTCCTTCTCGATGCATATGCGCTGATTTACCGGGCGCATTTTGCTTTTACAAAGAACCCCCGCATCAACTCGAAGGGCATGAACACCTCCGTGGCGTTCGGTTTCACGAACACCCTCATGGAAGTTCTCTCCAAACAAAAGCCGACCCACATCGCCGTTGCATTCGACGCCCCCGGAAAAACATTCCGCGACGAGATCTTTAAGGCCTACAAAGCCACCCGCCAGGAAATGCCGGAAGACATCCGCACGGGCATTCCCATCGTGAAAGAGATCGTCCGTGGTTTCAACATCCCCATCCTCGAAATATCCGGCTACGAAGCCGACGACATCATCGGGACACTCGCTCTTAAAGCCGCCGACCAGGGCTTCGACGTCTACATGATGACTCCCGATAAAGACTTCGGCCAGATCGTACGGAGCAACATTTGGTTATATAAGCCCGCTTATATGGGCAACTCGGTCGATATTCTCGGCCCAAAGGAAGTCTGCGAGAAATGGGACATAAAAGATGTTTCGCAGGTGATCGATATTCTCGGGCTGCAGGGCGATACGTCGGATAACATTCCGGGCATACCGGGTGTCGGACCGAAGACTGCCGCCGACCTTATCAAGCAGTTCGGTACCGTTGAAGAAGTGGTGAAGAACACCGACAAGATGAAGGGCAAGCTGAAGGAGAGAGTTATCGAGTTCGGCGAGCAGGCATTGCTTTCGAAGAAGCTTGCAACGATCAACATCGATTCGCCCATCAAATTTGAAGAAGACAAGCTTGCATACCAGGGACCGGATAAGAGCAAGCTCGAACCGATCTTTGATGAACTGGAATTTAAAGGGATAGCAGCGAGAGCATTCGCCACAACTACAGCAGGCACAGCGACAACTACAGCACCTGTTTCAAATCCAAAAGGCTCTCAACTTTCTATGTTTGGAGGCGCCTCCGAAGAAACAGAAACAGTAGAAACGGAAAAACGCGTCTTCGATGCTTCTACCGTTAATTACAGGACTGTTAAAGCTGCCGACGAACGCATTGCCCTCACCGAAAAACTGAAGGACAACAAAGAATTCTCAATAGAAGTCGTTACC